>CAMAQM010000027.1 GCA_945860545.1 Bifidobacterium breve | reverse complement strand
GGATCGGCGGGATCGAACCCGTTGGCGAACAAGCGCCCGGCGTCGAGAAGTTCCCCGGGTTCGAACGAGGCGAGGAACACGTCCCACACCGCGGTGGCCTGGTCGTCGAGACCCCACGTGGTGCGCCAGCGCTCCACGAGGTCACAGATCTCCCCCATCGACACCACCTGCGCCGGCCAGACCTGGGCGCCCTCGGCGGTGAACCGGGCGGGCACCTCGACGGCCTCGACGGCACGACAGCGCTCCACCACCGCCTGTCGCACCAGACCCGACACCAGACCCTCGTTGGCGAACATGGCGGTGCGCACGTCCGCCGCCCCGAGGTCACGACCCTCGTCCCGTGCGGTGGCGACCAGGTCCGTCACGGTGCGCAACGCGTGACGCGCCGCGGTACTCAACGGGACCCCACTTGGTCCCACCAGCGGCGACGAGAACGTGAGCCGTCGGTCGTCGTTGGGCACCCACACGTTGTCACCGGTCGCCACCAACCAGTCACGCACCTGCGCCCGAGGCAACGCCGCATACGGCAACAGGCCCGCAGCGACGGCGCCCTCACGGGTCTCCCACACCGCAGCAGGGTTCGTGCCGTCGAGCAGCACCGCACCGGTGGCAGCCACCGCCGCCGCAACCGGATCGTCGACGGCGGCGACCTGGGCGTCGAGAAGCACCTCGTCGGCCACCGCCGGGGTGGGCGACGCGTCGGTGAGCAGCGCCCAGCCTGTAGCGGTGACCGCCACCGTCTGGGTGAACCCGGTCGCCCCCACCGTGGCGTGCACGGCGTCGAGTTCCGCGGTGGACGCCGCGGTGGCCATGCCGAGGAACTGGTCGACGAGAGCGGGCCGCACCACGGCGGCGTCGCCGTAGGCGAAGGCGCGCTCGGTGGTCCACGGCATACCGGGTGGTGTGATGACCGGGCCCCACTGGGTGGTCCACAACGTGCGTTCCACCGTGGGTGTCGCCCCCTCGGCGACCTCGACGCTCACCGGCACCGGCGTCATGTCCACCGTCGCGTCACCCACCCGGTACGCGGTGGGGTTGCCCGGCACCAATTCGAGGTCGACGTAGGTGAGTCGCTGACCGGCGGAGGGGACCTGGGTCCACGCCACCGACTCGTTGAACCCGTTGAAGACGCCGGGCAGGCCCACCAGCGACATGCCGTACACGTTCAGTTCGCCCGGCACGGTGAGCTGGTTCTCCCACAACGCCAGTTCGCCCTCCCAGGCAAACGCCGTGGCCGAACCCAACACGGACGTGGTGGTGCCGGTGGCGCCGCGACCCAACGCCCACGCCACGGCGGAGACGTCGGCGGGTGCGGGCAGCACCGGCGGACCGGTGGACGCCACCGCCCCTGAGGGGTCGGGGGGCTGGGCGGACGCGACTGCCGGGATGAGTCGACGGCCGCTCGTCACCATGGCGAGGTCGTGGTGGTACGCCACGAGGTCCAACGCGTCGATGGGGCCGAGCCACAGCGCACCGGCGCACCATCCCGGCACAGCGTCAGCCCCCGTCTCGGCCAGCCACGCCGACACCCCTGCGGCGTACCCCTCGGTCATGGCCTGGGCGTCGGCGCTCAACGTCGGCCACAACGCCTCGGCCCGGCCACGCAGGTTCCACGCCCGGTAGGCCAAATCGGAATCGACGTACGCCCCCGCCGGGCCCGCCCCCTGCCATCGGGCACGCTCACCACGCACCTTGGTGATCTGGTCGAACAGCTCACACCCCCGGTCCGAAGCGGCCGCCCAGCCCTGCCCAAACCCGACGCTGCCAAGATCGTCGGCGGTGATGTGGGGGATGCCGTGCGCCGTGTAGGTGATGGTGGCCACGTAGTCCCCCGGGGCGGCCACCACCGCCGTCGTGTCGACGGGCGTCGCCTCAGGTTCGTCCTGGGCGCAGCCCACCACCACCAGCACCGCCGCCGTCAACACGGCGACCAACCGCGCCCGGACCCGTCGGCGGTCGACTGAGGGGTGACGCTTGGGCACGACCGAACCCTACCGCCGCGCTGGCACCCCCATCGGGCGGCACCACTAGCCTGCGGCCATGACTGTTGCGGACCTGTTCTCCATTGAAGGCAAGACGGCGCTCGTCACCGGCGGTGGCCGGGGCATCGGGGCCATGATCGCCCGGGGCTACCTCCAAGCAGGGGCGGCCCGGGTGTACATCTCGTCGCGCAAAGCCGACGAGCTCGACGCCGCCGTGGCGGCGTTCGCCGAGTTCGGCGAGTGCGTCGCCATCCCCGCCGACCTGTCCCGGGCCGACGAGTGCCAACGCCTCGCCAGTGAAGTCAGCGAACGCGAGGGCGGACGGCTCGACATCCTCGTCAACAACGCCGGGGCCAACTGGGGTGCGCCGTTCGCCGAGTTCCCCGACACCGCCTGGGACCGGGTGCTCGACGTCAACGTCAAAGGGGTGTTCCACCTCACACAGGCTCTCGCCCCGGCACTCTCGGCGGCGGGCACGTCCCGCAACCCGTCACGGGTGATCAACATCGGTTCCATCGACGGCATCCGCGTCCCCGAGATGGACACGTACTCCTACTCGGCGTCCAAAGCCGCCGTGCACCACATGACCCGGGTGCTGGCCCGACGACTCGGTCGGGACAACATCACGGTGAACGCCATCGCTCCCGGACCGTTCGAGTCGAAGATGATGGCCGCCACCCTTGACGCATTTCGCGACCACATTGAGGCGGCCAGCCCGTTCGGTCGGATCGGTGAACCCGACGACATCGCTGGTGCCGCCATCTACCTGGCGTCACGGGCCACGGCGTGGGTGACCGGCGTCATCCTCCCCGTCGATGGGGGCATGGCCACCACCGTCTGAACTGGCGACTGCGTCGACTCGGGATGCGTCCGGGTGCCGATGATGATCGTGGGCGGGACCCACGGGGCCAGGCAACCCGTTCAGATGAAGAACAGCACCCAGGCCAGGATCCCGAGCACGAACAGCAGGCCGACGAGTACGGCGATGATCACCGGTGTGGGACCCCGCGAGTTGCGGAACTCTCCGAACGCCACGAGGTCCTCGCGGGAGCGGCGAAGCCGGTAGGCGTTGTCCGCAGGCGTTCCCACCTTGGGCAGGTGGTCGTGCGACTTGTGTGACGCCTTCGACTGGTGGCGGGCGGCTCGAGCCTCGTGTGCCCGCTGCTTCGTCTTTTTCGACTTGGCCATGGCGGCACACTACTGCCCACCCGCCGCCACCACCGTCAGGGTGCGGTTCGCCCCCGGAGCGGGCACCATTAGGGAATGGACGACGAATCGCTGGTGGGCAGGACCGCTCTGACCGGTCGGGCGCTGCTGGCCACGCCCGTCATTGGTGACGACCGGTTCGCCCATTCGGTGATCCTGCTCGTCGAACACGACGCCACCGGGGCGCTCGGTGTGGTGCTCGATCAGGCGACGGCCACACCCCTTGACGTGGTCCTCCCCGACTGGGCGGCATACGGCACCCCACCGGCGGTGGTGTTCACCGGTGGCCCGGTGGCCAACGACCGGGCTCTCGGACTGGTTCGGTTGCGTCCCGATGCGACGCCCACCGGTCCTGACCACCCCATCACCGCCATCCCGCGACTCGGCGGCGAGGTGGGCCTCATCGACCTGTCAGCCGACCCGGACGGGTTGTCGGCGATGCTCGGAGAACAACCATGTCTGCGGGTGTTCGCCGGGTACGCCGGGTGGTCACCGGGCCAGCTCGAGGCCGAGATGGACGCCGGGGCGTGGTGGACCGCCGACATTGGTGTCCACGACGTGTTCGACGCCGACCCCGCCACCCTGTGGCAGCGCGTGGTGGGACGCCAGCCCGGTGAGCGCGCCCTGTTCGCCCGCTTCACCGGCGACCCGGCCATGAACTGATCCTCGTCGCCCTCCCCCACTACCGTGCCCCAATGACCCAACTGACGCACCTCGCCGGAGCGGCCTACTTCTGGTGCGGGGAGCCGCCACACCACGGCGCCCCCAACGCCGGGGTCATCGTTGACGACGACGGCATCACGGTGGTCGACACCCTCCTCGTGCCCTCGCAATCCCGGCAGCTCGCCGAGGCCCTCGAGGCTTTCGAGGTGCCGATACGACGCGCCGTGTACACCTCGAGCCACGCCGAGTACACCGGCGGGTCCCAGACGTTCCGTTTCGCCGCCCGCTACGGGTCGCCACAAACCTCGGCGCTCATGGACGCCCCGGCGAACACCGAGGCGTTCAAGCGTCTCCACCCCGAGGTGGCCGACGAGTTCGACGACCTCGACACGCGGCCGGTGAGCCACACCGTGGACGCCGCGGTCTGGCTCACCACCTCGGTATGTGTCGTCCCCACGGGCGGGCAGATGGACCAGAACCTCGTGGTGCTGGTCCCCGAGGCCGACACCCTGTTCGCCGGCGCCATGTGCACGTTCGGGGTCACCCCGAACTGTTTCGACGGCGACCCGTTGCGCTGGGCCGAAGCCCTCGGGGACCTCACCGAACTCGCCGGTCGTATCGTGCCCGGCCTCGGTGCCGTCGGCGGCCCCGACGACGTGGTGGCGCTGCAGGCCTACCTGTGGGCGTGCGCCGAAGCCGGCGGCAACCCCGACCGCCTCGCCGACGGGCCGTGGGTGGACTGGTCGGACCGACAGTTCGACGCCGTCAACGTCGAACGGGCCGCCATGCTGGCCGCCGGTGACCCCTCACCCCCACCGAGCATGCTGCGCCTCCTCGGCCTTTCGGGGTGAACGGAACCTCACGGTAGGGTTGCGACATGGGGGCAGAGACCAAGGACCAGTTGATCGACGCGGCGATCCGCACCATTGACGAACACGGCGAAGCAGCCCTGCGCATCCGCGAGGTGTCAGAGGAAGTCGGGGTGGCGTACACGTCCGTCTACCACTTCTTCGGCAGCCGTGAAGGCCTCGTCGAGGCCGCCCAGTTCGAACGCTACCGACGTGACCTCGCCGAACCGCTCGAGCGGTTCCGGGCCACCATGGGGACCATCACGTCGAAAGCCGAATTCCGCGATGCAGTCACCACCATGTTGACGTGGGTGTTCACCATCGACCGGGCCCCCAACCGTCTGGACCGCACCAGTGCACTCGGCAGCGCGCTCGGCCGCCCTGATCTCGCCGACCGTTTCGCCGAACTCCACGAGGAACACATCAGTGATCTCGCCGCGGTCATGAGGGAACCCCAGTTGCGGGGGTGGGTCCGGCCTGAACTGGACCTGCGCATGGTGTCGGGCTGGTACATGGGTGTGGTGCTCGGCCGGATCATCATCGAGTTCGGTGGGGAACGCCCAGAACACGATGCGTGGAACGACATCGCCACCAACGCCGTCCTGTCGACGCTGCTGACCCCCGACGACTGAGCGCGGTACCGGGAACGGGACCAGGCTCACCCGGGCGGGTCGACCCCCACCAGTGCGTCACTGAGTTCCCACAGCCGCCGGGCCGCCTCGGTGTCACGGGCGTGGCGGGACGGGGTGCTCTGGCGGATGCCGGGCAGGTACCCGCCGGAGAAGTAGGCGCCGGTGACCCCTTCCACGTCGGGCGACGCGGCGAGGTAGACCAGCGGTTCGGCCCCACGGGCGGCGGACACCATGAACGGTCGTCCGACGGCCATCATGACCTGCTCGAACCCGTGGACGTCTTCAGACGAACCGAATCCGGTACGCACCGGACCGGGATGACAGCAGTTGGCGGTCACCCCGGTACCGATGAACCGGCCGGCGAGCTCACGGGTGAACAACACGTTCGCCAGTTTCGACTCGGCGTATACCTCCATGGACCGGTACGACCCGCTTCGATCAAGGTCGTCCCAGGTGAGTCCGCGCCACGCCATGCGATGAGCCAGTGAAGCCACCACGACCACGCGGGCCGGGGCTGAGTCCACCAGGCGGTCGGCCAGCAGGGAGGTGAGCAGGTGATGACCGAGGTGGTTGCCACCGAACGTCGCCTCGAAACCGTCTTCGGTCAACGTGCGTTCCCCGAGCACCGCCCCGGCGTTGTTGATGAGCACGTCGAGGTGCGCCAGCTGCCCAAGCAGTTCAGCGGCGCACGCCCGCACCGAGGCGAGACTCGACAAGTCGAGCGCCACCAGCGACACCTGATCCGACCCGCTTCGACGCCGCACCTCGTCGAGCGCGGTGGCGCCACGCTGGGCGTTGCGGGCCGTGATCGTCACCGCCGCGCCCATCCGCGCCAAGTCCACCGCCGCCTCAAGTCCGATACCGGAGTTGCCACCGGTGATGACCACCGTCTTGCCCGACATGTCCCAGTGCTGCTCCATGCCCCGATCATCGCCCATCGCAACGCCACCTGCACAACGAAGGCCCGGGCTCCACGACTACCGTCAACGGCATGTCCACCAACGTCCGAGGGGCCGCTGACGACGCCGCCCTGGCGCCGTTCGGCTGGGATGACGACGTCGCACGCCGCTGGGCCGCCACCGTTGAGGCGTCCCGAAGCGAGGCCGACGACCTCGTGGCGGGCCGGGTGATCCGCACCAGTCGCCGCTTCACCTACGTCGCCACACCCTCTGGCCTGGTCGCCACCATGGCGCCGAGAGAACTCTCACCGGCCCCGGTGGTTGGTGACTGGGTGGCGGTGTGGCTGGGGAACACCCGCGGGGCACGGGTTGAGGCGGTGGCGGAACGCACCACCGAACTGGTGCGCCGCGACCCCCAGGGTCGGGTCGCCCCACAGGTGCTGGCCGCCAACGTCGATGTGGTCGCCGCCGTGTTCGGCCTGGACCGACCGTTGCGGCCCGGGCGGGTCGAGCGATCGTTGATCCTCGCCCATGACAGCGGCGCCACCCCGGTGGTGGTGCTGACCAAATCCGACGTCGTTGCCGACGAGGCGCGCGACGCCGTGACCCACGAGGTGACCGGCCTCGTCGGAGACACCGAGATCATCGTGTTGTCGTCGCGCACCGGGACAGGGGTGGACCGGCTGGCGGCGTTGTTGACCCCGCACCGCACCGTGGTGCTGTTGGGCGAATCGGGAGCGGGCAAGTCCACGCTCGTGAACCACCTTGCAGGCCAGCGGGTCCAGCGCACCGCCGAAGTGCGCGCCGCCGACGCCAAGGGCCGTCACACCACCGTGACCCGGGACCTGATCGTGCTTGAGCGCGGCGGAGTGGTGATCGACACCCCCGGGTTGCGGGCCTTGGGCCTGTTCGACGCATCGAGTGGCATCGCCGCCACCTTCGACGACGTCGAGGCGCTTGCCCAGACGTGCCGTTTCCGGGACTGCGCCCACGGCGACGAGCCGGGCTGCGCCGTGCACGCCGCGGTGGCAGCGGGCGATCTCGACCCCGAACGACTGGCGCGGTATCGGGGCATGGTGAACGAACTCGCCGAGACCGACCAGGCGGTGCTGGAGGCCTCACGCCGGCCGCGGGGCCGACCGCCCGCGGCGGGCGACGACGGCGACTGACCCGCAGGGCGGCCCTCTCCCCTACCATCACGGCGTGCCCGACGTCCCCGCCGACCCGTACGCCTCCGAGGCGGTCGCCACGGCGATGCCGGCGGCGACGGTGGTGCCGCTGCGCGACGGACCCGACGGGCTCGAAACGGTGTTGCTGCGACGCGACAAGGGCCTGACGTTCGCCGGTGGCCTGTGGGTGTGGCCGGGGGGACGCATCGAGGCCGCAGACGGCCCCACCGGCGGGGACGACCCGCTGGCGACCCTCGAGCGGGCCGCCCGGGCGGCGGGGGTCCGCGAGACGTTTGAGGAATCCGGGCTCGAGGTCGCCACCGAGGACCTCGTGTGGTTCGCTCACTTCACCCCTCCGATCGGGCCGGAACGCCGCTACGCCACGTTCTTTTTCGCTACGGCGGTGGACGACGACGTCGAGGTCCGTCCCGACGGCATGGAGGTGCACGAATACCGGTGGTTCACGCCCGCTGGTGCGCTCGACGCCTGCCGCAACGGCGAGATCGGCCTGTCGCCCCCGACATGGATCGTGCTCGAGTGGCTCGCCACGCACGCCGACACGACCAGTGCCTTCGACTCGTTCGCCACCTCCGAACCACAGTGGTGCGTGACCCGGTTCGGAACCGTCGAGGGCGGAATGGTGGCGATGTACCACGGTGACGCCGGCTACGACACCGACGACCCCAGCACCCCCGGGGACCGTCACCGACTGTGGATGTTGGAGTCCGGCTGGCGCTACGAACGCACCGGCTGGCCAAACCCGGAGGAACCCACGTGACCACCCAGACACCACCCGACCCCGGGACCGAGCTGCCCCACCGACGTCATCACCACCGGTTCGCCATGGTGGTGCTCGCCGTGGTGGCGGTGCTCGTCGTCGGGGTGGCGGTGTTCGTGCACCGGGTCCAGCCCGCCGAACCGGGAGCATTCTACGACCCGCCGGCGAACCTCGCCGCCGCCAAGCCCGGGGACCTGCTGCGTTCCGAGGCGTTCACCCCGGCGCTTCCCAACACCTCGGGCTGGAAGGTCCTCTACCGCTCGACCGATCCGTCGGGGAACCCCATCGCCGTCAGTGGGGTCGTGCTCGCCCCCGCTGGCACGAACAACGACAGTGGGCCACGACCGGTCGTGTCGTGGGCGCATCCCACCACGGGAATCGCGCGCCGCTGCGCCCCGTCGCTGCTCGACGACCCGACGTCCGCAATGTTCGGTGCCCGCGAGGCCATCGCCAACGGTTGGGTGTGGGTGGCCACCGACTACCCCGGCCTTGGCACGCCCGGGCCGCACCCCTACCTGATCGGCCAGAGTGAGGCACGGGCCGTGATCGACATCGTGCGCACCGCGTCGGCCCTGCCGACCGGGGCGGGCACCACGTACGCCACCTGGGGTCACTCCCAGGGCGGGCAGGCTTCGGTGTGGGCCGGCATGATCGCCAACGACTACGCCCCCGACCTCGAGTTGATCGGTGTGAGCGCGGCGGCGCCCGCCATCCAGCTCGACACGCTCGTCACCGCCGATGAGAACACCTTCGCCGGCCGGTACCTGTTGTCGCTCGGGCTCGTGTCGTGGTCCGAGCTGTACCCCGACGCCGACCTCGACGTGGCCCTGCGGCGTCCGGCGAGACCGCTCGCCCGCAGCATCGCCAAGGACTGCGTGGAGACGAAGAACCAGAGCCTGGTGGTGGCCCCGAAAGTCGAGGCCGCCTTGCGACTGCCGTTCGCTGCGGTGGATCTCACCACCACCGAACCGTGGGCGGGCATCCTGGCCTCAAATGCCGCCGACGGCCCGATCGACGTCCCGGTCTTCGTCGGCCAGGGTCTCGACGACAAGATCGTTCGGCCGTGGAGCACACGAGACGCGCTGGCCACTCGTTGTGAGGACGGCGAGACCGTCGAGTTCGTGACCTACCCCAACGTCGGCCACATTGAGGCCGGGGACGTGACATCACCGGACGCCATGGCATGGATCGCCGGGCTGTTGGGCGGTAAGGCGGCGCCGTCGAACTGCGACGACCTGCCGGCGGTGCCCGCCCAGGGGAGCTGACTCAGCGCAGCGAGCGCAGCCCGAACCCGATGGCCAGCTGGATGATGCCGGCGATCAGCAGGTCGATGCCGATGATGACGGCGAGCACGAGGATGGTGGCGGCCGGCCACGCAATGGCGGCGACACCGATGGCGACCTCGACGAGGCCGAGTACCAGCCACAAACCCCACACGGCGGGCCGGTCCACCAGCGCGCTCATGGCGGCGATGACGCCCCGTACGATCAGCAGCACACCGATGATGATGGCCACGATCTCAAGCGTGATCTCGGGCCACACGATGGTGACGACGCCCGCACCGAGGGAGACGATGCCCCACACGACCGGCACCCACGGCCGGGGCCAACGCCCGGCGGCGACGAGGTCCCCGAGGCCCGAGACGATGAACCCTGCTGCGATGAACACCGCAAGGGCGAACACGCCGGTGATGGGCCGGACGATGACGATGATGCCGAGAATGGCGGTGATGGCGCCGATGAGGGCGACCAGCCACCAGCGACGCGCCACGGCGCGCATGGCTTCGGGATCAACGGTTGCTTCGACGGCGACAGGCTCGGTCATGGGTTCCTCCCAGTTCGTGCACCCGCTTGGGCGCACCGGTGCGGTGAATCCACCCTAGGACCACCGATCCGCCTGTCGGCGGACCCCGCCGAATCAGCTGGCCAGGGCGGCGATGTCGAACGCTGACTGCACGATCACCACGACAACCAGCACGATGCCGATGCTGGCGTACCCCCATCGCCACTTGTGCTCGGCGGCGAAGAACCGGCGCATCGACTTCACGATGAACACCACCGACAGGGCGCCTAGTGCCAGGCCCAGGTAGGGGCCGACCACACCGAGACCGAGAATTGGCCCCGCCAGTGGGATCAGGATGTAGGTGATGATGCAGCGGATCCCCGAGATGGCGATCGAGCCGCTGAGGGCATTGGTTGCCCCCATGATCGACCCGCGCGGGCCGTCATCGGGCAACAGGAGGATGCGGCGCATGACGCGGTCCGCAGTGGAGCGCTGCGGGGTTGCAGCCGGATTCGTTGAGGTGTCGATCGAGGCGATGACACGACGCTAGATCATTCGTGACGGGGCGGACACCTCGGTGGGTCCTTGCGCCGGCACCGTTCCCCCTATACCCTAGGGGGTATGTGTCGACGAGTGATGTGCAAGAAGTGCAACAAGCCCGGTTGGGCGGGATGTGGCGCCCATGTTGAGCAGGTGCTCGGCGATGTCGCCGACCGTGACCGTTGCCACTGCAACGATCGCCCGACGCGCAACACCGACCGATCGGGGAAACGATCGCTCGTTGACAGACTGCTCAACCGCTGACCAATACCGGCCAGTCGAACGACAAGATCAGGACAGCTCGGATCCAAGCGCGCTGAGCAGGTCACCGATCGTGTGATCACGTTCAAGTACGTGACGGAGCGGCAGGTCGGACCGAAGTGCGTAGTGGTTGCGCCGACCTTGCCGGGTTCGGATCACATACCCCGCCCCCACCAGGTCGGCGATGATCGACTGGGCGGCACGTTCGGTAATCCCCACGCGGGAGGCGATGTCACGACCCCGCATGTCCGGCTCTTGGGCTATGCACACCAGGACGTGGGCGTGGTTGGTGAGAAACGTCCACGTCCCACTCGTCGGTTTTGCTGGCTCACCCATGGGCGTTGTGCACCTCCGAAAGCGTGTTCACGACTGCCCCTGCGTAAACACTACCTGCCGGGGTTCCTCACCCACCGGGAGCGTCCGCGCCCTGCACCGCGCTGTGACCGCCGTCGACGTGAATCAACTGGCCGGTGACCGACCGCGCCAGATCCGACAACAGGAAACACACCACATCGGCTACCGGGTCGGGATCGTTGGCGTCCCAGCCCAACGGGGCTCGCTCCCACGAATCGATCAGGGTCGAGAACCCGGGGATACCCGAGGCGGCACGGGTGTGTAGTGGTCCGGCCGACACGATGTTCGCCCGGATCCCACGAGGACCGAGATCCCGGGCGACGTATCGGTTGGCGGTTTCGAGCGCCGTCTTCATAACGCCCATCCAGTTGTAGATCCCCCAGGCACGCGACGAGTCGAAGCTGAGTCCGACGACACTCGCCCCGTCCTCTCCGCACAGGTCGGCGACCACACCGGCAAGCCGGGCATACGACGACACGCTCGTGGCGAAGGAGAGGTCGAGTCGCGACGGCGCCGGGCCGGCGAAGGCCCCACCGAGACCATCGGGAGGACTCCATGCAATGGCGTGGAGCGCCCCGTCGAGTCGACCGCCGTCGGACCCCAGGGCCTCGACCAAACCGGTCCAGTCCTCCTCGTCGGTGACGTCGAGACTCAACAGCGGCATCCCGGTGTCACCCACGGTGTCGCGCGCCAATTCCAGATCACGGCCGGGCGCGGTGAGCACCACCTCGGCACCCATCCGATCAGCGGCTCGTGCCGTGGCCCACGCAATGGAGTCCGCCGTCACGACACCGGTGATCAATAGGCGCCTACCCGACAGCAGGCCTGCGTGGGTTGCCCCCGTTGTGTTCACTACGTCCCCAGCCACTTGGCCACCTCCAGATAGATCGGGATACCGATGGTGAGATTCAAAGGGAAGGTGAGCGCCAGCGATGCCGTGACGTAGAGGCCCGGGTCAGCCTCGGGCAGCGCGATTCGCACCGCAGCCGGCGCCGCAATGTAGGAGGCACTCGCCGTCATTGCACCGAGCACGGCGGCCCCACCAACACTCAAGCCCGCAAGGGTCCCGACCGCCGCGCCGATCGTGCCGAGCACCAGCGGCGCAACGAGCGCGAAGCTGACAAGCCGGGCGCCGGCCTGGCGGATGGCGGACATGTTCTCGCCGGCGAGAACCCCGAGATCGACGAGGAACAACACGAGCACGCCAGGGAACAACACGATGAACAGCGGGGCGATCTGGGTCTCACCGGCCTCTCCGGAGATCACCCCCATGAGCAGACCACCCACCAACAGGACGACACTCTTGCCCGTCAGGGCTTCGCGCAGTCCCTCGGCGAGACCCCCGGAACCGGTGTGACGATTGGCGATGGCAAGCGCGATGAGGATTCCGGGAATCTCCATGAGCGCCACGAGTGCAGGCATGAACCCCTCGGAGGCCATGCCGGCAGCCGCCACGAACGACACCGCTGCGGTGAACGTGACGGCTGAGACCGAGCCGTAGTGGGCGGCGAGCGCAGCGGCGTTGACAACACTGAAGCGGGCGGCGAACCGCAACACCCCATAGGCCGCCACGGGCACCAGCGAAGCGAGCAACAAGGTGGCGACCGCCGGTCCGGCGAGGTCCCCGAGCGGGGTCTTGGTGATGGCCCAGCCACCCTTGAGGCCGATGGCCAACAACAGGTAGGTCGACAGCAGGGTCGTCACCGCTGGGGGGAAACGCAGGTCACTTCGGATGCGTGCAGCGATGACGCCGAGCACGAAAGCCAGAACCGCAGGGGCGGTGAGGTTGGTCTGCGCAAGATCAGCGATGCTCACCCCAACCCCGTTCTCCCGGATGCCTTGAGGCACGACTCCACTCGAAGCCACATCCTAACGTACGAAGCCCTATTCGCTAAATCTCTTGCGGACGATGGATCCCGGGAACGTGGTGAAACGATCCGGCCACGGTCGACTCACCGGCGACCGGCACCCGCAATGCGGCGTTGGGCCGCACTCCCCGCATCGCTGCCGACCTCGACGTCACGCCCGGCGAACCAGGTCTCGGCGTTGGCGTCCCTGATCCGGCTCCACTCCAGCGGCACCCGCTCCAATTCCCAGAACCGTTGCGGAAACTCCGGCATGCGGCCGATACCCAGTTCGTCGGGTTCATCCCGATCGGTTGGCCTGAAGAACGTACCGAACACCTTGTCCCACACCGAGGTGACCGCCCCGTAGTTCGTGTCGCCCTCTTCGTACACCGTCGAGTGGTGCCAGCGATGGAGGTCCGGCGTGGAGAACACGTGATCGAGAACGCCGCTGCGAAGGTCAAGATTGCAGTGTTGCAACTGGCCGTACATGCCTCGCACCGTCTCGTAGGCCACACGCTGGTCGCGGCTCAGTCCGAGCAGCGACAGGACCATCGTTTCAGCAGCCATGTCGACGAACATCTCCACCGCGTGGAACCGCGTGGCGTTGAACCAGTACAGACGCTTGGGACTGTGGTGCACCGAATGGATGCGCCATGCCGGACCCCACCGGTGCCCGAGGTGGTGAAGACGGGAGTGCACGAGATCAAAGGACAAGATCCCGAGTGCAGCCCCCACCGGCACCGGCAGGCGTTCGACACCCAGCGACAACCGCTGACGACGCACCAACGGATCGACCACGTTCATGGCGGCAAGTTGCACGCCCACTACTGAGGCGAGGAACGCTGCATCGGTCGCTGCGTCCGTCGCCGTCGGCTCCCAGTCAGACCGATGCGCCTCGCGACGCTCAAGGGCCCACAGCAGTCCGTAGAACGCAATGCTGACCGCCGGGGCAGCGACCTGCATCCCGCCCAAGCCTCGCTTGCGGAGTCGCCGATCGAGTGCAACTGCGCCAGCAGCACCCGCAACGACAAGGCCGTGCAATCCCCATCCCATGGCCCGCTGCGCTCGACGCCGGCGGCGATTCATCACCCGGTCGACCGGGGTGGGCGCCGGAACTGCGGGGTCGTGCTGCACCACAGCAGTGTGTCATGTCGGGGCGCACAACACCCTGCTGTGCGGACGTCGGCGTGGCCCACAGCGCGCCGTGGTCCGCCGCATCAAGGCCGGCTAATCGTCGAGCCCGATCTCGGGGTCGATGAACAGCGATACGGCTCCCAAAACCGCCGGCAGATCCGCCCCGTCGTGACGATCGCCGTGCGCAGCGAGGAATCCGTCGAGGCTCCCCGCCTCCTCCACACTCAAGACCGCGAGCTGCATCTCGAACACCCTGGTATCGGAGTCGTAGCTGGGATCGGTCATGACCCCCACCACGGTGTCGGTGGACCCCGACGGGTCGTGGAGCACCAGCGCCACGTTCGGTGGGACGGCGGCGAACTGACTTCCCGGTGCCCACCTCTCGACGAGGTCAGCGGTGGACATCACGCCCGAGTCGCGCACCGGTCGATCGGTGAACCAGACGGTATGGGGGTCGGTGTCGGTCATGGTGACGGTCACCCGACCTTGGGTGTCGCTGCGGAGGCCCGCTCCGCCGGCGCTCAGAGAATAGAGATAGCAGGGTGGTGCGGATGCGGAGGCGCCGGGTTGATCACCCTCGCTACACGCAGCGAGTCCCACTGCAGCGAGCACCAGCGGCGCAACGACCGCCAGTGCTCGCCACCTCGTCATCACCGCTCGGGCCGACAGGCTCCCGCCGACACCAAAGCAGCGGCGACCGTGGGATCTCCTCAGACCTCTCGCTGTGTCAACTGCAGCCGCTGGTGGTGCCACAGCTGGGGCAGGCGTGGCAGGAACCGGCCCGCACCATCTGGACGCCACACTGCATGCACATCGGGGCGTCACTGGGACGGGCACCCTTGGGCTGCAGCGTGAACCCGTCAGTGGGCTGGTTCGCCTGGGCGATCAGTTGGCTGGCGGACTCGATGCTGGGTGGGTCCGGCTCGATGTCGGTGCCTGACACCGTCTCGACCACGGTCTCCTCGACCCCCGGCAACGTCGGCTGGAGACGCTCGGCGGTGGAGAAGATGTTCAGCTCGGCTCGCTCCTCGGCCGTGAGGTACATGATGGCGAGCTTGCGGAACAGGTAATCCATGAGCGAGTTGGCGATCCGGATGTCGGGATCGTCGGTCATGCCGGCCGGTTCGAACCGCATGCCGATGAACGCATCCACGAAGCTGCGCAACGGCACCCCGTACTGCAGGCCATGGCTGATCGAGATGGCGAAAGCGTCGAAGATGCCCGCCAGGGTCGAACCCTGCTTGGACACCCGCACGAAGATCTCGCCCGGACGACCGTCCTCGTACTCGCCAACCGTCACGAAACCCTTGCAGTCGGCCACCCGGAACTCGAACGTCCGCGAGGTCCGGTTGCGGGGCAGGCGCTGACGCACCGGCTCGTAGACGACCCGCTCGATGATCTGGGTGACGGCCTCGGTGGCGGCGGTTGCGGCGCTGTCGTCCTCGGCCCCCTCCTTTTTGGCGGTGGCGAGAGGCTGGGCGACCTTGCAGTTGTCGCGGTAGACCGCAACCGCCTTGACCCCCATGCGCCAGGCGTCAATGTGGAGCTGCTCGATCTCCTCAACGGTGGCTTCCTCGGGGAGGTTCACCGTCTTTGAGATGGCACCGGACAAGAACGGCTGGGTGGCCGCCATCATCCTGACGTGACCCGAGTAGTGGATGGTGTTGTCACCCATGGAGCAGGCGAACACCGCCACGTGATCGGCAGCGAGGTGCGGTGCACCGAGGATGGTCTTGTTTTCGTCGATGTAGGCGACGATCTCGGTCACCTGGGTCTCGTCGTACCCGAGTCGACGGAGCGCCCGAGGCACCGTCTGGTTGACGATGGTCATCGTGCCACCGCCGACGAGCTTCTTGAGCTTGCACAGCCCGAGATCGGGCTCGATGCCGGTGGTGTCGCAGTCCATCATCAACCCGATCGTGCCGGTCGGGGCGAGCACGCTGGCCTGCGAGTTGCGCACGCCGTAATTGGCGGCGATGTCGCACGCCTCGTCCCACGACCGCTGGGCGGCACCGAGCAGCTCGGACGGAACGAGTTCCTCGTCGATCTCGGCGGCGGCCTCACGGTGCATGTTGAGGACCCGCAGCATGGGCTCCTCGTTCTCGCTGTAGCCGGCATGCGGACCCATGCGCGACGCCGTGCGGGCGGAGGTGGCGTAGGCGTGACCGGTCATCAACGCCGTGATGGCCGCAGCCCACGCCCGACCCTCATCGGAGTCGTAGGGCAGGCCGAGCGCCATGAGCATGGCGCCGAGGTTGGCGTAACCAAGGCCGAGCTGACGGAACCGGCGGGAGTTCTCCCCGATGGGTTCGGTCGGGTAGTCGGCGTTGCCGACGAGGATCTCCTGAGCGGTGAAGATCACCGACACGGCGTGGCGGAACGCCTCGACGTCGAAGCCGTCCGGCTCGAGGAACTTGAGGAGGTTCAGGCTGGCGAGGTTGCACGCCGAGTTGTCGATGTGCATGTACTCGCTGCACGGGTTCGAGCCGTTGATCCGCGAGGTGTTCGCGGCGGTGTGCCACCGGTTGATGGTGGTGTCGAACTGCATGCCCGGGTCTGCACACTCCCAGGTGGCCTGGGCGAACTGGCGCATCAGGTCACGGGCCCGCACGGTCTTGACGATGCTGCCGTCGGTCACGGCCCGCAGGTGCCAGTCGGTGTCGTCCACGACGGCCTGCATGAACTCGTCGGTGACCCGAACCGAGTTGTTGGCGTTCTGGTACTGCACCGAGTAGCTGTCGGCGCCGTCGAGGTCCATGTCGAACCCGGCGTCGCGCAGCACACGGGCCTTGCGCTCCTCAACGGCCTTGCACCAGATGAACTCCTCCACGTCGGGGTGATCGACGTCGAGGATGACCATCTTGGCGGCCCGGCGGGTCTTGCCACCCGACTTGATGGTGCCCGCCGAGGAGTCGGCGCCTCGCATGAAGCTGACCGGACCCGAGGCTGTGCCGCCGCCCTTGAGCAGTTCCTTGGACGAGCGGATCCGCGACAGGTTCACCCCGGCGCCCGAACCGCCCTTGAAGATGACACCTTCCTCTCGGTACCAGTTGAGGATGGAGTCCATGGCGTCGTCCACCGAGAGGATGAAACAGGCGCTGGCCTGCTGGGGGACGCCGGGGACCCCGATGTTGAACCACACCGGCGAGTTGAATGCGGCGCGCTGGGTGACGATGAGGAACTTCACCTCGTCACGGAACGCCTCGGCTTCGGCCTCGTCCACGAAGTAGCCGTCACGGATACCCCACTCGGTGATGGTGTCGGCGACGCGGTCGGCGACCTGCTTGAGCGACCACTCGCGCTCGGAGGTGCCGGGGGTGCCACGGAAGTACTTCTGGGAGACGATGTTGGTGGCGTTGAGCGACCAGTCGACGGGGAACTCCACGCCGAGCTGTTCGAACGCCACCGAACCGTCGCGATAGTTGCTGATCCGGGCGTCACGTCGCTCCCACTCGACCTGGTCGTAGGGGTGGACACCAGCGGTGGTGAAGTGACGGCTGATGCCGATACCTGCTCGTTCGGGAGCGAGGGCCATGACGTGTCCTCCGGATGTGAGTTGCGGCTGTTCGGTTCGTAGGGAATTGCTGGTTCCGGGGAGTTCAATGCCACCGTAGGCAGCATCAGCGACCACCACTACATGTCGTGGCTGTGCGCCCCCCTACTCCCCGGGGCCCACAAGATGCGGATCGGTATTACACCACCGTAATTACAGACCTGTCAACGCTTGTCCAAAATTCCTGCAGTAGCAACCGATCCGCGGCTGTGGCGGCCACTGTGACGTCCGGGCCGTGGCGCCTGGCGGCAGGTTGGAGCCCGAATGCCGTGCCCGGTCGGGACGCTCCCCGACCAGCCACCATCGGTCCACAGACCTCGCCGACCGCAAGCGGCCGGAGGTCTACGTTCCGCCCCCAGCGCCACAGCCCGTGATCGAACGTGACCCTAGAGAGGTCTGCCTGTGTATTGGAAGGGGAACAACCCTGTGAATTTCCGGTGGATTACTCCCCCGTCATCCACAGGTATCCACAGGCTGGTTCAGGCGGCGCGACGCAACGGCACCGGTACCGGAACCCGCGTGGACCCCGAGACGGCTAGCTCGTGGACGAGCGAGGACGCCATGGTGGTGCTGAACAGCATCGAGAAGTGCCCGTGGTCCTTGACCAACAGGTTGGTGGCGCCCAGTTCCGGTTCGCGGATCATGGCCCGGCTGGCGGGCACGATGAGGTCGAGGTTGGCGTAGTAGGCGACAAAACGAGTCGACAGCGGCCGCGCCGAGGAACGCAGCAACACCATCTCGGGGGCGTCGGGACGCAACTGGTGGGCCACGGTCGCCAGACCCGTTCCCCTCAGCGCCCGGGCATGACGGGCGAGCGCCACACCGCCGTGCGGCGACGCGATCGTGGCGCAGGTGTCCACCCCGCCGAGGCCGAGCACCTGCAGGGCGTAGCGAGCAATGATGCCGCCCAGTGAGTGGCCGACGAGGTGGACCCGGTCAACGCCGAAGTGATCCCGCGCCTGATCCACTCGTCGTCCGAGATCCTCGGCGAGGTGGGGCAGGTCGGCTGCCAGGGGGTTGTAGTTCACGGCGTGGACACGGTCGAACCCCGCTGCGTGCAGGCGACGTGAGACGTACCACCAGTTGGATCGGTTCGCCCCGTAGCCGTGGATCAGCAACACCGGGGTCTCGTCGACCCGACGACCGGCAACGGGCGCCGGGGCGAGCAGCTCCTCGGTCACCCCGAGGGGCCACAGGCCAACGGTCATGGCGGTGGACGCCAACTCGCGGAGATGACCCGCGTAGGTCCCTCGACGCGTCAGCGCCGCAGCAAGGCGGCCCACCGGTTCGGTGATCCCACGAAACGGATCCACGTTGATCCCCCTTCACCGCACGATCCCTGCGGTTACCCGCAGTTCCCCCTCCCCCGACAAACGCCCGGGGCTGTGCGGCGAGATCTTGGCAGAGTCCGCAGCGAAAGTGGTGGCACCCCACCCGGTAGCGTCACGACGTGCACCTCCGCCAACTCCACCCGTCGATGCGCGATGAGCCACAGGTCGACCTGTGGTCGGCATACCTGCCCGATCCCGAGGTGGTGGCGGACGCCAGGCACAGTGGGACGCCGTGGGTTCGAGTGAACATGGTGGCCAGCGTCGACGGAGCGATGAGCCTCGCCGGCCGCAGCGGAGGCCTCTCCTCACCAGCCGACAAGGCGGTCTTCCACACGCTGAGGGCTCTCGCCGATGTGGTGCTCGTTGGCGCCGGCACGGCGCGCACCGAAGGCTACGGACCGGTGCGTCTCGCCGACGACCTCGTGGAGCGCCGCCGCGCCGCCGGACGCCCACCCCTCCCCCGACTCGCCGTCGTGAGCGATTCGGGGGTCATTCCCCCAGACCAGCCTTTCACCGACCCCGAACGGATCGGGCCCGACACGTCGCCGGTGATCGTCCTCACCTCGGCACGGGGAGCTGAGGTGCTCGGGTCAAGTAACGAGCACCTCGAGGTCGTCGTGGCGGGCGACGAGCATGTCGACGTGGTCGCTGCGGTGCGCCACCTCGGGACCGTCGGGAGTGTGGTGGTGAGCGAGGGTGGACCAACCCTGAACACGGCCATGCTCGAACACGGCCTGATACGGGAACTGTGCCTCACGATCTCCGCGGTGATCGCCGGTGGAGACGCAGGACGGATCGTTGCCCCCGGCCTCGGTGCGCCGGTCGAGGCCGAGCTGACACACCTGTTCGAATCGGACGGGAGCCTGTTCAGCCGCTGGGGCCTCGAAAGCCGCTGACCGGTCAGCCGCTCAGACAGGAGTGGGCTTGGGCGGCGAGGCCTTGGTGAGCAGACCGATCTCCCGCTCGAAGTCCGCAGGGTCCTCGAAACCCTTGTAGACACTGGCGAACCGAACGTATGCCACCGGATCGAGGGTGCGGAGACGATCAAGGATGGCCATGCCGATTGACTCCGAGGTGACATCGCTGCCGCGGGTCCGCACCCAGTCGGCCACGTCCCCAGAGATCTTCGCGATGCACTCCTCGTCGAGTGGTCGCCCCTTGGCGGCTGAGCGAATCCCCACCTCAACCTTGGTCAGGTCGAACGGCACCCGGTGGCCGGAGCGTTTCACGACCATGACCGGACGCTCATCGCAACGCTCGTAGGTCGTGAAGCGGTGTCCACACTCGCCGCACTCACGGCGGCGACGAATGGCGGAGCCATCATCGGTGGTTCGGGTGTCGAGGACACGACCGCGCGAACTCGTACACACGGGACAACGCATTTGAAAAAAGGTAGTCCGCCCAAACCCCCGATCAGTGGCATGCACGAACGCGCGGTCCACGGTCAGCGTCCCCCAGCGGTCAGGGAAGCAGACCCTCAAGCGGGATGCGCTGACCGATCTGCAGTTCGGCGCCACCGGCCCGTTCACCCAACGCGTGCACGAGAGGCCGGAGGTCACCTTCATCCTGGAGCGATGCTGCGATCGACCACAAGGTGTCGCCCGCAGCGACCACATGAACCTCGGGAATCGTCGCTGCACGCTGCGCCGCGGCGGCTGCGGCGGACTCGGCGCGGGCAGCGAGCACAGGCTGGACTGCGGCGGCGAGCATCGCCACCACGCTCAGTGCCACGAGCACTCGGGCGACCATGGTGATCGGACCCCGACGGGCCGGCACCACAACGTCGGGGGCGACGGCGGGTTCAGGGACCTCGACCGTCGGTGCGGCAACCGCGTCGGCATCCGTGACGAGCCGCAACGCCGGGCGGGACCGGGCGTGACGGGGACGGAGGTGCTCGGGGAGCCGGAGCTGTTCTGCGGGGACGATGACTGCTGCCATGGCGATGATTCTCCTGACGTGGTGTGACAACCCTGCTGCGGGCCCCGCCAGGCCGGACCTGGCGGCTGCCCCCCGGTGGCTCCCGGGTCTCCCCGGCCCCACCTCCCCGAAAGCCCGGGGTTGCAGGGAAACCACCTGTTCGGGACAGGCCGAACACTTGTTCGGAAACCATCGAACCACGAACACCTGTTCGTCGTCAAGCCGAACAAGTGTTTGCCTCAGGAGACCCCCGACTGATACCGTGACGAACATCCGTTCGCCCACCGGAATCGGGCATATTGCCGGGAGGACCCACCGTGACCGCACCCAAGCTCACTGAACGCCAGGAGCAGATCCTCACCTTCATCGACCAGGTGATGCGGGAACGGGGCTACCCCCCGTCAGTGCGTGAGATCGGGGAAGCCGTCGGCCTCACCTCCCCGTCAACGGTGCACTCCCACCTCGCCACCCTCCAAAAACTCGGGTGCCTTCGCCGAGACCCCACCAAGCCCCGAGCCATTGAGGTGCGCTACGACCCGGCGTCGGGCGCCGTGCTCGACCGGGCACCGGTGCGCCACGTACCCCTCATTGGCGACGTCGCCGCCGGCACCGATGTTCTCGCCGAACAGAATGTGGAGGAACTCCTCCCGCTTCCTGCCGACCTCACCGGTGAGGGCGAACTGTTCATGCTGCGGGTGCGCGGCGACTCAATGATCGACGCCGGCATTTTCTCCGGTGATTACGTCGTGGTGCGTTCCCAACCCGAGGCCGCCAAAGGCGAGATCGTGGTGGCCGGCATCCCCGGCGAGGAAGCCACCGTCAAGACGTTCGACCGCGACGGCGAACGCATCGTGCTCCGACCCGCCAACGCCACCCTGGAGCCCATGGTCTTCAGCCCCGACGAGGTCACGGTGTTCGGTCGTGTGGTGACCGTCCTGCGCAAACTCTGACGGACAGCTGTTGGCTCAGGCCAACTTGGCCAGGGCCTCGTGGTACCGCTCGAGCGGACGGGCGGTCCCGAGATCGGGCGTGTCGAACGTGTCGACCACCACACCATCGGCGTCAATAAGGAACGTGGCCCGGTTGGCACAACCCACGACGTCGTTGAAGACCCCGTAGGCCTTCGCCACCTCACCGTGCGGCCAGAAGTCCGACAGCACCAAGAAGCCGTAGTTCTCCTCCTCGGCCCAGCGGGCCTGCACGAACGGGGAGTCACACGACACGGCGAGGACCTGCACACCAGCGTCGGAGAACACGGCGGCGTTATCGCGCAGACCACACAACTCTCCATGGCACACCCCGGTGAAGGTGAACGGGTAGAACACGAGCGCCACTGGGGTCTTTCCACGGAAGTCAGCGAGGCTCACCGTCGCACCTGACGGATCCTTCAGCGTGAACTCAGGTGCCTGCTGCCCGATCTCGATACCCACGATGCCCTCCCGGATTGGCCGCAGTGCGCGGCGTGAACGTCACAGGAGACTAGCCACCGCCCGGGGTGTGTCCACCACTGGGAACGCCACCTCGTCGATCACGACGGGCGGCTCAACACGCCGAGCAGACCCCGGTGCACGGCGTCGAGCTGCGCACGTTCGACGAACTCGCCGGCGGTGTGGGCAATGGTGGCGTCACCCGGCCCGAAGTTGGCGGCCGGCACCCCGTGCGACGAGAACGTCGAGGCGTCCGTCCAGCCCAACTTGGCCCCCACACTCAGACCCTCATTGACGATGAGTGACTGCACCACCGGGTCGCCCACCGCCGGCCACGCTCCACCGGCAGCGTCGAGCACCGCAACGGTGTCGCCCTCTTCCAGGAACGGGGCGAGCAGCTCACGGACGTGCGCCTCGGCCTCAGCTGGGGTCCGGTCCGGGGCGAAACGGTGGTTGACCACCAACTCGACCCGGTCGGGCACCACGTTGCCCGCCACACCGCCAGTGACCGACACCGCCGAGAGCGCCTCACGGAACTCGCATCCCTCAAGGATTGGCCGGCGAGGTTCATAGGCATCGATAGCTGCCAGCAACGCCCCCAACCGGTGAATGGCGTTGCGCCCCATCCATGGCCGCGCCGTGTGGGCCCGCGCCCCGGCGAGGACGATCTCCATGCGCAGGGTTCCCTGACACCCGGCCTCGATCGCCGCCGAGGTGGGCTCACCGAGCAGCGCTGCGTCCCCCACCAACAAGTCCGGCCGGGCGGCGTACAACTCGCTCAGCCCGCTGTGTTCCGCGGCCACCTCTTCACGTGCGTAGAACACGTAGGTGACGTCAATGGCCGGGTTCCGAACGGTGCGGGCGAGTTCGAGCATCACTGCCACCCCACCCTTCATGTCGGCGCTTCCCACCCCGTAGAGCCGGTCTCCTTCGACTCGGGCCACTTCGTTGCCGTTCGCCGGAACGGTGTCGGTGTGCCCTGCGAGAATCAGGCGGCGGGGATGGCCTTGATCGGTGCGGGCCACGACGTTGTCGCCAACACGGTCCACCGTCAGCCAGTCGCACCGACGCAGTTCAGCCTCAATGGCCTCGACGATGATCGCCTCGGAGAAACTGGGCGACGCAATGTCAACCAGCGCGGCAGTCAGCGCAAGGAGGTCCCCGGTGGGGAGAGGGGCATCAGGTGGCGGCACCATGATCCCGGAGTACCTCGTTGAGCCGGGCCTTGTCGTGACGTTCGCCGGGCTCGAGCCGCTTGACGACGAGCACGCACGGCATCCCGAACGTTCCGCCGTCGAAGGTGCGAGGCCGGGTCGCCGACACCGCCACGCACCACGAAGGCACCACACCCCGCGACAGTTCCTCTCCGGTTGCTGCATCGATCACGGGGACCGAACCGGTGAGGATGCATCCCGCACCGAGCACTGCCCCCTCGCCCACCCGGGCACCCTCGGCCACGATGCATCGACTGCCGATGAGGGTCTCGTCGCCAATGATCACCGGCGCCGCCTGCGGCGGTTCGAGAACCCCGCCGATGCCGACCCCACCCGACAGGTGGACGTTGGCGCCCACCTGGGCGCATGAACCGACGGTGGCCCAGGTGTCCACCATCGAGTTCGCCCCCACTCGGGCACCGATATTGACGTAACTGGGCATCATGACCACACCGCGGTCGAGGAACGACCCGAAACGTGCCGACGCGCCAGGGACGACACGGACTCCGGCTTCGGCGAACCCTGACTTGAGCGGGATCTTGTCGGCGAACTCAAACGGGCCGAGCTCCATGGTGGCCATCGACGTCAGCCTGAAGTACAGCAGGATCGCCTGCTTGAGCCACTGGTGGACCACCACGTCGTCGCCAACGAGTTCAGCCACCCTGGCTTCACCGCTGTCGAGCAACCCGACGGCCTCGACCACGGTGGCGAGTGCGTCACCATCGCCGGCGACGAGTTCCTCACGCCGTTCCCACAACTCGACGATCTGGTCACTGAGGGCAGCCATGGGTGGCGAGGCTACCGGATAGGCGTGTTGAATCTCGTGCCGGATCCGTGCCCACCGGCCACGTCCACACCCCGTCGCCACCCCACGAGGACAGCCACGCCGCACCCGACGGGAACCACTCCGAGAGCCACGAGTCCCAGCCACGACCCGAGCCACCCTGCGCTGCGGGCATTGGCGAGGAGAAGATCACCGTCCGCAGCGGCGGCCTGCGGCCCGGGACGAACGGCATAGATGCTGTACACCCCGGGCACCCGCACCCGGAACGCCCCCACCTCCCACGCCTCGAGAAACGGTCTGGTTCTCGCCGCGTCGTCGCGCGACGGCCGGGCCACGACGAGACGCTCACCGTTGCGGGACTGCACCACGAGGCCCTCCACCCGAGGGGACGACCCGCCGTCGCGCTCCTCGAACACAACGAACTCGCCCGGTGTGTCAAAGCGCAACGACTGTGCCCCGCCACCGAGGTCGATGCGTTCGAAACCCACCGGGGACAACCCCCACACCCACACCGCGGCGCCGAAGAATCCGAGCGCCACGAACGCCACACCCAGACCTCGCACCAGCCAGTTGCGTCGGCCGCCCCCCCGGGCCGCCGACGGCTCC
>CAMAQM010000026.1 GCA_945860545.1 Bifidobacterium breve | reverse complement strand
CCGGTCTCGAGGGTGGGGTCATCGTGGAGCGGGTGCGGAACCTGCCGGTTCCCTCCGAGGGTCTCAACGCCGCCACCGGCGAGTACGAGGACCTCGTCGCCGCCGGCATCATTGATGCCGCCAAGGTGACCCGTTCGGCGTTGCAGAATGCAGCGTCGATCGCCGCCCTGTTCCTCACCACCGAGGTCGTCATCGCCGACAAGCCGGAGGAGTCCGGCTCGGCGATGCCCGGCGGGGACATGGACTTCTGATCCCGTAACTGCTCGTTTGCCTGCGACCTCGGCCCGGGGCTTGTCCCCGGGTCGAGGCGCGTCCGGGGCCGAGTCGTCACTGGCCAGGCCCTTGCGCTGACCCGTCACCTGCCGGTGATGGCTGGCCGTCCGCTCCCCGTCACAATGGTGGCGTACCTTGTCGTTGCAGGTTTCGGTTCTGTGCCGTCACCTGAATCGGGAGGCGACAGATGGTCGAGCGCACTTCGGGGTTACCGAGGCCCCTGACGCTGTTCGGGTGCGCTGTCGCCTGTGCGCAGGGCGCGGGTCGGGGCGACTGAGTGGATCGCTGCTCAACGTGCGGGTACCGCTGGGTGTCACCTGGGTGGACGTGTCCGCGCTGCGGATTCGGGTCCGAGCGTGATGAGTACCAAGGCGAACAGGGGTGCGCGGAAAATTGTCTGCTGCCGCTGGGATGTCTCGCAGCGGTGTTCGTCGTGCCGCTGGTGTTGTTGTTCGGTCTGGCCCTCATGACCACGTGGCAGTTCTGGGTGATCGTGGGGGTCGTGGCGGCGGTCGCCGGAGCGGTGAAGCTGGTGCCGTGGCTACGCAACCGAAGCGCCCAATTGCCCGACGAGTAGTGGGAGGAAGTGCTTTGTGGGGAGGTGCGAGAGGGGCGTCACGCAGGCACGTGACTCATGCTGTCGGAAGCGGAATCAGCCGGATGATGGTGAGGCCGAACCCGGCGAGGACGAACACCGCAATGGCGCTCCACGCCACGCTGAGCGCAACGAGCGGGAGCACGATGATCAGGCCTGCGGCCAGCATCACGACGACCGGTACCAACGCCAGTCGCCACCACTGTCGGTGGTCGTGAGCACCCGAGAGGTCACTCTGCGTGGGCACCTCGTGACCGTGTCGCCGGATCCGGCCACCCTGATCAGCGAGGTGGTTGGCCGCACGTTCGTCCACGCCACGCCCCCACTGCTCACCGCTGCCGGTGAGTACGCCGAGCAGCGACATGGCGTACACCCAGTTCAACAGGATTGTGTGCCACAACTCGGGGAGCACCGCAAGCGACAACCCCACCGACCGCCACCCTCCCCGCCGCACACTCCACGCCTGTTCGACCAGGTACGTCACCGCCACCGTCACCCATAACGGGTGGAACCAGTCCACCGACCCGAACCGCACCAGGGTCGTCGTCAACGTCATGACGTACAACGGGAGGAACAGCACCCCGAGGTAGGTGCCGACCTGACGGGCGAGGTAGGGAGCGGTGGGGCGCACCACACCGTGTGATCCGAGGTTCTCGAGCGCGCCGCGCTGCCAGCGGCGTCGCTGTTCGAACAGGCGGGGAACCGTCGGCATCATGGCGGTGTACACGAGACACTTCCTCGGCGAGAGGGTTCGGTACCCGAGCCGTTTCAGCGAGAGTGTGAGTTCGTTGTCCTCGGTCAGCGACGCCGTGTCATACACCGATCTGCTCCCGGCTTCATCGGGCAACTCACCCACCTGGCGGGCCCCGGCGACGTCACGGAGGGCGCCGACACGGAACAACGTTCCCGTTCCGGTGAGCACCAGTGCCCGCCCCCGGCGTCGTCCCACGTGGCGGGCGTAACGCACGTACTCGTTGTGTTGGAGGTGCCGCACGAGGCTCCACCGGCCTTCGGGGTCGGTGAGGTGACGGGACCCGACGAAGATCCCCCCGACTCCTCCGACCGGAGCCTCCCCGTCGCCTTTCTCGGCCCACAGGTGTCGGGCGGCCACCGCCACGAAGTTGTCGTCGAGTTCGGTGTCGGCGTCCATGAGCAACACGGCGTCCTCGGCGTCGAGGTGGGTGAGGATCCGGTCCAGGACGAAGTTCAACGCCCCGGCTTTGCGATCGCAGTTGCCCACGGTGGCCACCACGGTGGCGCCCGCAGCGACCGCTTCGGGCACCGTGGAGTCGGTGCAGTTGTCCGCAACGACGATGACGAGATCCACCGGCCGGGACTGTGTGCGCACCGACCGCAGACACGCCTCGATGTGCTCTTGTTCGTTGTGGGCGGGGATGACGACCGCTACGAACGGTTCCACGACGCCGGCGTGACGCCGTGCGCCGATGGTGCTGGCCCTCGTGGCGGCAACGAGGACGCCGAGGTGTTCGGGATCGATCTCGGTGCCGGTGCCCGGCGCGCCGAGCGCCGACCGACTCTCGCTGTTGTGCATGGTGACTGCCCTGTATGCCGTGGCATGGGCACCATGTCGTGAGGAGGTGCGGTCCGATGGGGGTGCCAACGCAAGTGGTGTTGGCGATACCCACCACCATGCCGGGAAAACCACGCCGCTCCACGTGACAGTTGTGTTGCCGGCTGTCATGTTGGGAGTGGTTCGACGACACGCGTTGACCGTGGCGGAGTGGTCGCGGTGGCCGGTGCTCGCCTCATCGGTGGGATCCGCACCCGGGTAGGTTGTGCCCATGGCCCGGGGCAGAACGACCAAGGTGCTCACCCAGCGCTGGGCGTCGGGTCGGGCCACGCGATCACCCGACGAACTCATCGTCGAAGAACCCCTCGCCATCCATCTCGACGGGGTGCTGGTGTCCACCACCATGCGCACACCCGGACACGATTTCGAACTGGCGGCCGGCTGGTGCTTCACCGAAGGTCTCCTCGGTGGTGCCACGGTGCGGTCCTGTCGGTACTGCGGGACCGGGAACGCGGCGGAGACGGGGTACAACGTCGTCAGTGTCGACACCGGTGGACTCGCCCCCACCCCCGAGGCGCGCCTGACCACCACGTCGTCGTCGTGTGGGTTGTGCGGCACCGCCGAGATCGATGACCTCACCGCACGGCTCACCCCGCTCAACGACCCGCCGCGTTACGACCCGGCGGTACTCGCAGCGGTCGTGGAGCGGGTGCGCGTCGTCCAGCCGTTGTTCACCGCCACCGGGGCGGTGCACGCCGCCGCAGCGTTCACCCCCGAGGGGGAGCCGCTGGTGGTGCGTGAGGACATCGGTCGTCACAACGCCGTCGACAAGGTCGTCGGGTCATTGCTGTTGGACGCAGGGGCGCGTGGTGAGCGGTCCGTCGCCCCCGGGGCCGGACTCGGGTTGTACGTGAGCGGTCGGGCCAGTTTCGAAATGGTGCTCAAGGCGTGGGCGGCCGGGTTCGCCACGCTGGTGGCCGTCAGCGCCCCGTCGGCTTTGGCCGTCGAGACGGCACGTCGGGGCAACCTGCAACTCGCCGGGTTCGTGCGTGACGGCGCCATGAACCTCTACGCCCCCGCACCAGGAGCGCCCGCCTGATGGCGCGCTGGGGTGCGCAGGGCCGCCGCCGGGTGCGTCTGCGGGTGCGACCCGAGCTGTGGGTCAGTCCCCGACCCAACGGCATCGGTCTGCAGAAACCGAAACATTTCCGCGAGATGGCCGAAGTGGTGCGGGACAACCTGAACAATCCCGGGTACGCGTGGGAAGTGTTGCGCCGCGGCGTGTGCGACGGGTGCGCCCTTGGGGTGGCGGGGTTCCACGACTGGACCATCGACGGGATCCACCTGTGCACCACCCGGCTGCGACTGCTGGAAACCAACACCGCCGACGCCCTCGATCCCGCCGTGCTCGCCGACGTCGCACACCTCGAAACCCTCAGCGGGCAGGAGTTGCGCAAACTCGGTCGTCTCGGTCACCCGATGCGTCGCCGCCGGGGCGAGAGGGGTTTCACCCGCATCACCTGGGATGAGGCTCTGGGGGCGCTCACCGGTGCGCTCGCCACGACACCACCGGAACGTGCGGCGGTGTATCTGACGAGTCGCGGGTTGACCAACGAGACGTACTACGTGGCCGGCAAGGCGGCGCGCGCACTCGGCATCGCGTCGGTGGACTCCGCCGCGCGTGTCTGTCACGCCCCGTCCACCAAGGCGTTGCGCGAAACCATCGGGGTGGCGGCGTGCACCAACTCGCTCGCCGACGTGCTCGAAAGCGACCTCGTGGTGCTGTGGGGGGCGAACCCGGCCAACAATCAGCCGGTGTTCATGAAGTACCTGTTCGAAGCCCGCCGTGACCACGGCACCAAGGTGGTGGTGGTCAACCCCTACCTCGAACCCGGTCTTGACCGGTACTGGGTGCCGTCGAGTCCGGAGTCGGCACTGTTCGGCACCAAGATGTGCGACCTGCACGTGCCGGTGCGTCCCGGCGGGGACGTGGCACTCGCCACCGCCGTGCTGAAACGACTCGTGGAACGAGGCGCGGTGGATCGGGCGTTCATCGAGGCCCACACCGAAGACTTCGAGGCGCTCGAGACACAACTCGCCGCCGCATCGGTCGACGAGCTGCTCACACTCGCCGGGGTGGACGCCACCACGCTCGAGACGTTCGTGACGATGTACGCCCACGCCACCAGCGCCATCGTGTTGTGGTCCATGGGGGTCACCCAGCACCCCACCTCGGTCGACACCGTCAAGGCGCTCGTCAACGTGGCGTTGGCCCGGGGCAACGTCGGTCGCAACGGGGCGGGTCTCATGCCGTTGCGCGGGCATTCGGGGGTGCAGGGTGGGGCGGAGATGGGGGCGTACGCCTCGGCGTTGCCCGGCGGCATCGAAGTGAACCCCGACAACGCCGCCCGACTCGCCGAACAGTGGGGGTTCGCCGTCCCCGACGCCGAAGGCCTCACGGCCCCCGAAATGGTCGACGCCGCCGAAGCCGGGAACCTCGACGTGTTGTGGATGTCGGGAGGCAACTTCCTTGACGTGCTGCCCGACCCGCCACGGGTGGCGGCCGCCATGGACCGCATCGGGTTGCGGGTCCACCAGGACGTGGTGGTGAGCAGCCAGATGCTCGTCCCCGGTGACGACGTGATCCTGTTGCCGGTCGCCACCCGGTATGAACAGGAGGGGGGTGGCACGTCCACCACCACCGAACGGCGCGTGGCGTTCTCCCCTGAGATCCCCCGGCAGGTGGGGGAGGCCCGCAGCGAATGGCGACTGTTCGCCGAGGTGGCGTCCAGCGTGTCGCCCCATCTCGTCGACGCGTTCTCGTGGCCCACCAACGCCGACCTGCGAGCCGAGATCGCCCGGGTGGTGCCGGCGTATGCCGGGATCGAGACGTTGGCCGACACCGGGGACGCCGTGCAGTGGGGTGGACGTCACCTCTGTGCCGACGGCACGTTCCCCACCCCGTCGGGACGGGCCCGTTTCTCCGTGGTGGAACCCCCGACCCCGCCCACCAGCGACGGCCGGTTCGTCGTGTCGACCCGACGGGGAAAACAGTTCAACTCGATGGTGTTCGCCGAACGTGACCCGCTGACGGGGGCGGGCCGTGACGCCGTATACATCGACACCGACGACGCACGACGTCTCGGCATTGCCGAAGGTGACCGGGTGCGACTGGTGTCGGGAACCGGGGAGATGGTGGGCACCGCACGGCTGAGCCGTCTGCCGGCGGGGACGCTGCAGGTCCACTGGCCGGAAGGGAACGTCCTCATCGCCGCCGGTGCGAACCACCGGGAACCCCACACCGCCATCCCCGACTACAACGCGCTCGTCACCGTTGAACGGCTGGGCGTCGGCGTCGGCGGCACCGGTAGGCTTGACCCATGACCACCCCGCTCAACCCGTCGGTCGGCCGCATGGTCCTGCACTTGTTCTGCCGCCGCAGCGACAGCGTGGACGCCGCTGCGGTCACCGCAGCGGTCAAGGAGTCGGAAGCGGCGGGGGACACCGTGGTGCCGGTCGCCATGTTGGGCCACAAGGCCGACGTGGCGTTCATGGTCCTCGGGGACGAGGTGTGGCGGCTGCGCCAGTTGCAGTCCGCCGTGCAGGCTGCCGGACTCGACGTCGTGGATTCGTACGTGTCGATGACGGAGTTGAGTGAGTACGCCAAAGGCGTCCCCGAGGAAATGGCGAACGCCCGCCTGTACCCGCAGTTGCCCCCTGACGGGAAGGCGGCGTGGTGCTTCTACCCGATGTCGAAACGGCGAGGTGACAGCGCCAACTGGTTCACCCTCCCCTACGACGAACGCAAGGAACTGATGTACGAACATGGTGCGTCGGGCCGCAAGTTCGCAGGCCGGGTGCTGCAGGTCATCACCGGTTCTGCCGGGGTGGACGACTACGAGTGGGGCGTGACCCTGTTCGCCGAGTACCCCGACGACCTCAAAGAGGTCGTGTACACGATGCGTTTCGATCGGGCGTCGGCGGAGTACGCCGACTTCGGGGCGTTCTACACCGGGGTGGTGGGATCGCTCGACGAGGTGCTCGCCGCCTCGGGCCTCGCTCCGTGACCGACGCCCTCGAGCGTCTCGACGAGGTGCTCGTCGCCGCCGGGCCGTTGGTGGTGGCGTTCTCCGGAGGTGCCGACTCGGCGTTTTTGGCCCGGCGGGCCCACGACGTGTTGGGCCGTGACGCCGTCGTGGCGGTCACCGCCGTCTCGGCGTCACTCGCCCCCGACGAACTCGAACACTGTCGATCCCTGGCCACCGAGTGGAACCTCGACTGGCGCACCGTTGCCACCGACGAGCTCGACAACCCTGACTACGTTCGCAACGACGGCGACCGTTGCGCCCACTGCAAGGACGCCCTCATGGACGCCGTGGTGCCGATGGCGACCGAACTCGGCGCCACCGTGGCACTCGGCGTCAACGTGGACGACCTCGGGGATCACCGGCCCGGCCAGCAGGCCGCTGCGAGTCGCGGGGCACGGTTCCCCCTCGTTGACGCCGGGTTCACCAAGGCCATGGTGCGCGACGCCTCGTTGGCCATGGGACTGTCCACCTGGGACCGTCCCGCAGCGGCGTGCCTGTCGTCGCGCCTGCCGTATGGCACACCCGTCACCATGGGTCGGTTGACGCAGGTCGCCGATGCCGAAGCGGGGTTGCGGGCCCTCGGGTTCGCCGACCTGCGGGTGCGTCACTACGGCGACACGGCCCGCATCGAAGTGCCACTCGCCGCCCTTGACGCCGTCGTCGCCGGCCGGGCGTCAGTGGTCGAGGCGGTGAAGCACGCCGGATACCGCTACGTGACGTTGGACCTTGAAGGTCTGCGGTCGGGCAATCTCAACGAGGCGCTTTCGGACTGATCTCGCCCCCCGGGACGGCCGCTTGGCCAACCGTTACGATGCCGGCCAGACGCACGCAAGGGGGAGGCGGCTGTGGCGTACCTGTTGTCCCGAATGCTCGACACCCGGGGGTCGGCACCCGCCGTCATCGACGAGCACGGTGAAGCGACGTTCGACGAGTTGAACGCAGCGGTGAACCGGATCATCCATGCCGGCCGTGCGTCAGGTCTCGAGGTTGGTGACACCGTTGCGGTGCTGTGTGGCAACCGCCGTGAACTCGTGGACGTCACGCTCGCCGCTGCACACGCCGGGTGGGTGGTGGTGCCGGTGAACTGGCACTGGGTGGCCGACGAACTCCACCACGTCATGACCGACTCCGGAGCGAAGGCGCTGTTCGTCGAGGCGGAGTACCTGCCGACCGCTGCCGACGCCCTGGGACGTGACGGTGGGGATCGGTGTGCGTTGCGGGTCGTGATCGGTGGAGACGACGCTTCGGTCGTCGAGGTGAACGGTGTGATGTTCGAGTCGCTCACCACCTGGGTGTCGTCGTCACCGACCGACGAGCCTGACGGGCAGTGCACCGGTGGGCCGATGTTCTACACGTCGGGCACCACCGGCTTCCCCAAAGGCGTGCGGGGGTCGCTGAACCGCACCGGTGAGGACATTGTCCTGTGGGAGTTGGTGGCCGGCAGCTTCGTGGGGATGTTGGGGTTGCCCCCGGCGGGGGTGTCGTTGCTCGACGGCCCGATGTACCACTCCGCCCAATGGGTGTTCGCCATGTTCCCGTTGATGTCGAGCGGTTCGACGCTGGTGATGCGCACCCGGTTCGAACCGGCCGCCACGCTCGAGGTCATCGACCGTCACGGTGTCACCAACGTGCATTTCGTGCCTACCCAGTTCGTGCGCATGTTGAAACTTCCCGACGCCGTGCGAAACGGGTTCGACGGGTCGTCGATGGTGACGGTGATGCACGGTGCCGCCCCGTGCCCGCCCGAGGTGAAACGCGACATGCTCGAGTGGTGGGGCCCGGTGGTCAGTGAGTACTACGGCGGGACCGAGGGCGGGTTCCTCACCATGATCACCGGTGCCGAGTGGTTGGAACGCCCCGGCAGTCTCGGTCGGGAAACCCCGATGGCCGAGGTGCACGTGTTCAGTGACGATGGTCAGCGGTGTGCGCCTGGGGAGTCGGGCCAGATCTGGTTCCGGTCCAAGGTGGGTGCCGACTTTGAGTATCACAACGATCCGGACAAGACGCGTGCCGCTCACGGGCCGGAGGGGATGGGCACGCTGGGGGACGTCGGGTACCTCGATGACGATGGCTACCTGTTCATGAGCGACCGCAAGATCGACATGATCATCTCGGGTGGGGTGAACATCTACCCCGCCGAGATCGAAGGGGTGCTCGTCACCCACCCGGCGGTGGCCGACGCCGCCGTGTACGGCATTCCTGACGACGAGTTCGGGGAGCAGGTCATGGCGTCGGTGGAACTCGTGGCGGGTGCCACCGTCGACGGCGATCTCGAGACGTCGCTCATCGAGCACTGTCGGGAGCATCTGGCGGGGTACAAGGTGCCCCGGCGGCTCGAGGTGGTGGACGTCCTTCCGCGCCAGCCCACCGGGAAGCTCTACAAGCGCCTGTTGCGTGACCCGCACTGGGAGGGGACGGGCCGAACGATCTGACACCCGCTCCGTTGTTTATGGCTGGTTAAGCCGTTAACCTGCCATAAATAGGGTGTTTGTGGCGGAATCGGTTCGGGAGGTCGCGTGAAGACCGTGTCGGTGGTGTGGGAGGGAGCGACGGTTGACGCCACCGTTCCCCCCGACATCGCCTCGTGGGAGGTCGAGTTGTCCCCCGGCGTCGTGCGGCGCACCGAGCAGGCAGCCGCAGCGGTTCGCCTCGCCGCTGCGGTGGCCCCCGGAGGACCCGAAACCGCAGCGCGTCTCCTGTTGCGCTCCGAGGGGCTGGCCTCATCAGCGATCGAGGGGTTGCGCGCCCCCGTGTCCGAGGTGGTCCTCGCCGAGGTTGTCGCCCGATCCGACTCGACCGTCGCGCCAGGGGGTTCGACCCATCCCACGGTGGATCCGATCGCTGCGTGGGTGGCCGACAACCTCGCCGTTGTCACCGACGCTCTCGCCCACGAGGGCCCGCTCGATGTGCCCACCATCCTGTCGTGGCACCGACGACTCATGGCACACGCCCCGCACCTTGAGGACCGTCACGTTGGTGCGTGGAGAGACACTCTCGGATGGGTGGGCGGGGCCACCCCCCGGCTCGCCGCACACGTCGCCCCACCGGCTGAGCTCGTGCCGTCGGCCATGGACGACCTGGTGGCATTCGCCGCCCGGGACGACCTCGATCCGATCACGATGGCCGCCGTGCTCCACGCCCAGTTCGAGACGATCCATCCGTTCGCCGACGGGAACGGTCGCATCGGCCGGGTCCTCATCGGTTGGGTACTGACCCGACGCCTCGGTGTCGAGGTGCCGCCCCCAGTGTCACTGCAGATGGCGCATGACGTCGGTGGCTACCAGGCGGGCCTCACGTTGTACCGCCAGGACAACCACGGCGCCTGGGTGTCGTGGTTCGCCGATGCGGTGCGCCTCGCCGCAGACGGTGTCGGTGCGGTGCTCGGGGACGTGGCCGCATTGATGCAACGCTGGCGGGCCGACATCGCAGATCTGCGCAGTGACGCTGCGGCTCACGTCGTCCTCGACGTCCTCGCCACCCATCCGGTCGTGTCGACGTCGATGGCCGCCACCTTGACCGGTCGTAGCCGTCGGGCGATCGCCAATGCGCTTGCCGAACTCGAACGTCGTGGCGTCGTGTCTGCGGTGGGGACCGTTCCGGCAGGGCAGGGACGGCCTGAGCGGTGGTGGGTGGCTGGTGACCTACTCGCGCTCGTCGGTCGGTGAGCAACGCAACCCACGGGTGGCCTTTGGTGATCGCCCGTTTGGGACAGCGTCCGTCAGTCGATGGCGTCGTCGCGAACCACCCGCAGGGATGGCGTTGGGGGGGTCACGTCACCCGAGTCGGTGACGGGAGTGTCGTCGGTGCCGGCGAGGCCCTCCGGTTCCACCGGGGTCCATGTCGGGAAGGCGATGTGGTCGACGCCCAGATGTTCGACGATGCGACCCGCTGCGGCGAGTTCAACGAGGCCCGGTCGGGCGGTCTCGAGACCGCCCACCATGACGATGTAGTCCGCCACGCTCAACAACAACGGTCCGGCTTCGGCGTCGGCGTCCCCGGGTCGCAGCAACGCCTCAACCTCAAGCGTGGGCCTTGCGGGGGCGGTGCTGTCGACCGCCCAGCAGTGGTACACGACGCCTTCGAACACGCTCAACGCCCGGATGCGCACGTCACCTGCTCCTTCGCCGGCCCGACGGGCCCGATCGGGCCGAACCGGCCTGACTGGCGATGATGCGCGCTGGTGCGTCCACATGGGCAAGCATGGTCCCCATGGCTGCCGATGCCAACTCGAATGACGCCGTCACCGACGACGAGCGGCTGACCGAGCTCGCCAACGAACTCGCCGACGGCATGGTGGCAGCGCTCGGGCCGTGGGTGGAACGCAACGTGACGCGCATCGCCACGGCGTACGCCGGTGCGCCCGACGCCGCGGTGACCGACGCCGCCCGAGCGGCGGGGGTGGCCGCCACCGACGATCTCGGTCCCCGCATCCGGGTGTTGTTGGCCACCGACGTCGACGATCAGCGGGGCAACCCGTTGCAGGTGGCCCGTGAACTGACTTCGTACGCCACCGGCGTGCTGCGTGGAGCCGGGGTGCCGCCGGTGGTGCGAGACGCCGAAGCGGAACGACAGTTCCCCGACGACGACTACGACCTCACCCCGGCCAGTTTCGCCGACCTCGATCCACGGCTCGCCGAGATCGGCATCGCCTGGGGTGCAGCCAAGGCGCACGTCGTGCTGCGGCGTCGTCGCCGGGAGGGTCGACGATGATGGCGGTGGTGGGGTACGTCCCCGATCTCATGGACCGGTCCCGCATCACCGGGGTGGCGGGCGCCAACGTGCGTTTCGCTTCCACGCCCGCCGACCTCGTCGATCTCGCCTCCGGCGCCGACCTTGTGGTGGTGGACCTGTCACGGCCCGGCGTGGTTGACGTCCTCGCCGACGTGTCCGCCCAGGGGGTGCGCACCATCGGGTTCGGCGCCCACGTCGACACGGCCACCCTCGACGCCGCCCGTGCCGCTGGGTGCGACCAGGTGATGCCCCGTTCGGCGTTCTTCGGCCGACTCAGGGAGATGCTGGCCTAATCAACCACCTGCCCGTCTCACAGCCGTCCGACGACGAAGGTCAGCAGGACCCCGGTGGCGAGCAGAAGTTCGAGGACCCACACCAGACGCCTGCGGTTGCACTCCCGCGCCGCCTCGTCGACCTGGCGGATCTCACCGACGAGCAGGCGCTGCAGGACGGCGTCAGCGGTTGCGTCGGCACTGTCATGAAGCGCAGCGTGCACCTCGGCGGGGCTGGTGATCATGCGGATCTTGGTCGGCATCAGGACCACCGCACCCGCAGCGAATGTCAGGACGGACAACACGATGCTCAGTGTCGACCGGCCCGCATCGTTGACGAGGACGGCGACCGGGATGGCGAACGTCGCCGCAGCGAACGACCTCATGCTCCGCAGATCTTCCCGGCTGTCCCGAAGGTTCTCGGTGATGAGTCGGAGCAGGACCTGGTTCTGGGTGCTCACCTCGTCGTCCATCGGACCAGTTTCGCATCGTGGTGGGTGACCGGCGGGCACCACACGGTGTGGGCTCAGCCTTCGCCGGAGGGGTGGCCGTTGGGGTCGGCGGGTGGGGCCTCGCCCCAGCGGTCTCCGTCTTCACCGTCGTCGAACCGTTCCCACCCGGCGTTCGACAGCGACCGTGGTTCAAAGAACAGGCAGTCGTCAGGGCAGGCGAACGGGGCTTGCTGTGCGGACCCCAGTCGGCAGCGCTGCACCAGGTCACCCGACGCGGTGGAACGGGTCGAGTAGTGGCGGCAATCCTTGCGCACGGCCATGGGACCACATTCTCACGCCGTCACCGCACGTGTCGATCTTGCAGGTTCGGCCAAGGCCGTTGGGTCCACCCGGGCGGACCGGGGCGTGCCGCCGGCCGGCGGGTCGAGGGCGGTTCAGGACCGTCTGGGCCGCAGGGGTCATGGACGCGCAATAGGCGGGACACATTGTGGAAACACTGCGGCGGCAGGCTGTGGGCCATGGCCCCCGCAGCGGAACGCAATTCGGTGCTCGCCACGGCGTCGCTGCGCGGATCGGCGCTGTGTCTGGCGTTGAGCGACAGCACCGACGGGTGGTTGGCGGAACTGTTCGAGCGGGCGGTGGGCCGACCGGGGGTGGATCCGAGGTCGTTCGCCCTCGCCGCCGTCGGCGGGTACGGCCGCCGGGAACTGTCCCCCCAAAGTGACATCGACGTCGTGTTGCTCACCGCCCCCCGGGTGGACGCCGGATCGGTGGCCGACGCGCTGTGGTATCCGGTGTGGGACGAAGGGTTGAAACTCGGTCACGCCGTGCGCACCGTGAACGACGCCGTCGATCTCGCCAGCGGGGACCTCGACACGGCGACGTCGCTGCTGTCGTTGCGGCACATCGCCGGTGAGCCGTCCCTGACCAGCGAACTCGTTGAACGCTCCGACGCCCAGTGGCGAAAAGGGGCGAGGCGGTGGCTGAGCGAACTGAGTCGCACCGTGCGTGAACGTCACGCCCGGGCCGGGGACACGGCGTTCCTGTTGGAACCCGACCTCAAGGACGGTCGGGGCGGGTTGCGCGACGTGCACGCCGTGCACTGGGCGCAAGCCGCCCAGGCGGTGATGCTCGCCGGTGACGACGAGGCGTTCACCGACGCGTACGCCGTGCTGCTCGACGCCCGGGTGGAACTGCACCGGCGCACCGGCCGGCGTGGCGACGTGTTGTTGTTGCAGGAACAGGACGGCGTGGCCGACGCTCTGGGGTACACCGACGCCGACACGTTCATGGGTCAGCTCGCCGCCGCGGCCCGCACCATTGCGTGGCGCAGCGACGAGGTGTGGGAACGCGTCGACGCCGCCGGGAAGACCCGGTCCCCTCTGGCGGGTCTGTTCCGTCGGGAACGCCCCGAGGTGCTCGGTGGTGGCATCACGTTGCGTGACGGCGAGGTGCACCTCGACACCTCGGCGGCGGCCGACGGTGACCCGTTGTTGGGCTTGGCGGTGGGGGTCGCCGCCGCCGAACACGGGGTGCGCATCGACCGGGGTTCGTTGCAGGCGCTCGCCCAACGGGCCGTCCCGCTCGGGGACCCGTGGCCCGAAGGCGCCCGGGAACTGTTCGTGCGCCTGTGGCTCGCCGGCCCGCCCGCCATCGACGTGGTCGAGTCGCTGGACCAGGTCGGGGTGTGGCGCGGCATCCTGCCCGAATGGGACCGGGTGCGGTCCAAACCGCAACGCAACGCCTATCACACGTTCACCGTGGACCGTCACCTGTGCGAGACGGCGGTGAACGCCTCGGGGTTCGCCGACACGGTGGAACGACCTGACCTGTTGGTGGTGGGGGCGTTGCTCCACGACATCGGCAAGGGGTGGCCGGGGGATCACACCGAGGTCGGCATCGATCTCGTCGACGGCATGGCGCGTCGCATGGGGTTCGACGACGCCGACACGGCGGTGCTCGTGGACATGGTGCGTCACCACCTGTTGTTGCCCGACGTCGCCACCCGACGCGACCTCGACGACGACGACACCATCGCGTTGGTGGCCCGCTGTGTCGGCGACCCGACGACGCTGCACCTGCTCGGGGCGTTGTGCGAGGCGGATTCGATGGCGACCGGTCCGGCTGCGTGGAACGACTGGAAGCGAGGTCTGGTGCGTGAACTGGTTCGTCGCACCGATCACGTGCTCGCCGGTGGCGTCGTCGACGAGGTGGTGGACGACTCGTTCCCGACCGCTACCCAACGGGCGGCGATGTCGGCGGGGGAGACCGTGGTCGACATCGACAGTGACGGGGACACGTTGACGGTGGTCACCACCGACCGGGCCGGGTTGTTCGCCCGGGTGGCGGGCGTGTTGGCGTTGGCGGGCATGGACGTGCTGTCCGCTGACCTGTTCTCCGCTGACGGGATGGCGCTCGAGGTGTTCCGGGTCGCAACCCCCGTCGATCCGCAACGGGCGTGGGGGGTCGTGGCCCGCGACCTTGAACCCGCCATCGCCGGACAGTTCGCCCTCACCGCCCGCCTGGCCGCACGAGCCGCCGAACCGTTCGGTGCACGTCGCACCCTGCCGGGGGTGGCTGAGCCGGCGGTGCGCATCGACAACGCCGCGTCGCGGGCGGCCACCGTGGTCGAAGTGGTGGCCAACGACCAGCTGGGGTTGCTGGCCACCATCGGGCAGACCATGGCCGAGTTGGGTCTCGACATCCGCACCGCCAAGGTGCAGACCCTCGGGCCTCAGGTGGTGGACACCTTCTACGTGGTGGACGTCACCGGGGCCAAGGTCACCGACGACCGGCACCTCGCCGAAATCACGCGGGCGCTCGGTCACGCCATCGGACTGTGAACGACGCGGTTGGCCGGCGCTGGGTTACCGTCTCGGTGTGAGCGAACGGGACACACCGACGGGAACGGGTGGGCCGCCCAGCGAGGCGGACCTTCTGCGCTGGAGTGAGGCGTTGGCCGGCATCGCCCGCACCGGTCTCGGGTTCACCGAAAGTCCGTACGAGCGGGAACGCTTCGAGGAGGTCCTGGCGGTGGCCGCCGACATCCGCCACGCCGCCGACGACCGGTATGACACCACGGCACTGATCGAGGAGTGGATGCGCACCGTCGGGGACGGGGTGGCGGGGTACCAGACGCCCAAGGTGGCCGTCGGGGCGGTCGTGGGCAACGACGACGGGGAAATCCTGCTCATCAAGCGCATGGATTCAGGTATCTGGCTGTACCCGACCGGGTGGGCTGACGTCGGCTATTCGGCGTCTGAGGTGGCGGTCAAGGAAGTGTTGGAGGAGACCGGCATCGAGTGCGAGGTGGTGCAACTGCTCGCCGTGCTCGACGGGTTGCGCATGGGGTTCACCCGGATCCCGTTGTACTCGTTGGTGTTCCACTGCCGGGCGGTGGGCGGTGAGGTGAATCCGCACCCCATGGAGTGCGCCGACGCCGGCTGGTTCTCCCGTGACGCCCTGCCGTCCCCGTTGGCGTCGTACGACCAGTGGGGGGAGTTGGCGTTCGCCGCCATCGACGGCGAGGCGGTGTCGGTGCGTTACGACCCGCCCCGTCAACGTCCGTGGCGTATCGCCGACGTGTGAACGCCTAGCGCTGGTTGCGCAGGAACCGTTCCACTTCGGCGATGAGTTCGGCGCCTGACGTCTCGTCGAGTTCGTGTTCGTCGTAGGCGGCTTCGAGCTGGGTCACCCAGTCGGCGGAATCTTCGTCGTCGGACAGCACCTCGTCGATGCGGTTCTCGTACTCACCCGCCGCCACCGACAACGCGTCGGCGGGCAGGTCCACGTCGAGCAGCCGTCCGAGACGGGCCACGAGCGCCAGTGCCGCCTTGGGCGACGGCGTGTTAGGGATGTAGGTCGGTACCGCCGCCCACAGTGACGCCGACGGAATTCCCGTGGCCCGAAAGGCGTCGTGGAGCACCCCGACGATGCCGGTCGGGCCTTCATAGGACGACGGGGTCAACGCCAGCGAGTCGACGAGGGCGGGGTCGTAGGCGGTGCCGTACACGGGAGTGGGCCGGGTGTGGGGCACCTCGGCGAGCAGGGCGCCGAGGACCACGACGAGGCGCACGTCGAGGTCGGTGGCCAGCGTGGTGATCTGTTCGCAGAACGTCCGCCACCGCAACTGCGGTTCGATGCCCAACAGCGTGATGACCTCAAGGTCGTCGGAGACGCGGGCGTAGGACAGTTGGTTCTGGGGCCAGTCGATCTGGCGTTGGCCGTGCTCGTCGAAGTGCACGGTGGGGCGCACCTCGGAGAAGTCGTAGAACTCCTCGGGGTCGATCTCACAGAACGGTTCGGCCCCCCAGAGGTCTTCGGCGTGGGCCACCGCCGTGCTGGCCGCCGACCCGGCGTCGTTCCAGCCTTCGAAGGCGACGATGAGCACGGGCCGGTTGGTGACGGGCCGGTGGTACCAGCGGAGATGCGGGGCGTCGGAACTCACCCCGTCACCGTATCGCCCGACCCGGCGATGCTCACAGGCGAATTGGCGGGGTCGGTTGTGCCAACATCGGGGGATGGCACTCACCATGTTCCACAACTCCTCGTGCGGCACGTCCCGCAAGGTGCTCGACGCCATTGAGGCCCGGGGTCTCGACGCCCAGGTGGTGCTCTACCTCAAGGATCCGCCGTCGGCCGCGACCCTTGAGTCGCTGGTCAAACGGCTCGACGGACCCGTTGGGGACCTTGTGCGCAAGGACCCGTTCTTCAAGGAACTCGGGCTCGACGCTGACGACTACACCACCCCGGCAGCGGTCGTGAACCTGCTCGTCGCCTACCCGCGGCTCATGCAGCGCCCGCTCCTCGACGACGGCGAGCGGGTGGTCATCGCCCGACCGCCGGCAGCCGCCGAAGCGTTCCTGGACTCGTTGTGACCGGTGAGGGGCACGGCGACGCCGTGTTCGTGGAGGAGGCGACTGAGTGCACCGACGAACTCGTTGCGGCGTTCGTCCGGCTCATCCCCCAGTTGTCGTCCTCGTCGCCGCCACCCGGGTCCGGCGAACTGACGGCGATGGTTGGCTCGGAGGCGTCGACGGTGCTCGTCGCCCGGGACGGCGGACTCGGGGGCACCATTGTGGGTTCGCTCACCCTCGCCATGTTCCGCATCCCCACCGGTGTGCGGGCGTGGATTGAGGATGTCGTCGTGGACGAGTCGGCACGTGGCCGCGGCGTCGGGGAGGCGTTGACCCAGGAGGCGCTCGGACGGGCACGCGCCGCAGGCGCACGCACCGTTGAGTTGACGTCGCGGCCGTCGCGTGAGGCGGCGAACCGGCTGTATCTTCGCCTCGGTTTCGAGGTGCGTGACACGAACGTCTATCGATTCAGCCTCGAAGGCTGACGATCTGCTTCCTGTCGAGGGATGCCATGAGAGTGGCATAACGCATTGCGTTCATAACGTCCGGCGTTATACTCAGCCCATGTTGCAGTCGTTCGCCGACAGAGACACCGAACGGGTCTGGCGTCGGGAGCGGGTGCGGAAGTTCCATCCGGAGCTCCATAGGGTCGCCCTCCGGAAGCTGGTGATCCTCGACGCTGCCGAGTTGCTCTCCGATCTGCGGGTGCCGCCCGGCAATCGGCTTGAGAAGCTCGGCGGGGACAGATCGGGACAGCACTCGATCCGTGTGAACGACCAATGGAGGATCTGCTTTCGCTGGACGAAAGCAGGTCCGGAAGACGTGACGATCACGGACTACCACTGAGAGGTGTCGAGATGACAAAGGCAATGGAACCAATCCACCCCGGCGAGGTGCTCTACGAGGACTTCCTCGTTCCGCTCGGGGTCACCCAGCACCACCTGGCCGTCTCGATTTCGGTGCCGCCTCGACGGATCAACGAGATCGTGCATGGCAAGCGGCGCATCACCGCCGACACGGCGCTGCGACTCGCTCGATACTTCGGCACGAGTGAGCGGTTCTGGCTCAACCTCCAGTCTCGCTTCGACCTTGAAGTCGAGCGTGACGAGATTGGCGATGTGCTCGATGCGATTACGCCACTTTCAGTCGCGTGACCTCATGTTCTCATGGGGCAATGAATACAAACGTCTATCGGTTGAGGTTCGAATCCTGATCGGTCCACGCTGGCTCAGCGAAGTCTCGCTGAGGATCCATGGGATCGGTTGACCGCGAGATCTTTCCCCCGCTCACCGAATGGACGACCGTCGGAAGATGTTCTCCTGCCCGCCCGCTGCATCGAGTGCGGTTGGAACCGTCCGTCGCTCGAAGTGATTCCAGGCGAGCCGTCGGGCACGTTGCATCCATTCCCGATCTGACTACTATTCTGGTCATGTCGGACGTTCTTCCCCTTGCCGAAGTGAAAGCCAAGTTCTCGGAAATGGTGGATCGCGTGGAGCAGCAGCACGAACGGATCACGGTTACCCGCAACGGCCGACCGGCAGCGGTGCTGATGAGCGCCGAGGAGTTGGAGGCGCTTGAGGACACCCTCGAACTCCTGTCCGATCCTTCTGCGATGGCGGGGATCGAGGAGGTCCGGCTCGAGGTCCGCGCCGGGCGGGTCGTCTCCGCTGATGAGTTGCGCGCCCGGTATCTGGGCGAGTGACCGACGACGCCTGGACATTGCGAGTCGCAGCATCGGCCGAACGACAGCTTGCCCGCCTCCCCGAGCGGATCGCCGCTGCGGTGGTCGAGTTCATGCTCGGGCCGCTCAGCGACAATCCGCGCCAGGTCGGTCACCCTCTCCAGCGTGAACTCGCTGGTCTCTGGTCGGCCCGACGTGGCGCCTATCGCGTCATCTACGAGATCGGTGACGACGAGCGGTTCATTGACATCCTCCGGATCGAACATCGATCCGACATCTATCGGCCCCGATAGCACGGTGGCCGGATTCTCGCGACAGACCCAATCCGGATCGCTGCAGGCACAGCGTTGAGTGGCGCCCGGCGTCTGACCGGTCTCGGGAACGCGCCGCTCGCTCTGCCCCAGGGGGTGAGTGCACGGCTACTCCGAGAGCGGTGTCATTCGCTCGTTGATCCATCTGGCAGCGTGCTCAACAGAGGCCGCGCCCGCCGCCACCTCGAGCATGAACTCAACCGCCTCGTCGGGCGCAACCGAGAGTTCAATCCCATTGACCGCGAGGAACGTCACCGTGGTCATCCATGCGAGACGCTTGTTGCCGTCAGGAAGCGGGTGGTTGCCGGCGATTCGCACACACAGAGCGGCAGCCTTGGCCGCTGAGGTTGGGTAGAAGTCCTCGGACCCGAAGCCCGCTTGGGGAGTATGCAGGGCCGAGTCAAGGAGTTCGATGCGAGCGACGGACTCCAGAGTCTGAGCGGGGGACCGGTGACCGCTTCTGCGATGACGAGGGTCTCAGCGAGCGTGAGGAACCTCACTTCGCCAGTCGGTCCAGAATCTCCTGATCGCGATTGACGAGCCGCTTGAGGGTCGCCATGAAGTCCTGGTCGTGCCGCGCTCGCTCAATCTCGGCGGCGAGTGAGTCAATGATGAGCTGGTTCACACTCGTGCCCTTGGCCCGGGCTACAGCGTCCACCTCCTCGGCGAGTTCGTCCGGAAGTCGCACGGTCGTTTGCTTAGCCATGAAGTCATGATATCACCAACTCATAATGTCGCAAACTGCGTCGCAGGTCCCGCTCGATCCCCTGGGTTCAAAGACTGGCCCGGGAGGTTATTGCCTGCTCTAACGGGGTGCCCGGGCCCACTGGCCCACCATGAGCGGGGACAGCGGGGCGAACGAGGACCCCGTCAACTGCTGACGCAGTTCCACGTCGAGCAGGTGGTTTGCCTCGTCGAGGTCGATCAGGCCGTAGGCGACCATTCTCGGCAACACGCTGCGGCCGATGTCGGCCCATCGTCGCCAACTCTCCTCGGGTCCGCCATGGTGGACGGCGAACTCGACGATGGGGTTCGGGTCGGGAACGAGACCGGCTGCGGCCATCCGGTCATGGAGCTCCGCACCAATCTCAAGGTGGGCGCCCGACCGGGCGAACGTGTCGGCGAGCAACGCCTGGAGCCGGGCGAGTGCGGGCTGATCGGCTGCGGCGAGACCAGCGGTGGGCCGGGCGATCCACTCGTGGAACACCACGATCCCCCCGGGGCACACCAGTGATCGCAGCGACCGAAGCGTGTCCGTCGGGTCGGCGGTGTACATGAGGACGAACCGACCGGCGACAGCGTCGAAGGGCTCGGAGTTGACCTCCCGGGCGTCGCCGGTGACGAACGCGACATGATCGAGACCGGCGTTCCGCTCCGTGGCCACCCGAACGGCATCAGCGTCGAGGTCCACCCCGACGACCTGCCCGGTGGGCCCGACGAGCTCGGCGAGGAGCGCGCTGACGTCGCCCACACCACACCCGACGTCGAGGACCCGCATGCCGGCCTCGATCCCGGCGGCGGTGAACACGCGGCGGGTCAGTGGTGCGAGCTGGCGGGCCTGGGTGATGAGTCGGTCGTATTCGCCGTCGTGGCGACCCAGCGCGTACTCGGTGTCCTCGACGAGCTCCGTGTTCTCATTGGGCCTCGTGTCCTCAGTCGGCATGGTGTCCTCCGGGGAGCGATGGTACGCCGCACGGGTGCCGGGACTCGCTCGGCGGCGGGCTGCGGTCCTCGGTGACCGCCGGGCGACACCCCGGGCGCGCCCGTGGCAGGATGGAATCTGACGCACCGTCAGGAGATGATTCCGGTCATGCCCCCCGAGTCCACAACCCCGCTGTCACCCGACGAACTTCGCGAGAAGTACCGCCTCGAACGCGAGAAGCGACTTCGCCCCGAGGGCAACGCCCAGTACGTCGAGCCCGGCACCGTCCTCGACGATTTCGACGCCGACCCCTACGTCGAACCCGGCTTCACCCGCGACCCCGTCGTCGACGAGGTCGATGTGGTGGTCATCGGCGCCGGGTTCGGCGGGATGTTGGCGGCTGCGAACCTGCGCAAGGCCGGCATCGACTCGTTCCGGATGATCGACAAGGCCGGTGACTTCGGCGGCACCTGGTACTGGAACCGCTACCCGGGGGCGGCGTGTGACGTCGAGTCGCACGTGTACCTCCCCATGTTGGAAGAGACCGGGTACATGCCGACCGAGAAGTACGTGAAGGCCCCCGAGATCTTCGCCTACTGCCAACTGCTCGGCCGCCACTTCGACCTGTACCCCACCGCCCTGTTCCAGACCGACGTCGAAGGCCTCGACTGGGACGACGCCACGAGCCGTTGGACGGTGACCACCGACCGGGCCGACCGGATCACGTCACGGTTCGTCATCATCGCCGGTGGCGTGTTGCACAAGGCGAAGCTGCCGGGCATCCCCGGCATCGACACGTTCGCCGGTCACGCCTTCCACACCGCACGCTGGGACTACGCCTACACCGGCGGCAGCCCCACCGAACCGCTCGCCGGTCTCGCCGACAAACGGGTGGGGATCATCGGTACCGGTGCCACCGCCGTGCAGGCGGTGCCGCACCTGGCTCGCTCGGCGAAGGAACTCTTCGTGTTCCAGCGCACGCCCGCACCCGTTGGGGTGCGAGGCAACCAACCCACCGACCCGAACTGGTTCGCCTCGTTGCCGCCGGGATGGCAGGAGGAGCGCATCCGCAACTTCGTGGCCGTCATGGCCGGTGAGGAACCCGACGTCGACATGGTCGACGACGGCTGGACCCGGATGCTCTACGTCGACACCCGTCGCAAGCCCACATCCGCCGAGGACGCCGCCGAGCTCGAACGCATCGACTTTGAGAACATGGAGACGATCCGTCGGCGTGTCGACGAGGTCGTTGACGACCCGGAAACGGCTGAGCGTCTCAAGCCGTGGTACGGGAAGTTGTGCAAGCGACTGTGTTTCCACGACGAGTACCTCCAGGTCTTCAACCAGCCCAACGTGCACCTCGTCGACACCGAGGGAATGGGTGTGGAACGCATCACGCCCGACGGCGTGGTGGTCGGTGGGGTCGAGTACCCCGTGGACTGTCTCGTGTACGCCTCGGGGTTCGAGGTGACGAGCGACTACACGCACCGACTGGGTTTCGACCCCAAAGGTCGCGCCGGCGTGTCGCTCAGTGAGGCGTGGGTGGAGGGCCCCGCCACCCTGCACGGGGTGCTGACCCGGGGGTTCCCGAACATGTTGATGATCAGCACCGTGCAGGGTGGGCAGAACATCAACTTCTTGTTCACCATCACTGCCACCGCCCGTCATGTGGCGTGGGTCATCGACGAGTGTCTGCGCACCGGGGTGACCGAGGTGGAACCCACGGCCGACGCCCAGGACGCCTGGTGGAACACCATCCTCGCCGGCATCGAACAGACGTGGCGTTACCAGTTGAAGTGCACGCCGGGTTATCTCAACAACGAGGGCGGTGGCGACATGCGTTCGGCGCGTTCGGCGGCGTACATGGGCAGCGCCCTGGCGTATGCCGACGAGCTGACGTCGTGGCGTGAGACGGGTGATCTCGCCGGTCTCGAGACGCAGCGCGCCGAGTAGGCCCGCCACGTCGTTTCGGGCGGTCGCCCTCCCCTCCTTCGTTAGGGTGGTCGGGTGACGACGGCCCCGGCTTCCCTCCCACCATCTGACGCCTCGGCGGTGGCGCCGCGCCGTGCTGGTCTGGTGCTCGCCAGCCTCATCGTCGGGGCGATCGTGTGCAACGTGAACCTGAGCGTGGCGAACATCGCCCTACCTGACATCGCGCGTTCTCTCGACGCCTCCCAGACCATGGTGAACCTGGTGGCGATCGGCACCACGTTGGGCCTGGCCATGTCGGTGCTGTGGTTCGGGGCGCTCGGGGACCGGCATGGACGCAAAGGGATGTTGCTCCTCGGCTTGTTCCTCACCGTGCCGTTCAGTCTCGCCGCCACGTTCGCCCCCACCGTTGAGGTGTTGGTGCTGGCGCGACTCGCCACCGGGCTGGCTGCCGGCATGGCGTACCCGACCACGCTGGCGCTCATCACCGCCTTGTGGGGTGACGGTCCGGGCCGCACTCGTTCCATCGCCCTGTGGTCGGGACTGAGCGCGGCGTCAGCTGCGATCGGGCCGGTGATCGCCGGGTTGTTGCTGTCGGAGTTCTGGTGGGGATCGGTGTTCCTGATTGCGGTGCCGCCCGCCGTCGTGGGGTTCGTGATGGTCGCCCGCACCGTCCCCGCCCACGTCAACGAGTCGTCCGACCGGGTCGATCAGGTGGGTGGCGGGCTGTCAGCGTTCATGGTTGCCACCCTGGTGATCGGCATCAGCTTCATCGGCACCCCCGGGCGGTTCTGGGGGAGTCTCGCCGTGCTGGGGGTGGCGGTGGTGTCCGCCGGACTGTTCGTCGTGAACCAGCGCCGGTCGGCCAACCCCCTCTACGACCTGTCGGTGGCGTCGCGCCGACTGTTCTGGGTGCCGGCGGTGGGGGGCATGTTGGTGTTCGGGTCACTGATGGGTTCGATGTTCGTCGGCCAGCAGTTCCTCCAGAACGTGTTCGGTTACTCCACGGTTGCCGCCGGGTTCGCCATTGTGCCGTCCGCTGTGGGACTGGTGTTGAGCGCTCCCGTTTCGGCGCGTCTCGTGCTGGTGAGCGGTTCGCGGATCACGATGGTGGTGGGGTATGCCTTCACCGCAGCGGGGTTCCTCGTCATGTTGGTGACGTGGCGTGAAGGGGTGACGTACCTGTGGGTCGGTCTCGCCTACTTCCTGATCGGTACCGGTGCGGGTCTCGCGCTCACCCCTGCGTCGCGGTCGGTGACCGCAGCCACCCCGGTGCGCCGGGTCGGTATGGCGTCGGGCACCGCGGATCTCCAACGGGACCTGGGCGGGTCGATCATGCAGGCGTTGTTGGGGGCGTTGCTGACCGCCGGGTACGCCGTTGCGGTCAACGCCCAACTCGCCGACGCGCCGGCGTCGGCGACGTCACAACTGACCGACGACACCCGCAACTTGTTGACCTCGTCGTACGCCAGCGCCACCGAGGTGGCCACCCAGTTCCCGCAGTACGCCTCGGCCATCGTCGATGGTGCACGTGACTCGTTCCAGTCGGGTGCGCTCCTCGCCATCGCTGCGGGACTGGTCACCACCGTGGTCGGTGCGGCGGTCGTGTGGTTCGGCTACCCGCCGCGCCGGGGTGAGGACGAACTGTTCGCCGACTACGCCAAGGCCGACGCCGCACCAACAGGCTGAGCGGCAGGTCAGTTGAGGATTTCCCCGACGAGGTCCACCAGCCACGCCCGAACCGCCGGGTCGTCATCGACGGGTGTCTTGCCGAGTCGGACCACCACGAGGTCCTCAGCGGGGAGGACCAGCACGAACTGGCCTTCGTACCCGCACGCCGCCACCGACCCCGCCAGCCGGTTGAACACCCACCAGTGGGTGCCGTAGTCAAGGTCCGGGTCGTCACCAGGTGAGGTCACGGTGCGGGCGGCCTCCACCCACGACGACTCGAGCACCCGGGTGTCGCCGACGCAACCGTCGTTGGCGTACAGCTGGCCGAATCGCAGATAGTCGGTGGCGGTGGCGAACATGAACGACGAACCAACGAAGGTTCCGGCGGCGTCGAAACGGGGAATGGGCCGTTGCATGCCGAGCGGGCCGAAGAGTCGTTCGGCCATGAACGACTCCATGGCGGCGCGTCGACCGTCGGGGCCGTCACCACCGACGACGTCCCCGAGAATGCGACAGATGATGTTGGTGGTTCCCGACGCGTACGACCAGGTGCTCCCCGGCGGTGCGGCCAAGGGTCGGTCGATGGCGTACGCCGCCACGTCGTCGCGCCCCGCACCCCACAACATGGTCACCACATCGGAATCCCCCGAGTCGGCGTACTCCTCGTTCCACGCCAGACCCGAGCGCATGGTCAACAGGTGCCGCAACGTGATGTCCGCTCGGGCGTCGTTGCACCACTCGGGGACGGCCACCGGCTCGTCAACGTCGAGCAGTCCGTCTGCGACCACCAGTCCCACCAGCGCGTGGGTGACGCTCTTGGCCACCGACCACGACCGGTGGGTGGTGTCGGTCCCGCACGGCACCGAGGCGTCGGCGGCGTAGAACGTGCACAACCGTTCACCGCCGTGTTCGACGAGAACGGCGTGGGTCTCGCCTGGCA
>CAMAQM010000025.1 GCA_945860545.1 Bifidobacterium breve | reverse complement strand
GGGCGGGTGACCGACTCGGCGCGATGTTCGACGCCTCGTTGTCGGCCGAGGCGGTGCTGGCACGCATTGACGATGTTCAACTGGGCGCCTTGGAGAATCAGCGGGCGTTGGTGGCGGCGCTGCCGGATGGGCCGATGCGCCAGGCGTGGAGTCAGGTGCTGGCCCGCACGGAGGCGACTCTCGCCGTCGACGGGTCGCTGGCTCAGGGGCCACTGGTCGGGTCCGACGACGAAGGGAATACCTAGTCTTCAAAGGTTGTTATTAAGCAATCGTGGCGATATCGTCCCCTCCGATGAAGACTCCTGAGCAGCTCACCGAGGCGTTCCGTGCCCGTGGCCTCAAGGTCACCCCCCAGCGGCAGGCAATCTTCGCCGCCCTCGCCGGGAACACCTCCCACCCCACCGCCGAATCGGTGTATGCCGCCGTCAGTGCCCATATGCCGACGATCTCGCTGCGCACCGTGTACCAGACCCTCAATGATCTCGCCGAGATGAGGGAACTCAATCACGTGCACCTTGGCACAGGGTCGTCGCGTTTCGACCCGAATCTGGCGCCTCACCACCACCTTGTCTGCACCGAGTGCGGGCAGGTCACCGATGTGCACACCAGGTTCGACGACCTCGGCCTCGACGCCACTGAGGCCGCCGGGTACGCACTGGCCTCCACCGAAATTGTGTTCCGCGGCGTGTGCCCTGCGTGCCAGCGCACCGCCCCCCAGACCTCACCGACCCCGACACGACCGTCGTCGGGGGAGGGGGGACCTCCACGACACTGATGTCGTGGGGGTGACCAACCCAAACAACAACCAGCACATCAGGAGACACTCCATGCCAAACCTGCAGGGCACCAAGACCCAGGAAAACCTCAAGGAGGCGTTCGCCGGCGAGAGCCAGGCAAACCGTCGCTACCTGTACTTCGCCCAGAAGGCCGACGTCGAGGGCTACCCCGATGTGGCCGCCCTGTTCCGCTCCGTGGCGGAGGGTGAGACCGGTCACGCCTTCGGGCACTTCGACTTCCTCGCACAGGTGGGTGACCCCGTCACCGACCAGCCCGTAGGGGCGACCGAGGACAACCTGAAGTCCGCCATCTACGGCGAGACCTACGAGTACACCGAGATGTACCCCGGCTTCGCCCGTACCGCCCGTGACGAGGGCTTCGACGACATCGCCGAGTGGCTCGAGACCCTCGCCCGTGCCGAGAAGAGCCATGCCGGTCGGTTCACCGAGGGCCTCGAGTCCATCAGCTGATCCAACCCAGCTGACCAAGCTGGCTGGCCACCCTCGGGAGGTCAACCAGCCGTCGCCTGTTGTGCCGACGGCGCCAGCCCCGCGAACTGCGGGGCTGGCGCCTCTCGGCCACCGGACGTCACCACCTCGTTTCCCCTGAAAGGCATGCCGTGACCACGACCTACGACCCGTTTCATCCCAAGTACTTCGATGAGGTGGATCTCCGCCAGGAGATGGACCGGGTGTTCGACCTGTGTCACGGGTGTCGACTGTGTGTGAAGTACTGCACGTCGTTCCCCACCCTGTTCGACTACGTCGACCGGTTCGACGACCAGGACGCGGCGAAGATGACTCCCGCCGAGCAGGATCAGGTCGTCGACGAGTGCTTCGGCTGCAAGCTCTGTTACATCAACTGTCCCTACATTCCGGGCCAACACGAATGGGATCTTGACTTCCCACGCCTCATGCTGCGGGCACAACAGGTCCGGGTGCGCAACAAGGAGATCCCGGTCAAGGCACGCATCCAGAACCGGGCACTGGCCAGCACCGACCTCGCCGGCAAGGTGAACACCGCCGTTGCCCCGCTCGCCAACAAGGCGATCGGCACCCCCGGATCGTTCACCCGCAAGGTCCTCGAAAAGACGGTGGGTATCGCGTCGGAGCGACTGCTGCCGCCGTATGCCCGTGAACGGTTCTCAACCTGGTTCCGCAAGCGCCGCACAACCGAAACCGCAACGGTCGGTGCCGCCCAGGGCAACGTGGCATTGTTCCCGACCTGTCTGGTGGAGTACCAGGACCCCAGCGTCGGTCAGGACATGGTCAAGGTGTACGAGCGCAACGGCGTGTCGTGTTCGTTGCCTGCGGGACTCGAGTGCTGTGGTGCTCCGTGGCTGCATGCCGGCAACGTCGACAACTTCGTGAAGCAGGCCCGCAAGAACATCGCCGTGCTCGCAGACGAGGTTCGGGCCGGACGTGACGTTGTGGTTCCCCAACCCACCTGTGGCTACGCCATCAAGAAGGACTACGTGGACTACGTCGGTGGCCCCGACGCCGAACTTGTGGCGGCCAACACCTACGACGCAGCCGAGTACCTCTGGAACAAGGTGCACAAGGGGGAGGACACCAACCTCGACACCGAGTTCCCCGGCGAGGTCCCCGAATCGGTGACCTATCACGCCCCCTGTCACCTTCGTGCCCAGCAGGTCGGTCTCAAGAGCCGGGACCTGCTCAAACTGACCGGCACCAAGATCACCCTCGTTGCCGAATGTTCGGCCATCGACGGCACCTGGGGTTACCGGGAGCAGAACTACGAGATCTCCCGCAAGGTGGCGCGGAAGATGGCGAACATGATCACCGACGCCGACAGCGAGGTCGTTGCCGGCGACTGCAGCCTCGCCAACGGCGGCATCCTCCAAGAGACGGGCAAGCCCGCAGTGCACCCACTCCAGGTGCTCGCCCGGGCCTACGGCATCGCCCCCGAACCGGGCGCTGCCCATCCCACCACACCGACCTGAGCGCACCCCCCCCAATCACGATGACGGCGCCCGAGGCGCCAGGTACAGGAGCCCCCGATGACCAACCGCAAACTCGCTCTCGATGACATCGCCGACGCCCGGGCGTATGAGCGTGAACGTGACGCGTTCCGTGAGCACGTCAAGGCCCTCAAGCGCAAGCGTCGCATTGAGGTTGGGCCGTTCGTCAGCGTGGTGTTCGAGAACCGGGACACGATCCGGTTCCAGATCCAGGAAATGGCCAGGGTTGAGAAGATCCTCACCGACGAGGGCATCCAGACCGAGATTGACATCTACAACCCGCTGATCCCCGAACCGGGTCACCTCTGCGCCACGCTGTTCCTCGAACTGACCAGTGACGGCGATCTGCGTCTGTGGCTGCCCGAACTCGTCGGCATCGAACGCTCGGTCGAACTGCGCCTCGGTGAAGGCGAGGAGGCCCTGATCGTGCCGTGCATCCCCGAGGCGGCCCACGAGGCCCAACTGACCAGCGAGGAGATCACCGCCTCGGTGCACTACATCACCTTCGAACTCACCCCTTCCGAGGTGGAGGCGTGCGCCGCCGGGCCAGTGGTGTTGGCGGTGAACCACCCGCGGTACTCCTATGACGTGCCACTGGGCGAGGCCACCGTCGCCGAACTGCTGGGTGACCTGCGGGCCTGACCGGCGCTGCTAGCGGGCGGCGTTCTTTACGAACTCGTCGTAGCGGGCATCGTCTCCCATGGGGGTGCCGGCGTAGAAACTTCCACGCACGTGGCGTCGCACCGACTCGTCGCTGGTTGCGCGGGCCGCGGCGTGCCACAGGTAGGCGTCGTGGAACAAGACGTCACCTCGCTCGGCGTACAACGCGATCTCGTTGGGCACCTTCTCGAACCGCAGCGGCATCGTTTGCGGCGGTGGGGTGGCGGTGTGACCCAAGGCGGACCGCGAACCCTCGGGCACCACGGCACCGTTGACGTTCACGTAGGGCGCCGGTGTCGCCCATCGGTGGCTCCCCGGGACGACCCGCAGGAATCCGTTGTCAGGGGATGTGGCGTCGAGATGCACGGTGAACGCCACCGATGGCCAGATGTCGAGATTGGGGCCGCTCTGCCAATCGGTGTGCCACCCGATCCGGCTGTAGCTGCTCGCCGCGGATGGCCGGGCGTCTTGGAACACCACCCCAAAGCGTTCGAGGTCACTCCACCACGCCGGGCCGAGCACGCTAGACACGAACGTGTCCAGTACGGGACTGGCCATGAAGCCCGACACGGTCGGGGACAGGTCGTCGACGTGCACGACGTAGTTGGCGAACGCGGCGGTTCGGGTGCCATCTGGATCGTCAACGAGGATGACCGTCCCATGGCGGGCGTCGAGCTCGCCGGCGACGAGTTGACGCTGCGCGGTGGCGCACTCGTCGGTCATGGCGGTGACCTCATGGTCGCTGAGGAGCCCGCGCAGTGTGGCCCAACCGTTGGCGGTGAAGAACGCGGCCGCCTCGTCCACCTCCCCGGGGCCGAAGACCCCCCAGTCGGGCGCACGAGGGCCCGACACCGCGTAGTCGGGGGGAGGTTCAGGGGGCACGAACCGAAGGGTATCGCCCGTGGCGTGGACGCCTGGTGCAGGTCGCTGACCTGCCCATTTGGACACCGCCGGACCGCAGCGGCGATACTCGCCCATCCACCAAATGGTGGTCGATCCGCTGCGACGGGGGGATGTCTCCCCGGCGCCGGGGAGACCATCGACGAGACCACGAGAACGAACCCGCCCGATGAACCAGCCGTGGCGAGCGAAGGCCGCATGTAAGGGCCTCGACGCAGCGATCTTCTTCCCGGACCCCGACATTGACGAGGATGCACTGCCGGCCAAGGCAGTGTGTGCAGAATGTGTCGTGCGCGAAGCCTGCCTGGAGTACGCCCTCACCTACCGCGAAAAGGACGGTATCTGGGGTGCGTGCACCGAGCGGGAGCGCCGGCGGATCATCCGTCAGCGTCGGCGGTCGGCATGACCGGGCCGGACAGCGGCGGGGGCACCTCGGAGGTGCCAGGCGGCTGGCCGGCAATCATCGCCCGCCTCGTGGCCGGCGAGGACCTCGACGCCGAGCAGGCCCGGTTCGCCCTGGGGGATGTGCTCGAAGGCTCCGCCGGGGAGGCTCGGCTCGCCGGCCTCCTCGTTGGGCTCGCCGCCAAGGGTCCAAGCCCCACTGAACTCGAGGCAATGGTGGACGCCATGTTGGACGCCGCCGTGCCGCTCGTGTTGAGCGACCCGCACTCGACGACGGACATCGTGGGCACCGGTGGATCGCCGCGCCGTCGGGAAGCGGCACTGAACGTGTCCACCATGGCCGCCTTTGTGGCGGCGGGGGCCGGGGCGGTGGTGTGCAAACACGGGAACCGGCGGGCGTCGTCCACGAGCGGGTCGTTTGACCTGCTCGACGAACTCGGAGTCACCGTCGAACTTGATGCGGACGGGGTTCGGCGCTGTGTCGACGAGGCGGGCATCGGATTCGCGTTCGCCCGGGTGTTCCACCCGGCCATGCGACATGCCGCGCCGGTGCGCACCGCCCTGGGTGTCCCCACGGTGTTCAACGTGCTCGGCCCACTCGCCCATCCCGGGGGCGTGACCCGCTCAGTGATCGGCGTGGGTGCCCCGTCGCTGGCACCGCTGATGATTGACGTGCTCGCCCGCAGAGGCTCCCCCCGGGCCATGGTGGTGTGTGGTCACGACGGGACCGACGAGATCGTGACCACCGGAACCACCCGGATCCACGAACTTCGTGACGGCGAGGTTCGTGTGTACGACTTCGATCCGGCGTCGGTCGGTATCGCCGTCGTCGAAGCTGCCCAGGTGCAAGGTGGCGACCCGGTGCGCAACGCAACGATCGCCCGCGAGCTCTTTGCCGGGGCGGGTGGTCCGGTGGCCGGCATGGTTGCGCTCAACGCTGCGGCGGTCCTCGTGGTCGCTGGTCGGGCCGACTCCATCGCCGATGGACTCGAACTCGCCCGGGCCGCACTCGCCGACGGTGCAGCCGCTCAACGGCTTGAGACGCTGGTGGCCCTGCTCAACCCATGAGAGCAACGCCCACCGTCGGTTCAGGGTGGGTCAGTGGTTGAGGAGCGAAGCGGCGGGAGCGTGGTGCGCAGCGATGGGCGATTCTGATTACCGCTCGGCTGGTTCTCGTCGAAGCCGTCCTGCCCGCTCAACGCCGAAGAGATGATGAGCCAGACCACGGGAACGATGATTGAGGCCACGAGCACGATGGCCACAATCCGGCTGGTCCGGTCAAAGGCCCGAGGTGTCCCGGCGCTGGCCGTCCCGCTTGGTCCGTGGTCGGCAGCGGGGCGGGGGTCACTCATCGGGTCGCCGGGTGGTGGTCTCCCCGAGAGAGTCGACCAGACGGCGTTCGAGGTCCTCTAGGTCGGCGTGGGCCTGTTCGAGGTGTTCGATGCGCCGCTCGAGCATCGACACTCCGTCGGGGGGTGATGGTTCGTGGTCGGCGGGAGTGGCGGGCTGTTCGAGGTTGCGCAGGCGCACGGCGAGATCCTCGAGGCGGCTGATGGTTTCCGACACTGCATCGAGTTCGCTTGTACGGATCCTCGGGTTGGCCCGGGTCGCCACCACCAGGCGACCATCAGCTCTCGCCACCTCGTCGAGCAGTTGGTTCCAGGTGGTGTCACCCGACGCGGCGGGGTGGCTCGTCACCCACGATCCCAGGTTGCGCAGTTGGCGGTGCATGCGGGCGGGCCGGGAAGGGGAGACGAGCCACGTCACCGGCGCCCGTGTTCCCGACGTCGGACTCACACGGTTCGTGCGTCGCAACGACCGCACCGCCAGCGTGGCCCCGACCCCCAACAGCACACACCACACCAGTGCCACCCACAGGACGGTCGCAGCGAGTTCGGCCACAACGTTGAAGATAGCGCCCCCGGTCAGGCTGCGAGCACGCGTCGGTCTGGTTGTTCGCCACCGGCCCTGAACCGGGGAGGTCGGGGCCACATGCTTGCGGGGCCGCTGGAGCCCTCGAGGAGGCGCAGGGTGGCGGCATGTCGGTCCAGCCAGCGTGACACCACCCGCAATTCGTCGACATGCCAACGCGAGATGGGTACGGGCCCCTCCTCGGCGGTGGCGTCGGCTCGATCGGTCGGTTCGAGACTGGCCTGAGGGGCCACCGGGGTGTCGACGATGACGACCTGCCCGTCTGGCCCCCACACCGAACGCAGCAGGCCGTCTTCGAGTTCGGCACCGCCATACCCGGGAACCTCAACCACGAGACGGCCGCTCGTGGCCAACCATCCCAACCGGTGGTAGTCGTCAAGTGCGGTACCAAGGCTTGCTGCCTGGTCCCGCAACGTGGCGGCCTCCTCGAAGCGTTCGGCCACGGCGAGTTGGGTCATGACCGCTTCGAGGTGGGTGAGCAGGGTGACCGGTGACGAGATCAGGGCCTCGTGGATGGCCGTGTCGTCAAGCGGTGTGCCGAGGGGCGTTGGTGGGACCGGCAGATCAAGCGACGGGCGTCGCCGGGAGGCGGGGGCCACGCCGGGCACCGCCACGGCGAGTGCTCCGACGACCCTGCGGGCGCCCGAGGCGGACGAGACCGGCCCGAGGTGGACCGCAGCCCCGGGTCGAGGGGTGGGGGTGACTGTCGCCTGCAACCCCGATTCGGTCGGGATGAGCCGCACATAGCGGTAACGGGTCGGGTCGGCGGCGTGGCGGTTGTATCGGGGTGTGAGGGACTGGATGAGTCGCACTTCGCGCACCTCGGCCTCGAGGGGGTGGACGCACACGATGTGATCGATGGCGCCGGTCTGGCGGAGGAGCGCACCGACTTTGCGCCGTTCATCGCCAGAGAAGTACGACCGGACCCGTGCGCGCAGGTTGGTGGCCTTGCCGACATAGAGCACGTCCCCACGCCCGTTGCCGAACAGGTACACCCCCGGCGTTCGCGGCAGCGCCGAGGTGAGGGACAGTTTCGAAGCCTGAGCGTGTCCGGCCATGGTGGGCAGGGCCACGAGGTCGTCGAGACCCGTCACGCCGAGCCCGCTGGCCCGCTCAAGCAACACGTGGAGCAGGTCCGCAGTTGCCAGGGCGTCGTCGAGCGCCCGGTGGGATGGTTGATTGGGGAGACAGAAGCGTGACGCCAGCGTGCCGAGCTTGCAGTTGGGCACCTCGTCTCGAACCAGTCGCCTCGCCAACCCGCACGTGTCCACGCGCCGATTCGTCAACCGGTCCCGGCCGGAGCGCTCGAGCGCCGCGTCGAGGAAGGCGACGTCGAAGCGCACGTTGTGCCCGACCACCACCGCATCCCCGATGAATTCGAGGATGCTGGGAAGGACCGCGTCGATCGTGGGGGCCGGCATCACCATCGCTTCGGTGATGCCGGTGAGCACCGTGATCGACGGGGGAATGGCGCGCCCGGGATTGACGAATGTCTGCAACGTCCCGAGGCACTCGCCCCCACGGACCCGCACGGCCCCGACCTCGGTGATGCGGTCGGCGGAGGCGGACCCCCCGGTGGTCTCGAGGTCGATGATGCAGAAGGTGACCTCGCTGAGGGGGGTCCCGAGGTCGTCGAAGCGGCGTTGTTCCACGGTGGTGGTGTAGCCGAACAAGCGTTCGATGGCAAGGACCCCGGGGTTGGCCCGGTACGATCGGGCAGGTGAATGAGACCCGTTACCGCTGCACGTCGTGCGGAAACCTCACCCGGTTCGATGTCACCGTGCTGCGCCGCACCCGTGGCTTCCACCACTACTCGCTCGCCGGGGACCTGGAGATCGAAGATCCCGAGGTCCTCAGTGAGGTCGTGGAGGACGTCGTGTGTCGGTGGTGCGGCCCGGCGGGAAAGGTCGTTGAATTCGACCCCGCCACGGAGGCTGTCACACCCCCTGCGTAGGGTTTGCCCCGTTCCGGCCCCTACGCCGCGGAGGTCCCTGCGATGCCAGATCAACCCAACACCACGCCCCGGATCGGGCGAGCCGACGACCCGTTCGTGTTGGCCCCGATGGTGATCGACTGCGACGAGTGTTCGTTGCGGGAGACGGATGCCTGTACGGACTGCCTCGTGACGTTCATCTGTTCGCGCGAACCCGGTGAAGCGGTGGTCATCGACGTCGCCGAGGAACGGACGTTGCGGCTCCTCAGCGACTCGGGACTCGTGCCGCCCGTTCGGCATCGTCGCCGAACCGGCTGACCCCGCCGGGTGTCGCCCGGAACGCCGGGCTGGAAGACTTCACCAATGGGTGATCCGCAGACCGCCGACGCTGGGTCCGCAGCGCTGCGTGACCGGCTGGTGACCGTCGGCCGGTCGGCGGGACTTGTGGCGGTCGGCATCACCGACGCGACGCCGTTCGAGGACACCCGACAGGTGCTCGAGGAACGCAAGGCCGCCGGTCTGGCCGCCGACATGCAGTTCACCTACCGCAACCCGGCACGATCCACCGATCCGCAACAGGCCCTCCGCAGCGTCCAGTCGCTGGTCGTGGGGGCGTGGCCGTACCCTGCGGGACTTCCCGCAGATCAGGCCACGCTGGGGTCAGGACGCCCCCAGGGCGAGGTCGCCCGCTACGCCACAAGCGACCATTACGCCGATCTTCGGGGAGCGCTCGGTGCGATGGCGCAGGTACTCATCGACGCCGGTCACGTCGCCCGGGTACTCGCTGACGACAACGCCCTCGTGGACCGTGCCGCAGCGCACCGTGCCGGGATCGGGTGGTTCGGCAAGAACGCCAACATCCTCGTACCCGGCCACGGGTCATGGGTGGTGCTCGGCGCGGTGCTCACCGATGCCCGCCTGCCCGTCGGTTCCGAACCGGTGCCGGACGGATGTGGCCCCTGCCGTCGCTGTATGGACGGCTGCCCGACGGGGGCCATCATCGCTCCCGGCGTGGTCGATGCCCGACGGTGTCTGGCGTGGCTGGTCCAAGCGCCCGGGATCATCCCCCGCGAGGTTCGCGTGGCGCTCGGAGGGCGTATCTACGGGTGTGACGACTGTCAGGAGGTGTGTCCCCCGAACCGCCGGCTGGATGATTCGGCGCTCGTCACCGCAGGCCGCCTGGTGGACCTGATCGGTTTGCTGGGAGCAGGTGACGACGAACTTCTGGAGCGCCATGGTCGCTGGTACGTGGCCGAACGCAACCCGGCATACCTGCGTCGCAACGCGCTGGTGGCGCTCGGCAACGTGGCCGACGGCAACGACCCGCAGGTGGTCGCCGCCCTTGTCGGCCATCTCGCCCACCCCGAAGCGGTGGTGCGGGCTCATGCCGTATGGGCCGCCCGCCGGCTCGGTCGGGACGACCTCGTTGCTCTCGTTGACGGTGACGAGTCGACCGACGTCGTTGACGAGGTGAGGTCGCCCCCACCTCCGGCGCGCTAGCGTCGCAACGGATCCCCCGCCTTGGGTGGCGGCTCGGCGTCGGCGCAGCGAAGCATGCATCATCTCCTCGTTACCAACGACTTCCCTCCCAAGACCGGCGGGATTCAGACCTACCTGTGGGAGCTGTGGCGTCGCCTGCCTCCCGATTCGTTCACCGTCGTCACCCCTGACCAACCCGGCGCTCAGGCGTGGGACGCCGCCCAGCCGTTTGCCGTGGAACGGGTCAACCAGCCCTTCCTGGTCCCGACGGCGGGTCTGGCGAGACGCATCAACGGCCTGATCGCCCGGACCGGGGCGGGCTTGGTCCTGTTGGACCCGGTGGCCAACAACGCCCCGCTCGTGGGGCGGCTCAACGCGCCATGGGGAGTCATCGTGCACGGCGCCGAGGTCACGATCCCTGCCGCCACGCCAGGGGGGCAACTGCTGATCCGGCGGTTGTTGCGGACCTCCCAACTGGTGATCGCTGCGGGTTCCTACCCGGCGCAGACCGCACAACGCGCAGCAGGCCGACCCCTGCCGGTCGTCGAGATTCCCCCCGGCGTCGACGCCGAACGTTTCGTGCCACTCAACGCCTCCCGGCGAGCCGAGGTGCGCAGGCGCTTCGATGTCGCACCTGATGCCCCACTCGTGGTCAGCGTGAGCCGGTTGGTGCCCCGCAAGGGCATGGCGGTCCTCGTGGAGGCCGCCGCCGAACTTTCCCGCCGTTACCCCGATCTTGAGGTCATCATTGCCGGTGAGGGTCGTGACCACGCCCGACTGCAACAACTGGTGGCCACCACCGGTGCGCCGGTGCGACTGGTGGGGCGGGTACCGGCTGACGACCTTCCCGGACTGCTCGGCGCAGCGGACGTGTTCGCCATGTTGTGCCACAACCGCTGGGGAGGCCTCGAACAGGAAGGGTTCGGCATCGTGTTCCTCGAGGCGGCCGCCTGTGGCGTTCCCCAGGTGGCGGGAGCCAGCGGAGGCGCCGCTGATGCCGTGGTCCACGACCACTCGGGCCTCGTCGTCGACGAACCACGCAAGGTCGCCGCTGCGGTGGACGCCCTCGACACGTTGCTGGGCGACGCGCAGCGCCGCGCCCAGATGGGGGAGGCGGCCCGCCACCGTGCCGAGGTGTCGTTCAATTACGACACCCTCGCCCACAGACTCGCCACGGCCATTGCATCGGCCGTGGACAACGGTGCCCACGAGGGGTCCGGGCAGTGAGCGGCAGGCGCCGTTCAGGGGCGCCCCGACCCGAACCGGAACTCGGCCCCCAGGTCGGGGACGAACGCCGTCGACCGCCGTTGCCGACCCCCGATGCCGGCCGGGGCCTGGTTCGGGCGAATCTGATCGGCACCGCAGTGTTCGTGGCGGCCTGCGTCGGTGAGGTCGTTGCGCCTTCGGGGTTCACTCTCGTGCTGGTGGTGGTGTCGCTGGTCTGGTTCGCGGTGGGCACCGTGGGGTTCATGGCCGCGTACGTGATCGCCATTGGGCGGAGCCGCACCGAGGCGATCGGAATGGGCGGATTGTTCTTCCTCGCTGGGTGCGCCCCCCGTCGCACCCAGGTGGTGATGATGGCGGCGTGGGCGATCCAGATTGTGGTGGCGTTCGTCGTGGCATCGCTCGGGGTGTTCACCGGTGCGGCGTTCGCCTTGCTCGCCCCCATGTTCGGCATCGGTATCGCCGGCCTGTGGAGCGCCCGGCACGGGTCGTTCCCACCCCGCGTCGATCCCTCCTCGCCCCGGCGGCCGCCGCCACCCCAACAAACGGGAGAAACCTCATGAACGCCTCGGGCCCGGTGATCGGCATCGACCTTGGCGGCACGAAGATCCTCGCCCGGGCTGTCGACCCTGCCGACCCCGTCACGCCCCTCGCCGAGCAACGTGCCGACACGCCGCGCTCGGGAGGTGGCGATGTGCTCGAGTCCATGGCCGCAGTGGTCGATGACCTCGACCGGATGCTCGTGGCGGGTGGTCACGAGGCTGCGGTGGCCATCGGCGTGGGGGCACCGGGACTCGTGACATCGTCGGGGGTCCTGCGATTCGCCCCCAACATTGCCGGAGATGCGGAACTTGCGGTCGCCGAGCAGATGGGTGCGCTCACCGGCCGGCCGGTAGCCGTCGACAACGATGCCACTTTCGCCACGCTCGCCGAGTGGCAACGTGGCGCAGGTCGCGGTTCGGACAACCTCGTGATGGTCACCCTTGGGACAGGCATCGGGGCGGGCCTCGTCGTCGGCGGTCGGATCCAGCGTGGTGCAAACGGGTTCGCCGGGGAACTCGGCCACGTCGTGATCGACCCCAACGGGCCCCCCTGTCCGTGCGGCCGGCGCGGATGCTGGGAGCGTTATGCGTCAGGGAGCGGCATGGGCCGGCTGGCCCGTGACGCAGCGGAGTCAGGTCGGGCAGAGCGGGTCCTGGCGCTGGCCGGCGGTGACCCCGAGGCGGTGCGGGGGGAGCACGTCGCCGTCGCGCTCACCGAAGCCGATCCGGGTGCGGTCGCTCTCGTGGACGAGTTCGCCTGGTGGGTGGCCCTCGGGCTCGCCAACTTGGTTGCCACCCTCGACAGCGACCGGTTGATCATCGGGGGAGGCCTCGCCACGCTCGGGTCGGCCCTTCTCGAACCGGTGCGACGGCACTTCGCCACACTGGTCCTCGGTGCGGGGCACCGACCCGAGGTGCAGATCGTGCTGGCCGAACTCGGACCCTCGGCGGGGGCGATCGGCGCGGCGACGGCCGCAGCCGGAATGGTTGGGGGAGCCTGACCCGAGCGGGGTACCGTTGGGCGATGGAGTTCCGTCGCATCACTGCGCTTCCCCCTTACGTCTTCACCATCATCGACTCGCTCAAGGTTGAGGCGCGTCGATCCGGTGAGGACGTGATCGACCTGGGATTCGGCAACCCCGACCTTCCCTCACCGGACCTGGCGGTGGAGAAGGCGGCTGAAGCGGTCCTCAACCCCCGTAACCACCGCTACTCCTCGAGTCGGGGGATCCCCAAGCTTCGTCAGGCGGCGGCCGACATGTACCTGCGCCGCTTCGGGGTTGAGCTCGATCCCGACACCGAGGTGATCAACACCATTGGGGCCAAGGAGGGGTACTCACACCTCATGTGGGTGTTGTTGGCCCCTGGGGACGCCGTGTTGGTGCCGTCGCCCACCTACCCGATCCATCGGTATGCCCCGCTGTTCGCCGGGGCGGACGTACGAGAGGTGCAGCTCGCCACCGGTGACGTCTTCATCGAAAACCTTCGCGAGGCGTGGGAGTACTCGTGGCCCAAGCCCCGGGTCATCGTCATCTCGTTCCCACACAACCCGACGACCACCTGTGTGGATCTGGCGTTCATGCAGCAGGTCGTCGACTTCGCCCGGGAAAAAGAGGTGGTTGTCGTGCACGACAACGCCTACGCCGATCTCGGGTTCGACGGGTACGTGCCGCCGTCGATCCTCCAGGCCGAGGGAGCAAAGGACGTCGCCGTCGAGTTGTACTCGATGACCAAGTCGTTCTCGATGGCGGGGTGGCGTGTGGCGTTCATGGTGGGGAACCCCGAGGTCATCGGGGCGTTGGCCAAGTTGAAGAGTTACCTCGACTACGGCACCTTCCAACCGATCCAGGTGGCGGCCACGGTCACGCTGAACGAGGCACCTGACTACCCCAAGGAAGCCCAGGCGATCTACCAGTCGCGACGCGACACCTTGTGTGAGGGGCTGAACCGGATTGGCTGGCCCATCGAGCCACCCATGGGCACGATGTTCGCCTGGGCCAAGATCCCCGAGCAGTACGCCGACATGGACTCCATCGAGTTCGCCTCGTTCTTGGTGCGCGAAGCACACGTTGCGGTGTCACCCGGCGTCGGGTTCGGACCCGGTGGTGAGGGGCACGTGCGGTTCGCACTGATTGAGAACGACCAGCGCATCGGCCAAGCAATCCGCAACCTGCGGCGCACCCTCACCCGACTGGACTGATCGCCCCCGCCAGCAGGCCGTCGAGGACGAACGCCACGGTGGCGTCCGCCACGTCGTCGGCGGGACGTCCCCGTTTGTGGATGAACTCGCGGGCGATGTGGGTGGTGACCCCCAGCACTGCGTGAGCCACGAATTCCGGGTCGGCGTCGCGCACCCGACCGGAGGAGACGGCCTCTGCAACCTGGGCCGTCGCGTCCCGCACCGCCACCGCTTCGCCGAGCGACACCAGCGGGGCGAACCGGTCGTCGGTGCTGGCGAACTGGATGAGGGTCACAAGGTGCCGGTGTTGTTCGGACCACCGCAGGGCTGCCCGGATGGCCAGTTCGATACGCCGGAGCGGGTCGAGTTCCCCGGCGACCGCTTCGGCCTGGGCGGTGCGGAGACTGCGCAGAGCGGTCCGCAGGATCTCAGCGAGCAGCTCGTCCTTGGAAGCGAAATACCAGTAGAAGACACCCTTGCCGACCCCGAGTCCGCCGACGATTTCGGCCACCGAGGTGGGGTGGAAGCCGTTCTCGGCAAACCGCACGGTGGCGAACGCCACGATCTCGTCCCGGCGTTGCTGGCCGCGGGGTGTCAGACGCCGTTCCATGGTCGGGAACCTACCAGCGCCGACCTCGGTGTCCCCGGCCACGATGCGTCTCCGGGCATCACCGGGCGTCACCGGGCGTCACGTGGCGCTCAGTGCCGGAGTTGCCCAGCGTTGTCGGAGTTGTTGCACCGGTGAAACGTCCCGTTCACACCCGCCACGTACGGTTTGGCCATGGCTGCTTTCGTTCTTCGTCTGTGGTTGCCGGACCGTCCTGGGGCACTCGGTGCGGTGGCGAGCCGTGTCGGTGCCGTCGGCGGCGACGTCGTGGGCATCGAGATCCTCGAACGTGGGGCGGATCGGGCGGTCGACGAACTCGTGGTGGACCTCGCCGATGCCGGCGTGGTGGACCTGCTCCTCAGCGAGATCGAACAAGTTGACGGTGTCGCCGTGGAGGAGGTCCGTCCACTCGCCGAGGCACTCCACGACCCGCGCCTCGACGCCCTCGAGACCGCAGCGATGTTGGTCGGGGCGTCGACGCCCGATGACGCCATCGACGCGCTGTGTGAGCACGCCGTTCGGACCATTGGTGCGCTGTGGGGTGCAGTGGTGCGACTCGACGCCGGGGAGGTCGTCAGCGCCCGCGGTGACGCGCCTTCCGCCCTGTGGCTGTCGGCGTTCGTCGCCGGCAGTCAGAGTGCGGCACGCGCCGGGGAAGGTGCCGGTGAGGCCCACGACGTGTTGTGGGCGCCGCTTCCCGCGGCGCGAGCGGCGTTGGTTCTTGGCCGGGAACACCTGCCCTTTCGGACCCGGGAGCGCCGACAGGCGGCTGCGTTGGCACGCATCGTGGACACCCGGTTTCGTGAACTCCACCTCCTGAGGTCCCGCACGTCACACCCCGCCAGTCGGCAGGGGTGAACTCAGTCGGCGTCCGCCCAGGTGCCACTGCGGCCCACCGCCCGACGCCACATCTGGTAGTTCGCTTCGGCCATGGCCACGCTCAATTCGTCGGTGCGCGGCGTGACGGTCACGTCGAGTTCCCAGTTGCGGGTGATGTCTTCGAGCGAATCCCAGACGCCCTCGGCGAGGCCGGCGAGGTAGGCGGCACCCAAGGCGGTCGTCTCTCGCACCGTGGGGCGCGAGACGTTCACACCCAACTGGTCGGCCTGCATCTGCAACAGCAGATCCATGGCGGACGCACCCCCGTCAGCACGCAGGGACCGCACGTCGAATCCTGACGCCGCCGTCATGGCATCGACGACGTCACGTGTGGCGAACGCCATGGATTCCACCACCGCCCGGGTGATGTGCGCCGCGGTGGTTCCCCGGGTGATCCCAAATATCGCTCCACGGGCATAGGGGTCCCACCACGGACTTCCCAGACCGGTGAAGGCGGGCACCACCACCACCCCGCCACTGTCGGGGACCGATGCGGCGAGCGGACCGGCCTGGATGGCGTCGTCGATGACCCCCAGGCCGTCACGCAACCACTGCACCGCAGCGCCGGTGACGAAGATGGCCCCCTCGTAGGCATACGTGGTGACCGGACCGTTTGGTCCGGGGAGGCTCCACGCCACCGTGGTCAGCAGTCCATCCACAGGCTCGGGACAGGTCTGTCCCACGTTCATCAATACGAACGAGCCCGTGCCGTAGGTGTTCTTCGTGTCCCCGGGGGAAAAACACGCCTGGCCGAACAGGGCGGCCTGTTGGTCGCCGGCCACCCCACTGATGGGGACCCCCGCCCCCGTCGGGATGTCGGCCGTGGTCACCCCGAACCGTCCCGAGGACGAACTCACCTCCGGCAGGACGTGGGAGGGCACACCGAACAGGTCGCACAACTCGGTGGACCACTGAAGGGACCTGATGTCGAACAGCAAGGTCCGCGCCGCGTTGGTCACGTCGGTGCGGTGCTCGACACCGCCGGTGAGTTTCCACACCAGCCAGGAATCGATGGTGCCGAACGCCACCTCGGGACCCGGGGTCACCCCACCGGGGCCGAACAACCACTCGAGCTTGCTCGCTGAGAAGTACGGGTCCAACACCAGTCCCGTGGTGGCGCGAACCGTCGGGAGATGTCCGGCCTCAACCAGCGCGTCGCAACGCGCCGCGGTTCGACGGTCCTGCCACACGAGCGCCCGGGCGAGTGGTTCGCCGCTGCGGCGGTCCCACACCACGGTGGTTTCGCGCTGGTCGGTGATGCCGATGGCGGCCACCGGGCCGTCGAGGGCAGCGACCACCTCTGCGAGGGTCTCCACGGTGCGATCCCAGATCTCGTTGGGGTCATGTTCCACCCAGCCGGGTGTTGGGAAGTGCTGGGTGAACTCGCGTGCCGAGGACGCCACGGGCCGACCATGGGCGTCAAAGGCAATGGAGCGCACACTGGTGGTGCCGGCGTCGATAGCAATCACATAGGTCACGGAAACATGAATGTAGTGGGGCATTCACCCGCCACCCGCTGGTTGGCAACCTGCCCCGGTTACCGTGGCCAACGAGGTCATTGCCGAGGACGAGGAGGCGACACATGCGGGTGGCGATGCTGACCGGTGGGGGAGACTGTCCGGGGCTCAACGCCGTCATGCGGGCGATCGTGCGCAAGGGTGAACGCCGCTGGGGCGACGAGTTCATCGGGTTCGTCGACGGCTGGCGCGGTGTTCTCGACGGCGAGACGGTGCCGCTCGACGTGGGGACGTTCCGGGGGACCCTGCCCCGGGGCGGGACCGTGCTCGGTTCGTCGCGCACCAATCCGGCCAAAACCGACGACGGCATCGCCACGTGTGCCGACACCCTTGAGCGTCTCGGCGTGGACGCCCTGGTGGCCATAGGCGGTGAGGACACCCTCGGGGTTGCCAACGAGCTCGCAGCGGCGGGCGCACCGGTGGTGGGGGTGCCCAAGACCATCGACAACGACCTGTCGGCCACCGAGCTGACCTTCGGGTTCGACACCGCCGTGCAGATCGCCACTGAGGCCATCGACCGGCTCCACACCACCGCCGAGTCCCACCACCGGGTCATGGTGGTCGAGGTCATGGGTCGCCACGCCGGACACATTGCCGTGTGGGCGGGCATCGCCGGAGGGGCCACGTACACCCTCATCCCCGAGGAACGCTTCGACGTGGACGCCGTGTGCGCCGCCCTGGTGCAGCGACACGAGATGGGCCGGTACGCGTCCATCGTGGTGGTCGCCGAGGGCGCCCAACCGGTGGAAGGGTCGTTCCACGTGGCCCGCGACGAGGTCGACGCCTTCGGCCACGTCCGTCTCGGCGGCATCGGCAACACCCTCGCCAACGAGATCGAGGCCCGCACCGGGTACGAGACCCGGGTCACCATCCTCGGTCACGTCCAGCGAGGTGGGACACCCACGGCCTTCGACCGGGTGCTGGCAACACGTTTCGGGGTGGCCGCCATCGACGCCGTGCACGACCAGCGTTGGGGAACCATGGTGGCGCTGCAGGCCGGCGAGATCGTCTCAGTGTCGCTGGCGGAGGCCGTCGGCACCCTCAAGACCGTCGACCCGGACCTCTACGACGTGGCCCGGGTGTTCTTCGCCGGGTAAGGGATCGGCCAGACTCTGGCCGTGGAGTTCCTGACTGCTGCGGACGCCGAGGACCGACAGCGCCGAATCGCCGGGGGTCTCGTGTCCGCCGGGTTGACGGTCGGTGACCGGGTGGCGCTGGTGACAACCTCGGGGTCCGCCATGATCTGCGCCATCCTCGGGGCATTGCGGGTCGGCATCGTGCCTGTACTTACCCACGCTGGTCTGCTCCCCGCCGAACGGGAACGACTCCTTGACGACGCCCAGCCGGCCCTCGTGGTCGACGACGCCGCGTTGGCCCGCCTCGCCGAGGCCGACGGCATCGAGCTGGCGCCGTGGCCGCTGGCGCGTCCCATGCACTTCACGTCGGGCACCACTGGCACCCCCAAGGGGGTGTGGAGCGGCGTGCTCGACGAGACGGAGGCTGAGGCGCTGCTGGCCGAGGAGGTGTCCCAGTGGGGTTTCGACGCCGCTGACCGGCACCTGGTCTGCTCGCCGTTCCATCATTCGGTCGCCATCCGTTTCGCTGCGGGAACCCTGCTCAGCGGTGGCACCGTGCTCCTCCCCGGTCCGTTCGACGCCGCCCGGGTGGCAGAGGTGATCGCCACCGAGGCGCCGACCACCACGTTCATGGTGCCGGCCCACCTGCACCGCCTGTTGGGACGACCTGATCTGCCCGACCTCGGCGGCTTCCGTCTTGTGGCGCACGCCGGAGCGCCCTGTCCGGTGCCCCTCAAGCAGGCCGCCATCGACGCGTTCGGCTCGGAGGTGGTGTGGGAGTTCTACGGCAGCACCGAAGGTCAGTTCACCGCCTGCAGCCCGCAGGACTGGTTGGAACGTCCCGGCACCGTGGGACGGGCCCGGGTTGGTCGCCACCTCACATCCGACGCTGACGGGACCTTGTGGTGTGAGGTGCCGCGCTGGGCCCGTTTCACGTACTGGCGGGACCCGCAACGCACCGCACAAGCGTGGCGGACGGCCACCACCGACCCGGGAGCGTTCGGTGCGTTCAGCGTCGGGGACCTCGGGCGAGTCGACGCGGACGGGTGGGTGTGGTTGGAGGGTCGCCGCGACGACCTCATCATCACCGGAGGCGTGAACGTGTACCCCGCAGAGGTCGAACAGGCGCTCCACACCGCCCCCGGAGTGGTTGACGTTGCGGTGTTCGGCGTCGACGACCCGTCGTGGGGTCAGCGGGTGTGCGCCGCCGTGGTGGGTGACATCAGCGTCGCCGACCTCGACCGGCACGCCCGGGCCACGCTCGCAGGACACAAGCGACCCAAGGACTACCGCCTTGTCGAATCGCTTCCCTACACCGCCACGGGCAAGTTGCAGCGCAACGCCGTTGCCGCCGCGGTGGGTCTTGGGTGAACGCCAGAACGTTCAGGGAACGGGCGCCACGGTGGTGGACGGTTCCTCCACCAGTGAATTGAACGTCTCGAGCAGGTCCGAGGCGGCGTCAAGATCGGTGAAGTCCTGGGGAGTGATTGCCTCACCAGGGTCGGCGGTGCGGTCCTCGACGGGCACCGAGATGGCGGTGCCGTCGGCGAAGAACCGAACGGCGCTGACCCCGGGGACATCGGTGGCGGTGAACACCAACTGGGCGATGGCACGACGTTGCTGAGTGGCTTCGATGTTGCCGAGGGCCTGACGCTCGAGGTTCAGGTCCAGCACGTTGCCCCTCTCCTCGACCACGAGCCGGACGCTGAGCACGGCGAGGTCCGGCGGGACGGCGTTGGTGAGCGAGTCGGGGCACAGGTCGCTGGTGGCGGGATCGAGGTTGATGAGTTGTTCGATCACGGCGCGTGCACGGGCCTCCACTGAACCTCCCGCAGCGGTGGGAACCGCGCACGGGACGAGCACTTCGTCGAGTCCGGAACCAAAGAACAGGAACAGGTCGGCGTTCACCCCGTCGCGTTCCCCCCCGTCGGGTGGAACCGACGTTGCCGGACCGACGAGGCCTTCGGGTATTTCCTCGGGGTCGATGACCCGGGGGGCGTCATCGAGCGGGATATCACCGCAGGCGGTACCGACGAACGCCACCGCGGTGACGGCGAGGACGCCCACGAGTCTGCGCCAAGGGCCGCTGGGAATCATGACGAGGTGCTCCTGTCGACATCGCCGGGATCGGCTTCGGGAGCGTCAACTTCGGTGTCGGAGTCGGGAATGACCTCGTCGAGCCCGTAGTCGTCGTCGACGTAGGTGCCCTCGCCGTCGTCGCCCCCGGCGGATGGTTCGGCCATGACCGGCAACTCGATGACGAACCGTGCGCCGTGGGTGCCGTCAAGACGATCTTCCACCCACACACGACCGTTGTGGAGGCGGATGTGTTCGTCCACGAGCGCGAGGCCCAGCCCGGTGCCGCTGTCAGCGCCCCGGTTGCCTCCCTCGCGGCCGCGTGAGAAGCGGTCGAAGATGACGTGGCGTTCCTCTTCGGGCACCCCGACGCCGTCGTCCTCGACGCCGATGCGCACCGTGTCCCCCTCCTCGCTGTGGTGGACGTTGACGTCCACTGCGGTGGCACCGTCGGCGTAGTTGGCGGCGTTGGCCAACAGGTTGTCGATGGCTCGAAAGAACCGGACCTTGTCGACCATGACCCCAAGGTCGGCGGCCTCGGGGTCGTAGTGCACCGGAACGTTCCCATGTGACGAGGTGGCCACCGCCTGGATGACGAGTTCGGTGACGAGCACGGGGGCGAGGTGCAAGGTGACCGCCCCGACGTCGACCCGTGAGATCTCAAGGAGGTCCTCGACGAGTTGGCGGAACCGGTCGAGGTCGGCGCTCATGAGGTCGAGGGCGCGCTGGGATCGCTCCGGCAGGTCGTCGCGGGTGTTCTCGAGCACTTCGACCGACGCCGCCATCGTCATCAGCGGCGAACGAAGCTCGTGGGACACCTCCGAGGCGAAACGTGTGTCGCGCTCGATTCGTTCCTCGAGCGCGGAGGCCATCTCGTTGAACGAGGCAACGAGCGGATCGAGGTCGTGGTCCTCGCCGCTGGTCAGTCGGGTGTCGAGCTGTCCTCCGGCGATGGCTTCGGCGGCGAGACCGACGTTGCGTAGCGGCACGAGTACCCGTCGGCTGGCCCAGTAGCCGATGAAGCCGCCGGCCACGGTGGTAATCGCGGACGCCCCGAGCAGGGACAGGGTGAGGCCGTCGAGGGTGCGTTCGATGTCGGTCAGGTTGATTGCCTCGTAGTACTGGGCGCCGCCCACCGGGAGCGGAACCCCGATCACGATGTAGGTCTCCCCGTCGAGTCGGGTCCGCAACTCGGCGACGTTGCCCGCCGCCACCTCGTCACGCAGGCTGGCCGGGACGTCGGTCTGGGCAAACTCGACGGGGTTGCGGGCGTCCCAGGTGCCGGCATACAGCAGTGCCAACTGCGCCCCCGACGGTGTGGGGAGCGAGGCGAGCAGCGCCTGGGTGTCGCTCGAGCCGCCCAGACTGCGCCGCAGGGTCACGGCGTTGGCCAGCACGCGCTCGGTGGCGGATTCTTCGCGTTGACGGACGAGGCTTTCACGCGTCAGGTTCCAGGTCAGTACCGACAGGACCGCGCTGAGCAGCAGCGCCCCGAGCGCGAAACTCAACGTCAGCCGGGCCCGCAGGCCGAGGGGGCGGAACTTGGTGAAGCGTCGCATCGGTCCTAGGTGCCCAGTGGGGCCGTGGCCGTCCGGGCGTGTGGTCCGGCCGGGGCCGGATCAGGTCTGGAGCTTGTACCCGAGTCCCCGGACGGTTGCGACGTGTCGGGGGTTGGCCGGGTCGGGCTCAATCTTGGTGCGGAGCCGACGAATGTGGACATCCACCAAACGCCCGTCCCCGAAGTAACCGTAGCCCCACACCCGTTCCAACAGGACCTCGCGGCTGAAGACCCGACCGGGTGACGACGCCAACTCCACGAGTAGGCGGAACTCCGTCTTGGTCAGGTGCACCTCCTCGCCGTTGCGGTACACGGCGCCCTCATCGGGAACGATCTCGAGTTCCCCGAACACGAGGTGGGTGCCGGCAGGGTCGTGGGAGCGGGCCCGCCGCAACAAGGCCCGGATGCGGGCCGAGAGTTCCTTGGGGGCGAACGGCTTGGTCAGGTAGTCGTCCGCGCCGGCCTCAAGCCCGGCGACGACGTCGTGGGTGTCGGCCCGGGCGGTCACCATGACGATCGGGACGTCGGACGCCCGCCGGATGGATCGACACACCTCGAATCCGTCGATGCCCGGCAGCATGATGTCGATCAGCACGACATCGCTGGGCGTAGCCAGAAACAACTCGAGTGCGTGTTCGCCGTTGTCGGCTTCGTCCACCTGCCAGCCCTCGTCCTCGAGGGCCATTTTCACTGCGGTGCGGATGCGTTCGTCGTCTTCAACGGTGAGGATGCGGGTTCCCACGGCTTCATCGTGCCGCATTCGCGCACCGTTTTGGCTCATCCCCCCGAAATTTTCTCCGGATTCCCACCTTTGTCCACGCTCGCCGACGGGACCGGTGGCATCCCACGAGGGGGCGGACGCCTCAGGCGTCGGCGGCTCCGGCATCGGAGAGCATGGTGGACAGCCTCGGCCACAACCCCGGGTTGGCGGCAAGGATGCACGCCGTTGACGGGGGGCCACCATCGAGTGTGGCGACGGTCGCACCCGCCTCGCGGGCGATGAGTGCGCCTGCGGCGTGGTCCCAGGGTTGCAGCCCGCGTTCGTAGAAGGCGTCGACCCGTCCGCACGCCACCGAACACAGGTCAACCGACGCCGCTCCCATGCGGCGCAGATCCCGCACCTGGGGCAGGACCTGCGTCAGTACCTCGGCCTGCCGTCGGCGACGGTCGGGGTCGTAGGAGAAGCCGCTGGCCACGAGCGCGGTGGCGGGGTCAGTGACCACACTGGCGTGGATTGAGGCACCGTTGCGGTGGGCCCCACCTTCAATGGTGGCGGTGTACACCTCGTCGAGAAGCGGAACCCACACGACCCCCGCCACGGTGACCGCCTCGCCCGAGGGGTCACCGTCGAGGATCTCCGCAGCGATCGACACCGCAAAGCCGGGGTGGCCGTAGAGATAGTTGGTGGTGCCGTCGATGGGGTCCACCACCCACCGCACACCGCTCGAGGTCGGCCGGTTCGTGCCCTCCTCGCCAACGAGACCGTCGTCGGGTCGTTCCCCGAGGATCATCTCGGCGATGAGCGACTCGGCGGCGCGATCGATCTCGGTGACCATGTCGGTGGCTGAGGATTTCGTGTCCACCGTCAACCCACCCCGGCGCAGCCCGTCAACGAGGAGGTGGGCTGCGTTCTCCGCGGTGCGGGTAGCGAGATCGAGCAACTCGGCAGGGGACGGGCTCGGAGTGGCGATCGGCATCTGGTGAGTATGACGCCTCAGACCCCGTGGGGGCGCCGCTAGGGTCGGTTCAATGGGAACGAGTGTGCCGTTCAGCCTGCCGGGCATCGGGGTTCCGCGTTCGGTGCTGGCGGTGTACGCACACCCCGACGACCCCGAAGTGTCGTGCGGGGGCACCCTTACCCAATGGGCGGATGCGGGAGTCGAAGTGCATCTGGTGATCTGCGCGCGTGGGGACAAGGGATCCAACGACCCGGCCACCGACCCTGATGCGCTCGCCAGCCAACGCGCTGAGGAGACGGCGGCGGCGGCGGTGGTCATGGGGTTGACGTCGGCGGAGAACCTTGGGATCGACGACGGCGAGGTCGTCAACGATTCCGCGTTGCGTCGGGCGTTGGTGGAGCGGATCCGACGTGTTGCTCCCGACGTGGTGGTTGCGCCCGACCCGACGCCGCTGCTGTTCGGGTCGTCGTACGTGAACCACGCCGACCATCGGGCCGTCGGCGCTGCGGTGCTTGACGCCTGCGCGCCCGCCGCAGCCAGTCCGCTCTACTTCCCAGACGCTGGTGACGCCCACCTCGTGGGACGGATCCTGTTGTCCGGAACGCTCGAACCTGACGTATACGTCGACATCACCGGTTTCGTGGACCGCAAGGTCGCCGCCGTGCTGTGTCACCAAAGCCAGATCAGCGACCCTGCTGAAGTTGGCGAGGTGATTCGGAACCGTTCGGAGGCGGCCGGCGCAGAGGTGGGACTCGGGGCGGCGGAGTCGTTCCGTCTGTTGCTACTCAGCTGAGTTCGGCAAGTCCCGATCAGCGAACCCTCGGTGGTGGCTCGTTGTTCGCAGGGGTGGTGCGCGGTGGGCGACGCAGGACCAGCCCGGGCTCCTTTTCGTCGGTCGCACCCGGTTGCTTCTGGGTGGACCACTCACCGAGCGCTCGAAGGGCCAGCACCGCCACGACCCCCACCCCGACCGCTGCGAGAATCGCCACGACCAACGCAACGACCCCGGCGAGAACGGTGCAGTCCCCTTCGCACTGCAGATCAACGAACGCCCACCCAATGAACCCGCCCGCCGCACCAGCGAACACGATGGAACCGAACGCCAAGATCCGGGCCAGTGGTGAGGGCGTAGCTGAAGGGGTGGTCTCAGCCATGGACAGACCGTCATCTCGCGGGGAATTCACGTCGTGATGATACGCCCCCCGCCGGTCGGGTCCGTTGTCGACGGTGCGCCGGGATGGCACGTGCACCCCAGAGGTTCAGCGGGGCGTATTGTCTGACAGCAATGAGGACATTGGTGGTGCTGCCCACCTTCAACGAGGTTGAGAACATCGTTGAGGTGCTTGAGCGGGTGCGCGAAGCGCTCCCCGAAGCCGTGGTCCTTGTCGTTGACGATTCCAGCCCCGATGGCACCGCAGATGCGGCCGAGTCGTGGGGGGCTGACCACGGCGGGGTCACGGTGCTGCGTCGCCCAGCCAAGTCCGGTCTGGGGTCTGCGTACCGCGCCGGATTCGCATGGGGGCAGGCCGAGGGGTTTGAGGTCATGGTCGAGATGGACTCCGACCTCCAACACGACCCGGCGTCGTTACCGGACCTGATCGCAGCGGTGGAGGCTGGCGCGGACCTTGCCATCGGCTCGCGTTACGTGGCCGGTGGCCAGGTGCCGGAGTGGAAAAGATCCCGCCGGGCCATCTCCCAGACGGGGAA
>CAMAQM010000024.1 GCA_945860545.1 Bifidobacterium breve | reverse complement strand
CGTGATCAAGACCGCTGACTGGATCATCGACATGGGCCCCGAGGGTGGACGTGGTGGCGGGTCGGTGGTGGCTGAGGGGACCCCCGAGGAGGTGGCGACCAACCCCGCCAGCCACACCGGCCGGTTCCTCGCCCCGTACCTGGCCCCGAACTGACCATTCGGCGCGCCGCCGATTGGGCGCTCAGGCGATGTCGAGCATGCGTTGCAGCGCGACCCGGGCCCAGTGGGCGGTGTCGTCATCAACGGTGATGCGGTTCACCACCCGGCCGTCCACCAGGTTCTCAAGCACCCAGGCGAGATGCTGCTGGTCGATGCGGGACATGGTCGAACACGGGCAGATGACCGGGTCGAGTGACACCACGGTCTTTTCCGGGGTCTCGGCGTCGAGGCGGTGCACGAGGTTGATCTCGGTCCCCACCGCAATGGTCGAACCCGTGGGTGCCTCGTCGATGTAGCGGACGATGAAGTCGGTCGACCCGACGGCGTCAGCGAGTTCGCAGACGTCGTGGGCGCACTCGGGATGGGTGACGACGAGTCCGTTGGGGTGGGTGGCCCGGAAGGCTTCGACGTGGGCGGGGCGGAACCGCTGGTGGACCGAACAGTGGCCTTTCCACAACAGGAACGTGGTGTCCTTCACGTCGGCGTCCTCGAGCCCGCCGAGTTCGAGGTGCGGGTTCCACACCCGCATGTCGGCTTCGGTGAACCCCATGGCGTGCCCGGTGTTGCGTCCGAGGTGCTGGTCGGGGAAGAACAGGACCTGATCGCCCTGCGGTCCGGCGTCGCTGTAGCGGCCCTGGCCGAGCGCCCACTCGAGGACCGCTCGGGCGTTCGTCGAGGTGCACACGGCGCCGCCGTGGCGGCCCACGAAGGCTTTGAGGGCGGCTGCGGAGTTCATGTAGGTGATGGGAACGATGCGGTCGGTGTCCACGATTCGTCCCAGTGCCTCCCACGCCTCCTCGACCGACTCGAGGTCGGCCATGTCGGCCATGGAACACCCGGCGTTGAGGTCGGGGAGGATGACCTGTTGGTGGTCGCCGGTGAGGATGTCGGCCGATTCGGCCATGAAGTGGACACCGCAGAACACGATGTAGTCGGCGTCGGTGCGCTGCTGAGCGAGTCGGGACAACTGGAACGAGTCGCCACGTGCGTCGGCCCAGCGCATGACGTCGTCTCGCTGGTAGTGGTGTCCGAGGATGAACAGTCGTGGCCCCAACTCGGCACGGGCGGAAGCGATCATCGCCTCGAGCGCGTCGGGGTCGGCGGTGGCGTAACGCTCGGGGAGCGGGGTCTGCAACCGGAACATGGGCTCGGTCCTTTTCAGATGGGGCCCCGGATGTGTGCCGGTGGGGACAGCCTGGACGCCTCGCCACGGGGATGTCGGCACCGGAGCCGATATGTCGCCGGGATTTCCAGGCCGGCGTGTGTCCAGTGTACCGGGTGGGTGGGCCACCGTGCGGTTCGTGCGGCCGTCGTACGATGGCGGGGTGGTTCGACGCCCGCCAGCCGGCACCATCCCCGACGCTCCCGGTTCGTACCAGTTCAGCGACGCCGACGGCCGGGTGATCTACGTCGGGAAGGCGAAGAGCCTGCGGTCCCGACTGTCCTCGTACTTCCAGAACCCTGCCTCCCTGGCGCCGCGGACCGCCCAGATGGTGGCGACCGCCGAGTCGGTGACCTGGATTGAGGTGCGCAACGAACTCGAGGCGTTGATGCTCGAGTACAGCCTCATCAAGGCGCACCAGCCGCGCTTCAACGTTCGGTTACGTGACGACAAGAGTTACCCGTTGCTGGCGGTCACCGTGGCCGACACGTGGCCGAGGGCGATGGTGATGCGAGGCAACCGCGCCAAGGGGGTGCGTTACTTCGGCCCGTACGCCAACGCCCAGGCCATCCGCCAGACCCTCGACGTGCTGGTCCGCATCTTTCCGGTGCGGACCTGCAGCGACGCCAAGCTGCGTCGCCACGAACGGCTCGGCAAGCCGTGCCTGTTGTTCCACATCGGCAAGTGCGCCGGCCCGTGCGTCGACGCCGTCACCCCGGAGCGTTACAGCGAACTCGTCACCGAACTCATTGGCTTCCTCGACGGGGACACCCAGCCAGTCGTTGACCGGCTCACCGCCGAGATGGTGGCGGCGTCCGACGCCCTCGATTTCGAATCGGCGGCCCGACTGCGCGACCGGATCGAGAGTGTCTCGTCGGTGGTGGAGCGCCAGCAGATGGTGGTCGACAGCGACGACGACCTCGACATTGTCGGCATGGCGGGGGACAACCTCGAGTCGGCGGTGCAGGTGCTGTTCGTGCGCCGGGGACGGGTGGTGGGACACAAGGGTTTCGTGGTTGACAACGTCGAGGACCTCGACGAGGCGGGCATGGTCGCCCGGGTGGTGGGGGAGCTCTACGCCGACGACCCTCCTCTCGGCGTGCCCCGGGAGGTCCTCGTTCCCCACGTCCCGCTCGACCACGACGTCCTCGAGGCGTTCCTCGGCGCCCAACGGGGATCACGGGTCCGCATCAAGGTGGCCCAACGCGGTGACAAACGGTCGCTGGCGGAACTGGTGGGGCGCAACGCCACCGAGGAGTTCACCCGTCATCGTCTGCGACGGGCGGCGGACCACAACAGTCGGGCTCGGGCCCTCAACGACCTCCAGCTGGCGCTCGACCTCCCGTCGGCGCCGTTGCGCATCGAGTGTTTCGACATGAGCCACACCCAGGGCACCGACTACGTCGGGTCAATGGTGGTGCTTGAGGACGGGTTGCCCAGACCGGCGGAGTACCGACGGTTCAAGGTGCGCGAGGTCGACGGCAACAACGACGTTGCGGCAATGGGTGAGGTGCTGACCCGCCGCTTCGAGGCGTACCTGCGGGACCGGGACGTTCCCGTTGATCAGCGTGGTCGTTTCGCTTACCCACCACAGTTGCTGCTCGTCGACGGCGGTCTGCCCCAACTCGGCGCGGCCACCGCGGTCCTCGACCGTTTGGGTCTTCGCCACGAGATCCCGGTGGCGTCGTTGGCGAAGCGGTTCGAAGAGGTGTACGTCCCAGGGTCGTCCGAACCGGTGCGTATCGGGCGAGGGTCTGATGCGCTGTACCTGTTGCAACGGGTGCGCGACGAGGCGCACCGGTTCGCCATCACCTACCACCGGTCCCTGCGGGGCAAACGCATGACCCGCTCGGTGCTCGACGACATCACCGGGCTCGGTCCGGCGAGGCGCAAACGGCTCGTGGACGCGTTCGGAGGGGTTCGGGCGGTGCAGGCCGCCTCCCGCGACGACCTCGCCACCCTGTCGTGGTTGCCCGACGAGGTCGCCGACAACGTGTGGGCGGCGTTGCACCCCGACGGGACGACTCCATGACCGGCCCGACGGGGGCGGTGGGGGACCCCGGTGTGGGCCGTGAGCTCTGGGAGGCGCACGCCGGGTGGTGGCAGGACCACTTCACCGACGGTGCCGATCCCGAGTACGAGGAGCAGATCCTGCCGCTGGTGGCTGCCTGGGTGCGTCCCGGGGACCGGGTCTGTGAAGTGGGGTGCGGGGAGGGCCAGGTGGCCCGGGTCGTCAGTCGGGCCGGGGCTGCGTCGGTGGTCGGGGTCGACCCGTCGCTCAACCAGGTCGCTGCGGGGGTCGCCCGGGCCGGTGGGCCGGTCTACGTGCGTGCCGACGCCGAGCACCTACCGCTTGGGGACGGCAGCGTCGACGCCGTCGTCGTGTGTCTCGTTTACGAACACCTTGACGCCATTGATGCTGCTGTCGCCGAAGTGGTGCGGGTGTTGGTGCCGGGTGGGCGGTTCCTGTTGATGTTGAACCACCCGTTGTTGCAGACGCCTGGCAGCGGCTGGGTGGACGACCATCTCGTGGACCCACCCGAGCAGTACTGGCAGGTGGGCGACTATCTCGAGCCCGCCGTCGTGGTGGAGGAGGTGGCCAAAGGGGTACACATCCGTTTCGTGCATCGTCCCTTGGGGGTCTACCTCAACACGCTCGCCGATGCCGGGCTCGTGCTCGAACGAGTTGACGAACCGTCGCCGCCCCCGGGCTTTCTTGCCGCCGCTCCCGGTTACGAGTCGGCCCGGCACATTCCGCGCCTGTTGGCGCTGTCGCTGCGCCGGTCGTGAACGTCCACGCCGCGACGAGATGCCCAACCCGGTCTCGGGTTCACCCGTAGACTGCGGCCAATGGCCGAGTTCGTCGTCGTCACCGGGTTGTCGGGCGCCGGACGGTCGGCCGCGGGGGACACGCTTGAGGATCTGGGCTGGTACGTCATCGACAACCTGCCTCCGAATCTGATCTCCCAGGTGGCCGAACTCGGTGACGCCCCCGGATCGCAGGTGCGACGGGTGGCCCTCGTGGTGGGGCCCGGCCCCTTCCAAGAGGAGGTGTTGCCCGCCGTCAACGACCTCGTGCCTGTCGCCGAGCGGGTTCGGGTGCTGTTCTTGGATGCCGCCACCGACGTGCTGGTGCGCCGTTACGAGGCGAGCCGACGTCGCCACCCCTTGTCCGACGGAATCAGTCTGACGTCGGCCATCGAGTCCGAGCGGGCGTTGCTCGCCGCGGTGAAGGCCCGCGCCGACGTCGTGGTTGACACCAGTGAACTCAACGTCCACCAGCTGCGTGACCGCGTCCGAGGCCTGTTCGCCGACGAGTCCGACCAGGGGATGCAGATCACCATCACGTCGTTCGGTTTCAAACACGGACTCCCCATGGACGCCGACATGGTGATTGACTGCCGGTTCCTGCCCAACCCTCACTGGGTTGAGGAGTTGCGTCCCCTCAGCGGCCTCGACGGCGAGATCGTCTCCTACCTCGACGACCAGGAACTCACCGGGCCGTTTCTCGACCGTTGTGAGGACTTGTTGGCCATGCAACTCCCGGCGTTCGAGGCGGAGGGCAAGTCGTATCTGAGTATCGCATTTGGCTGCACTGGCGGTCGCCACCGGTCGGTGGCGATGGCTGAGGCCATGGCCGCCCGGCTCGCCGCACGAGGCCGCGAGCCCCGGGTGGTGCACCGCGACATTGAGCGTTGAGGCCCAGCCCCGGGTGATTGGTGGCGTGGAACACCGATTGTGCCGGGGACCCCGTCCCGGTCCGATACGGTCACAGGGAACGAGATCGCTGAGGTGCCCCGAGGGGCCGAGGAGGTTGCAGCCATGACGGTTCGAGTGGGTGTGAACGGGTTCGGGCGAATCGGCCGGAACTTCTTTCGTGCGGTGCGCCAGTCAGGCGCCGACGTGGAGATCGTGGCGGCCAACGACCTCGGATCGGTGGAGGTCATGGCCCACCTGTTGGCCTACGACTCGGTGATGGGTCGTCTCGGTGCCGAGGTGGTCGCCACCGACGAAGGCATCCTCGTTGACGGCAAACTGTTGCGGATCACGGCGGTGCGCAACCCCGCCGAGTTGCCGTGGGGAGAGTTGGGTGTCGACGTGGTGGTGGAATCCACCGGCTTTTTCACCGACCGTGACAAGGCCGCCGCCCATCTTGAGGCCGGCGCCCCGTTCGTCATCGTGTCCGCCCCGGCGAATGGCGCCGATGCGACGTTCGTGGTCGGAGTGAACGACGACACGTTTGATCCCGAGAAGCACAAGGTGGTGTCGAACGCCTCGTGCACCACGAACTGTTTCGTGCCGATGATCAAGGTGCTCGACGACGCTTTCGGCGTGGAGAAGGGTCTGATGACCACGGTGCACGCCTACACCGGTGACCAGAACCTGGTGGACGGCCCCCACAGCGACCTGCGACGCGCCCGCGCCTCGGCAATCAACATCACGCCGTCTTCGACGGGTGCCGCCCGGGCCACGGGCCTCGTGCTGCAGTCGATGCAGGGCAAGCTTGACGGCACCGCACTGCGGGTGCCGGTGCCCGACGGTTCGGTCACCGACTTCGTCGGGGTCCTCAAGCGTGACGTGACCGTCGACGAGGTCAACGCCGCCTACGCCGCTGCCGCCAAGGATCCCCGCCTCGGCAAGGTCCTGACCTACAGCGACAAGCCCCTCGTCTCCACCGACATCGTCGGCGACCCGTCCTCGTGCACGTTCGACTCGGGTCTGACCATGGCCATGGGCAACCTCGTGAAGGTGCTCGGCTGGTACGACAACGAGTGGGGCTACTCGAACCGGCTCGTCGACCTGTGTGGGGTCGTGGGCGCCGCCAACAAGTGAGCGTCCCCACCCTCGAAGACCTCGGGGACCTCGCCGGCAAGCGGGTCCTTCTCCGTGCCGATTTCAACGTCCCGCTGCGGGACGGGGTGATAACCGACGACCTGCGCATCCGCGCTGCGTTGCCCACCATTGTGTGGCTGCAGGAGGCGGGGGCAACGGTGACGGCGTGCTCGCACCTGGGACGCCCCAAGGGTGAGCCCGACCCCCGCTATTCAATGGCGCCGGTGCGCGAACGGCTCGCCGAGTTGGCTCCGGGGGTGGAACTGCTCGAAAACCTGCGGTTCAACCCGGGTGAGACGGCCAACGACCCGGCGTTCGTGGCCGAGCTGATCGCCGGACAGGACGCCTACGTCCTCGACGCCTTCGGGGCTGCGCATCGCTCTCACGCCTCGGTGGTCGGCCCACCCCAGTTCCTGCCGTCGGCAGCTGGCCGGCTCCTCCAGCGCGAGGTGGAGGTCCTGATGCCGTTGCGCAGTGACCCCGCCCGACCGTTCGTCGTGGTGCTCGGTGGATCAAAGGTGTCCGACAAGCTCGGAGTCATCGAGGCGCTCGGTGCGGTGGCGGACACGATGCTCATCGGTGGTGGCATGTGCTTCACGTTCCTCGCCGCGGCGGGTCACGGCGTCGGCGACTCCCTGCTTGAAGCCGACGAGGTGGCGACGTGTGAACGCCTGCTGTCGTCGGGGATGCGCATTGTCGTGCCGTCAGACATCGTGGCGCTCGACGCGGCGGGCACCATTGGGGATCCTGACGCCGGTGGTGAGGTGGTCAGCGTCGGTGCCGACGTGCCCGACGGGTTCCGGGGTCTTGACATCGGTCCGGGCACCGCAGCGGAGTTCGCTGACGTGATCGCCGGTGCCGGCACCGTGTTCTGGAACGGTCCCATGGGGGTGTTCGAAGACCCGCGTTTTGCAGCTGGAACACGCGCCGTGGCCGAGGCGCTGGCCGACGCCAGGGGCTTCACCGTCGTAGGTGGCGGTGACTCGGCTGCGGCCGTTGCGGAATTCGGTCTCGCTGCTGAGATGGATCACATCTCCACAGGGGGTGGCGCCTCCCTTGAACTACTCGAGCAGGGCGACCTTCCCGGTCTCGACGCACTCCGTAACGCCCCGAACGCCACCTGACAACGAGGAGCACACGATGGCCACCACCCGGGTTCCGCTCATCAGCGGCAACTGGAAGATGAACCACAACCACTTCGAGGCGATCCAGACGGTGCAAAAGCTCGGGTACCTGCTCAAGGACACCCTCAAGGAAGCCGGCGTCATCGAGGTCACCGTGCATCCGCCGTTCACGGATCTGCGTTCGGTGCAGACCACGCTCGAGTCCGACAACATCGCCATTGGCCTCGGTGCGCAGAACTGTCATCCCGAACCCAAGGGTGCGTTCACCGGTGAGGTCGCTGCGGGGATGTTGGCCAAGCTGAACGTGTCCTACGTGATCGTCGGGCACTCCGAGCGTCGCGAGTTGTTCGGGGAAACCGACGAGTTCGTCAACGCCAAGGTCAAAGCGGTGCTGGCTGCAGGCATGACCCCCATCCTCTGTGTCGGGGAGACTCTTGCCGAGCGGGAGGCGGGGGAGACGGCTGACAAGGTGTCAGGCCAGGTAGCCGCCGGTCTCGCCGGGATCAGTGATGACAAGGCGGCCACGGTGGTTGTTGCCTACGAGCCGATCTGGGCGATTGGCACCGGCAAGGTAGCCACCAGTGAGGAAGCCCAGACGGTGTGTGGTGACCACGTGAGGGCCACTATTGCGGACCGGTTCAGCATCGGGATCGCCCAGGCGGTGCGGATCCAGTACGGCGGGTCGGTCAAGGCCGACAACATCGCCGATCTCCTCGCCCAACCCGACATCGACGGGGCCCTCGTGGGCGGAGCCAGCCTGAACGCTGACGATTTCGCCGCTCTCGTGCAGGCCGCCGTCGGGTCCTGAACCCGCCTTGGGCGCCGACCAGCGACGCTGCTAGGTTTTCGGTCGTGGCAACTGCGATCCTCACCGTCGTGCACGTCATCGTGTCGCTCTCGCTCATCATCCTCGTGCTGCTCCACAGCGGCAAGGGTGGTGGACTGTCGGACATGTTCGGCGGCGGTCTCGGCGCATCGGCGGCCGGGTCGACCGTGGTGGAAAAGAACCTTGACCGCATCACCGTGGTCGCCGGCGTCGCCTTTGGGTTCACCACCCTTGCCCTCGCGCTGCGGGTCGACGGTTCAATCTGAGCGCTGGTTCCTCTCGGTCGATGACCCGAGACGGATTCCGTGTTCGGTGGTGGTCGCGCTAGAGTTCGTCTTCGCCTCGAAGCGCCAACGGTGCGCCGAGGACAGTCACGTCGGAGTGGCGGAATAGGCAGACGCGCTAGCTTGAGGGGCTAGTGCCCGCAAGGGCGTGGGGGTTCAAGTCCCCCCTCCGACACCACTAGTCGCCTGCAATAGCGCAGGCCTTGCTCCTCACGAGCCTCGATTGTGCACGGATTGTGCACGAGTTGCTCCAAGCGCCATCGAAGCGACCTGCTCTGCGGCCTCTCGATGCAGGGTCCCGGTGACGTGCGAGTACGTCTCGAGCGTGATTGCGATCGTCGCATGACCGAGGCGCTCTTGGACACCCTGGGATGGACACCGGCCTTGAGGGCAAGGGTCGCCCATGTGCCCCAGGAGGTCGTGCAGGGTCAGTCGCCTGTCCGCTATCCTTACTTATTGATCCGAGTAAGGAGATCTGATGGAGATCGCAGCGAGGATGAGCACGAAAGGGCAGTTGACGGTCCCCAAGCCGGTACGCGATGCGCTCGGTCTCAACGAGGGCGACGACGTGATCTTCCGGGTCGAAGGAGACCGGGCCGTACTCGCACGCACCGCCGAGTTCTTGTCGCTCGCCGGCAGCATCACCGTCCCCGCTGCCAAGCGCAACGTCGCGTGGGATGACGTCATCGGAACGACCCGCCGCGAGCGGGCGAGCGCGCGCCGGTGAGGGCGTTCATCGACACCAACATCATTGTCCGGCACCTCACCGCCGACCCGCCCGAGATGGCGGCGCGAGCAACCGGGTTTCTTGCCGATGCGAGCCAGTTGTACCTTGTCGACCTGATCGTCGCCGAGACCATCTACGTCCTCGAGTCCTTCTACGAGGCTCCTCGAGACCAGGTCGCCGCAGCGATGCGATCGCTCCTGTCGATGGACTCGGTGGTGACGGTCGATCCCGCCTTGCTGCTTCGAGCCATCGAGGTTTACGAGGTCGATCGCCTCGACTTCGCGGAGGCCTACCTCGTGGCCTGTGCCGAGACCGCCGGGGTCGGACGCGTCGCGTCGTTCGATCAGGCCATCGACCGGGTCCCGACGGTTGAACGGCTCGAACCCTGACGTCGTGACGATCCACACGGAAACGCTCAGCCCTCGGGTGCGTTGATGTTGCGATGGGCCAGCGACGCAGTGCGGTCATCGGCACATTGGTGGGTGTAGCCGACTTCGGTGTTCCCCCGCCGACGCCACATATTGGGTTGGGACAAGCCACTCGGATCGGGCCAACCCGTTAGTCCCGTTCAAACGAGTGACCGTGAACGCAGACCCGATGGGTGGTGTGCCGTGCGTGCGTGACCTCCGGTTCTCGTGGTGTCGATTGTGGCGATGGTGACCGACGGCATGTCGGTCATCGAGATCCTCGCTGAGCCCCCCGACCTTGAGGCCGACGACATCTCCGAGTCGCTGCGCTACGCGGCCCTGGCGGTGCAGGAGTGGGAACTGCCTCCGCTGCGTCCGGCCTGGGGCTGCAGCTGGACCAGGACCTCTCACCGCTGCTGGTGGAGGAACGTGCCGCAAGAGGGAACGATGTGATCCATGTTCACTCGCTCGGGATGAGCATCTCGAGTGATCCTGCCCTCCTTGAGGCGGCGGCCAGCGATGCGAGGGTGGTGGTGTCTGCGGACACCGACTTCGGGGATCTACGTGCTCGGACCACTACAGGGTCGCCGTCCGTGTTCGTCGCCTGCCACTCCGTACCGAGGGCTGATCATTCGTAGCGGGGACGGAGTCGGAACCGCGTCTCCGACCCCACTGAGGTTCCTGGCGTGTTGCGAGCGTTGGAGGCGCTCATTCGCATGTTCACTCCACCAAGGTGAAGGTATGGGCACGCGTCCCGTCGCCCGTTTCGGGTTTTGACGACCTCACCCGAGGCACCAATGAACGATCCGGTGGCACTGTGTCCGCGAGCTGGGTCCCCAGCCGAGCTCTCCTGATCGTTGACATAGGTATTACCTCTGTCGTACGGTCCTGCACGTGAAGCGTCACGTCACCCCCGAGGCCCACCTCGCCAGCGTGGGAATCCAGTTGCCTGAGCCCCTGCCGGCGTTCGGGCAGTATGTGCCCGCTGTCCTCCACGGTGACCAGCTGTGGGTGGGCGGTCACTTCGGCACTCACCCCGACGGCTCGGTCATCGTGGGACGCTGCGGGGAAGACGTCACCGTCGCTGAGGCCCGAGACGCCGCCCGGTCCGCGGCGATCAATCTCCTCGCCACGGCCCGTGCCACCCTCGGGTCGCTCGGGCGGGTGATGCGGGTGACCCGGGTGTTCGGCGTCGTGAACGCCACCCCGGAGTTCGCCGAGCACACCGCGGTAGTCGATGCGGCCTCCGACGTGTTCGTAGAGGCCTTCGGCGATGCCGGACGACACACACGGCTCGCCGTTGGTGTCTCCTCTCTTCCGGCCAACCTCGTCCTTGAGATCGAGGCCCACCTGATCGTCGTCCCTGAGACGAAGATCAGTTCGCCATGACGGCCGCCCATGACGCTCGCTTCGGGTTCGGGTCCCGGCCCGGCCTTGACCTCACCTGGACCCTGCGGTTCCGTTCCGTGCAACCCAGGGAGCTTCTCAACACCGGGGACGACCTGCGCGACTGGTTGCTGACGGCGGGCCTGCCGGTTGGAGGCGTTCCCACCGACGCTGAACTTGAGGCTGCCCACAGCCTGCGTGAGGCCGTCTATCGTGCCGCACGCCGCGTCATCGACGGCCGCCCCATTGCCCGAGGAGATCGCAAGGTCATCAACGAGGCCGCCGCCGAGCCGGTTCCTGCGCCCCAACTCAGCGGGGATGGCGAGGTCGTTCTCGTCGCCGACGGGGACAGTTTCGCCTCCTTGCTGGCGATGGTGGCGCGTGACGCCATCGAGGTTCTGGGCGCTGGTGACGGCCGCCTTCGCCTGTGTACCGATGAGTTGTGCTCGCTCGTGTTCTACGACGAGTCGCGACCGGGGCAGCGCCGCTGGTGTGCGACAGCACGGTGCGGAAATCGTGCCAACACCAAGGCCTACCGGGCCAGGAAGGGGACGTCCCAATGAGAGCGGTTGCGCCCCATGGCGGCGGCCCGGGGGACCTGCCTGATCCGGACCGTCTCGGTGGGCCCGGGTGGCTTGCGGCCACCGGGGGTCGGCTCACCGCAGCGGAGCGACGGCGGATGTTCGTCCAGTCGCTGCATACCCAGCGTGAACTCCTCGCCCAGCGTGTTCGCCGGCGTCGCACCACATCCGTCGACCTGTCCGGCGTCTGCGACCTGCCGGACAGCCGGATGGTGCGCGAGGCCGAGGAGGCTGCAGCGTCGCAGCCACCGGTCCTGTTGGGGCACGCGTTGCGCACCGCGGTGTTCGCCCGTGCGCTCGCGCTGATCGACGGGGTGGAGGTCGATCACGAGTTGCTGGTGGTGGGCGGACTGCTCCACGACGTGGGTCTGGTTGAGGCGGTGGCGGGGGAGGACTTCACGCTCCGCAGCGCTGCAGCGGCGACCGACGTCGCACGACGGGCCGGCCGGGAGGACGCCTGTGACCACCTCGCTGACGCCATCGTCGTGCACACCACCGTCGGCGTGGACCCCGAAACCGACGGCGCTCTCGGCGCTTACCTCCAGTTCGGGGCGATGGTTGACCTCGTTGGGTTGCGCGAGCGCCATCTGCCACACGACCTAGTTGGCCGGGCCGTCGGCGCCCACCCCCGGACGGGCCTCACCGGCCCATTCCTGCGGCTGCTTCGTGACGAGGCGCACGCCGTGCCGCAGGGACGGTTCGCCTTCCTCCGCAGTGTCGGTTTTGGGCCGGCGGTGCGCATGTCGTCGGTGCCGTCGCGGCCCTGACATGATCCCGACCCTCGATGGGGTCTGGTCCATCGCGTGGGGCAGGTCAGCCCGTTCTCGGGCATGAGGTGATCGTCGGGATCGGGAATCGGGCGCTGATCAGGGCGAACGGCGTAGAGCACGCAACGTGCAAATCGACCGTCCGACACCAAAGTGTTCAGCGACCTGTTCTCGGGTAATTGAAATTCCAGTTGGAGGGTGTCGGGTTCGATCCGGTGTTCCCCATGCATTTCGGTCCGCTTCCTTGCGGCGGCGGGCCTGGGAATCGCTGCGTTCTGGTCACGGTCGGCGGGATTGGGACCTGCGTTCATGTCCGGTCTCACGGCCTGGGCGGCTGTTGCCTGCGTCGTGCCAATCACCGCACAAACCGCTTGGGGAGCGAGGACCTTCGCGGTTGTGAATGGTGAACGCCAGATTCCTCTGGTGACGGAGCGTGGCCGGAGAGGTTGCTCTCGCCGGTGCGCGTTCGATGCTCACCAGCGACGAGCGAACTCGGGACGGGTGCGACACCGACACGACGGCTATGGTCGGTCAACGTTCAATGACGCTGGGGGCATACGCATGGGTAGGAATCAGCTACGTCGGTTCAGGGTCGTCGTTGGGCTGGTGGTCGTGGCGGGAGTGGCGCTGACAGGCGCTGGATGCTCATCAACCTCCTCGAGTTCGCTCACTGACGAGCAGCGGACGGCGTTGGCTGAGGCGGCTGCGGCGTTTGACCAGGCCGAGCTTGTTCTGGCTGATTCCTTCGACGCGGCGACCACCGTTCCGAGACTGGAGAGGTGGCAGGAGACGGAGATTCTCCACCAGCAGGCGTTGGCGGAGCTGCGTGATGAGCTCCCCGACGGGGAGTGCCGGGCCGCGATTGAGGCGCTCTTGGTCGTCGAGGACGGGCAGAACGTCATCAGACTGCGACTGATCGAGAACTACCGCCAGGAGCAGTTCGGTCTCGTCGCCCAAGAGACGACCGAGTACGGGCGCAGCGTGGTCAGTGGCGCCCTTCCGGCTGAGGCGACGGTCGCTACCGCCTGTGGGCGTTCGTCAGTGGACCCCGCAGCGGCTCCAACCGACGAGGGAGTGCTGAGCGGGGCACAGAACGTCCTCTTTGACGCCGTCCTCTCGTCGTATATCGCGACCGGGGACGCGTTTGATGCGGTGTTCTCCGTTCCCGACTTCGTGACCGACCTCCAAGCTCTCAAAGTCTCCGACGCAGCGGTCGCCAAGGAACTCGACGAGGTTGTGGCGTTGCTCGTCGATGGTCCGTGTCGAACCTCGTTGAGCGAGCTCCGGGCGATCGAGCAGCAGCAGGCAGAGCTTCGTGAGGCCATGATTGCGGCGGGGGAGGCTGGTGACATCGTGACCATGATCAGCACGCTCGGTGAGTACACCGAGGTCAACTCGACATCAAGCGCATTCACGACGGCGCGGCAGTCCGTGAATGATGACTGTGGAGTGAACGTCTGACACTCGTCGCCATTGTCGCTGCGGATCCACCCGCCCGTGGGGACCTGTCGATGTCCTGAGTGTGAGGCGCAATCAGGTGGGGGGTTTGGCTACCTGCGTGGGCGCGGCGGCGGGTCATCGGGGTCGGCGACAGCGCAGGGAACGCTGGAGAACTCCCCGGAGTGAGCTGATCTGTCGTCCCTCGACGCGCCGCCGGTGATCAGGCCAGTTGTACGAGTTCGAGCATGTCGTCGTCGTAGTGGTCGAGGGTGCCATCGGGCATGGTGAGCACCCGGTCGGGTCGGAGCTCGCGGACGAACTCGGGATCGTGGCTGACCAGCACCATGGTTCCGCCCCAGCCCCCGAGCGCCGACCCAATGGATTCGCGCGACCCGGGGTCGAGGTTGTTCGTCGGTTCGTCGAGGAGCAGCAGGTTGTGCCCACCGGCCACGAGCTGAGCGAGCGCCAGCTTGGTCTTCTCGCCCCCCGACAGGCTGGCAGCGTCCTGGAACACCTTGCCCCCCGACAGCCCGAACATGCCGAGTACGGCACGGGCCTGGGACTCACCGGTTGAGCCGTCCTCGACCATGTGTTCGAGCAGGCTGCGGCCGGCGGTGATGCCCTCGTGCTCCTGGGCGAAGTACCCGGGCCGTGCCCGCTGGTCGAGCCGCACCTCGCCGAGGTCGGGGATCAGCCTGTCGGCGATGATCTTCAGCAGCGTCGACTTCCCGGCGCCGTTCAGGCCGATGATGAGCAGGCGTTCGCCTCGGCCGAGATCGAACCCGATGTCGGCGAACACGTCGAGCGCGCCATAGCTCTTCCACAGCGAGGTCACCTCGAGCACCGTGCGCCCCACCGGCGGCGGCTCGGGGAGACGGACGTCGATCGAGCGTCGTTTGGTGGGGGCATCGACCTGATCTGCGGCGATGCGGGCCGCCCGGACATCGAGGTTCTTCGCCACCCTGGCCCGCTTCGCCGTCTGGCCCCGCATGCCGTCGGCCTGCGCCTTGAGTCGGGCGATCTCCCTGCTCTGGCGCGTGGCGACCGCGCTCTGGCGCTCCTCGTCGGCCTCTCGGGCGGCGAGGTACTGCGAGTAGGTGCCCTTGTAGGCCACGAGGTTGCCTGTCGCCTCCTCATCCTCGCGGTCGAGGTGCAGGACCCTCGTGATGGCCTCGTCAAGAAGGCCGAGATCATGGCTGATCACCAGCAGGGTGCCCTTGAACGCCACGAGGTACCGCAGTAGCCAGTCCCGGGCGTCGGCGTCGAGGTGGTTCGTCGGTTCGTCCAGCAGGAGCAGGTCGCTACCGGCGAACAGGATGCGGGCCAGCTCGAGACGGCGTCGCTCACCGCCCGACAGCGACCCGACGGTGAGCGCAAGGCGGTCAACCGGAAGACCGAGCCCGACCACGAGACGGTGGACCTCGCCCTCGGCCGCGTACCCGCCCAGCCGCTCGAACGCCTCCTGGGCGTCGGAGAAGGCGGCGATGGTGCGATCTGAGGGGTCCTCCTCGAGGGCCCTCGTGAGCTTGTCGAGTCTCGTCGCCGCCTCGTCGAGTCCCCGACCCGACAGCACGTGGGACAGGCAGTTGGTGTCTGGCGGGGTGTGGTCGGCCCGTGGGTCCTGGGACAGGTAGCCGCTGGCCTCACTGCGCTGCACCGAGCCGGCTCGGGGCTGTGCTTCACCGCCGAGCACCTTGAACAGCGTGGTCTTTCCGGCGCCATTGCGTCCGACCAACCCGACCTTGGCGCCAGTGGTCAGGGTGAATGACACGCCGTCAACGATGGTCTTCCCGCCGATCTCGACGACCAGATTCCGTACCGTGAGCATCGCCTGGCCTTGTCGGATCTTTGGGGGTGGGGGGGATGGCCCCGTAACCCTACCGTCGCCAAGGGGATCCCGGGATATGCGAGGTAACCGCCGAGACCTGCGATCCGATCAGACGAAGAGATAGAAGATGACTATCAAGGTGCACGCCAGGATGAATGTGGCACTCGCGATGGCGAACGTGCGGCGGTCATGACGGATGAGGGTCGCGTCGCCGACCCCCTGTCCGCGCTGCCACGTCGTGTAGGTGGTCTCCGCGAGGCCGGCAGCGATGAAGAGGAACGCCAGCAGATAGAGCGAGTCGACGAACCCGAGGTAGTCCATGAGCGGCATCTCCCCGTCGGTGATCCACTTGAGGGCGACGAGCGTCAGGAGTGCGCTGATGCCGAGGCCGAATCGTGCATCAATGTGTTCCGGTCGGATCAGAAAGACCATGGCGGCACACAACACGATCACGAGCAGCGGTACGAAAGTCTTCACCGCTGAGGGAAGCCACGGCCTCTGCATTGGAATTTCCACGGTGACGCGTGACGATGTGCCGCTGGCCGAGGTGAGGGCGCCAAGCGGCGGGTATTCCCAGTCGGTCACCGTTGCGAAAGGCGTGCCGATCACGTAGCCGGGGACTGAGAGGTCCGCTGAGGTCTGCACGGCGGGATCGTCAAGGACGAAGACGAGGCCGTCGGATCCGAGGTCCTTGTCCTCAAGGATGATTCGCAGGTCCAACTTGTCGAACGGGTAGTCCTCGAGCGGCATGTTGGTCTTGAACATCGACATGATGTGTTCGCGGAAGTAGTAGGTGCCGTCTTCGAGCTGGATCGGATCTTCGGTATTCGATGAGCGCATGGTCGCCCATCGTTCGGCGTCGTTCATGAACTCGATCGATGACCTAGGGTCGAATTCGGGGTCGTTCCACTGGTACTAGATGTAGAAGTCGATCTGGTAGCGGTGGCGCGCCAGGTCGATGTCCTGAATGTCGTTGATCAAGAATCCGACCCGAACAACATCGGGCTCACCGGTGTCGGTGCCCGCAGGCGTCGCCACGTCAGCGGGTTTGAGAAGGGTGCGTGGTTCCGCCGGGTCCGACCCGGCGGAGTTGGGTTGCGCCCCGGCGTTGGTGTCGATGGTGCTGGGTCCGAGGAAGCCTCCAACGCTCAGCGCTCCGAACACGACGGCGATGAGCAGCACGAACCGGATCACACGACCCACTGTTCTCCCCCTAGACATGCGACGATCATAGGGCCCGCCGATACCCCGTCGACCGTGACGTCGTGGCATCAACCCGGTCCCGGTCTCCTCACTCGACGAGTTCGAAGGTGTGGGTGTACGAGCCGTCATCGTTGCGACCGGTGGTTACCTGCCCGGTCGCACCGAGATAGGTGCCGGTCCCACCGGTCACGGCGCGGACCTGCGTGAGCCCGGTCTGCATCTCGGCGTTGACGAGCGGATAGATCGTGCCACCCGTCACCACAAGTTGATCGTCGCCGAATTGGAAGATCAGCGTTCCGATCCGTTCCTCAAGCTCCTCGCCGCTCGCCGGTTGGGGGAAATCAGCAGTGATCAACATGCCGAGGAGGTTGCCGGTCAGCCCATCCTCGGTGGTGATTGCGGCGTCAAACACCCGGAGGGAGCCCGGAGGCGTCGAAGCACCTTCTGCCGGCGCAAGGGTGAACGTGTCGAGTAGCGGTGGTTCCTGGCGGATCACCAGCGTGCGGGTGCTGTTGGTTTCGGTGCATGCCGAGACGAACAGCACACCGGCGAGCACAACGGCAAGTAGGCAGCGAATGGCGGGGTTGTGTGCTCTTGGGGTCATGGGTGACCTTCTCACGGGATGAAGTCAGGTGCAACCGCTGCCGGATGGTTCACTCGACACGCGTAGGCCGGACCACCGATGCGTGGGCTGCCCAGCCTGTAACGTCGGGTTTCCGCACCGAGGAGGAGTTCCCATGGCGATCCGGCCCAACGCAGAGCAGTTCGGTGAGTACACCCAGTCCTCCCTCGATGGGGAGGTGGTGATGCTGAACCTGCTGAAGTTCACGCGGCCGGATGGGGAGTCGGTGGGGAGCGGCCGGGATGCCTACGACCGTTACGGCGACGCCGTCGTGAAGATGGTCGAGGCGCAGGGTGGTCGACTGGTGTGGGGAGGATCCGCACGACACGTGTTCATCGGCGACGTCGACACGAACGACTGGGATGCCGTCGTCCTCGTCAGTTATCCGTCGCGCAAGGCGTTCCTCGACATGATCTCGGCGCCGGCGTACCGCGAGATCCACTCCCACCGTGAGGACGGACTTGCCGACACCGTGGTGATCGCCTGCGCCCCATTTCCTGGGTTCCGAACCGGGGAAGAGTGATCTGATGGGCCGCAACATCCTGTTGATCACCACTGACCAGCAACGCTACGACGCCCTCGGATGCAACGGTGGCACGATCGCCCGGACCCCGGTCGCTGATCGACTCGCCGCCGAAGGCATCAACTACCGCCGGGCGTACAACCAGAACACGGTGTGCACACCGGCACGATCGACGATTCTCACGGGTCAGTACGTGCGCACCCATGGGGCCTCGGCGAACGGCATCCCTCTGCCGCTCGACGCGCCGTCGATTGCCGCGTATTTGCGTGAGCAGGCCGGCTACCGCACGGCACTCATGGGCAAGGCTCATTTCGAGCCCGCCTTTGATTTCCGGGGGCGTTACGAGGAGACCCGTCGGGTCCGTCAGCGGGAGACCGGCTACTTCCGCGGGTTCGAGACCTCAATTCACGCCGCCCACGTCGGGTCGTTCGACGGCCGGCCCGTGCAGCACTACGGGTTGTGGTTGCGTGAGAACCATCCCGAATGGCTTGAGAGTTTCGCTCCGCTGCTGGGTGCTGTGCCCGGAGGGGACACCGGAGCACCCGAGACGTTCAACAATCCGATTCCGCGAGACGTGTACCACACCGACTGGGTTGCGGACCTCACGATTGGCGAACTCGACACGTACCGAGACGACGACAACTGGTTCATGTGGATGAGCTTCCCGGACCCCCATCACCCCTGGGATCCACCTGAGAGTGAACTCGGCCGCGTCAACTGGCGGGACCTCGATCTGCCACCTGGTCATCCCGGTAGCGACGAGGCCATTGCTGCGCTGCTCGCCACCAAGCCGGCCCACTGGTTGGCGTACTGGGAGGGCACGTTCGTCAACCAGGAAGGCGGTCCCGCCACGTTTCGTCCGCGCCAGTTGACCCACGACAACATCCGTGAGGTCAACGCCAAGACCCATGTGATGAATGAACTGATTGACGAGGCCTGCGGCCGGGTCCTCAATCACCTGTCGGCCAAGGGGTGGCTGGAGGACACCGACGTGTTCTTCACCACCGACCACGGCGAGATGCAGGGCGACTACGGCTACCTCTACAAGGGTCCGTTCCACACCGATGCGCTCATGCGCCTCCCGTTCATCTGGCGTCCAGCGGTCTCCGCAGGCATCGCACCCGCCGAGGTCACCGACCCTGTCGGCCACCTCGACCTCGCCGCCACGTTCTGTGACATCGCCGGCGTCCCCGTCGCCGAGTGGATCGAGGGCAGGACCCTTCCCACCGCCAACGGACAGGGAACCCATCAACGGGTGCTGTGTGAGTGGGACAGCCAGTTCCCCGCCCATGGGATGCATATGCGCACGATCTACCGGGACGGCTGGATCTGTACGGCGTACGAACCTTCGACTGGTGGGCAGCCCAACGGCCTTGAGAACGATCCGTTCGCCCAACAACTCCTCGGCGACCGCCTCCTCGACCCGATCGCCATTCAATACGACGGCACCGAGGGCGAGTTGTACGACGTCGAGGCTGACCCGCACCAGTGGCACAACCTCTGGGACGACCCGGCCCACCGGGCCCTGCGCGACGACCTCGTTGCGGACCTGTACGACTCCTTGCCGGCGGTATTCAACCACCGCGACGTCGAGGCCATGGCGTGATGACCCTCCATTTCGTCGAACGCCCAGTGTCCATAGCGCCACGTTCTTGCCAGCACACCGACAAGGGAGACTCGTGATGCAGGTCCTGCGCACACCCGACGAGCGTTTCGCCAACCTGCCTGATTTCCCGTTCGAACCCCACTATGCGGAGATCGATGACGGCGAGGGTGGCGTGTTGCGAGTCCACTACCTCGACGAGGGTCCCCGGGACGCTGCCCCGGTCCTACTCCTTCACGGTGAGCCGTCGTGGAGTTACCTCTACCGCCACATGGTTCCGCCGCTCGTCGGCGCCGGCCACCGGGTGATCGTGCCCGACCAGGTTGGCTTCGGCCGTAGCGACAAACCGTCCGAGCAGGGCGACTACAGCTACGCCCGCCACGTGGCATGGATGTCGAGTCTGATTTTTGGCGCTTTGGATCTGACCGACATCACCTTTTTCGGCCAGGACTGGGGTGGGCTCATCGGGTTGCGACTCGTTGCCGCACAGCCGGAGCGGTTCGCACGGGTGGCGGTGGGCAACACCGGCCTGCCCACTGGCGACCGCCCGCCGTCGGAGGCGTTTTTGGCCTGGCAGGAGTTCTCCCAGACCGCGCCCGTGTTCCCCATCGGCGCAATCATCAACGGTGGCACGGTGACCGAACTTTCCGCCGAGGTCATCGCCGCCTACGACGCTCCCTACCCTGACGACTCCTACAAAGCCGGCGCGCGCATCTGGCCGAGTTTCGTGCCCACCTCACCCGACGACCCCGAGGCACCGGCGAACCGGGCGGCGTGGGAGGCGCTCGAGCGCTTCGACCGGCCGTTCCTGTGCTGTTTCAGCGACTCCGACCCGATCACCGGTGGCGGTGAGAAGGCCTTCATCGGACGCGTGCGGGGTACCGAGGGTCCATCGCACACCACCATCGAGGGCGCTGGGCACTTCCTCCAAGAGGACGCGGGGCCGCAACTGGCGCAGGTCCTCATCGACTTCATCGCCAGCTGACTTAACTGAGGGACCTCGCTGTCGGGCGCTCGGCGTCGAGCCCGTTGGCCGCTCGAACCCCGATCGTGGCGCGGGTTCTCAGGGGGTCGGCGCCTCAAGACCGCTGAGCGTCAAGGCGATCTCGTAATCGACGCCGGTGCCAACTTCGCCGGTACGTGAACCGGTCATGGTGCCGGTGCCCGACACGCTGGTGAACGCCCCCGTTCCCCCGATGACCTCGAGCGTCCCTGCAATTGTTGATGGCCCGTCACTCGAGGTGGTGGTCTGCCCCCGGTAGCGCAGGGCCAGTTCGTCACCGACGTCGTCGGTGATGGTCATGAAACCCGACCAGCTTCCCGAGCCGTTGCGGTATTCGACCTCGCCCACAAGATCCACGAAGGCGGGTGCGTCAAGGAAGGTCGTTTGGCCGGTCAGGGCGCCGAAGCCGTAGCGCAGGCTCCCGTCACCGCCGGTCCGGTAGAACTGGGCGCCGTCGACGGGGGTGGCGTTCACGGTGAACGTCACGTCCCGGGTGCCGCCCGATGGGTTCGATGAGTCGTCTCCATCGGATCCGGCGCCGCAGCCGGCCACCACGAGTACTCCGAGCGCGCCGACGACAAGGACAGCTGCCAACCGACGTCGCACACCGCCCGGTCGTGTGGTCGTGGTTTCGTGTTCGGCAACAGGGATGGTCATGGTGGGCAGGGTAGTCGCGCCAGGTGCTTGACGGGCCACGTCAGGGGTGGAGTGGGTGCATGTGCGCCGGGGTCGTCACACCGCCGCTCAGGTGGGGTCGGCGAGCGATCGCCAGGGCGCCGCCTCCTCGAGTTGCAGTGCCAGTTGGACGAGAAGCGCATCGTTGCCCGCTGCGGCTCCGAACATCATCCCGATGGGCAGGCCGGTGGCGGCGTCGTACCCGAGCGGCAGGCTGATCGCCGGGGTGCCCGCAGCGTTGGCCAAGGGGGAGAACGCCATCCAGTTGATGACCCGTGGCAACAGCACCTCGTGATCGAGGGCCATCGACAGGTGTCCGAGCGGTGGTGGAACGGTGGTCACCACCGGCGTGAGGATCAGGTCGTAGGTGCGGTGGAGTCCCGCCATGGTTGCCGGGGTGCGTCGTAGTCGTCGCGACGCCCCGACGATGCCGCGCCGGTTGCGACGGAAACCCTCGGCGAGCCCATGGGTGAAGTCGGTGAACCGGTAGCGGCGGACGTGACGGCCGTGGCTGATACGGGCGGTTGACGAGGCGAGGTAGGCGAGGAGCTCGAAGTAGGCGAGGAAGTCGTCGGCGAACTCCTGACCGACTGGTGCCGGTGCCATCTCCACCCGGTGGCCGAGTCCTTCCATCAACGCCACGGTCTCGTCGAAGACGTGCCGTGTCGGTGTGTCGACGTCGGCGTCAATGGGGAGTTCAACCATTGCCGCCACCCGCAACTGGCGCTCCACGGGTCGGTCCACCAGACCCATCGCCGGTAACTTCGGGTTGGCGTAGAGGCGCTCGGCCTCGGCATACCACCGGGCCGTGTCGCGCACCGAGCGGGTCACCACCCCGTCCACGGTGACGGCCACCGGCAGCATCTGTTCTTCGCGGTGGGGAAGGAGCCGCCCCCGGGTCGGCTTGAGTCCGACGAGTCCGCACGCCCCTGCTGGGATGCGGGTCGATCCGCCGCCGTCGGCGGCGTGGGCGATGGGGACCACCCCCGAGGCGACCAGTGCCGCCGCCCCGCCCGATGAGCCTCCGGCGGTGTGGGCAAGGTTCCAGGGGTTGCGGGTGGGGTCGGTGTGGCCCGGTTCAGTGGAGGGGATGAACCCGAACTCGGGCAGGGTGGATTTGCCGAGCACCACCATCCCCATCTGTTCGAACTGGGTGGCGATGCCTTTGGTGGCGCGGGCTGCGGGACCGCCCTCAATCGCCCGTGACCCCCACCCGGTGGGCATGCCGGCCACATCAACCATGTCCTTGATGTAGGTGGGCACACCGTCGAACGCGCCTGCCGGTCGGCGGTTGCGGACAAGCGCCTCCACCTCGTCGTGGCGGCTGTGGGCGATGGCGTTGATGAGCGGCTGCATGCGTTGCGCACGCGCCACGGCCGCGGCGGCGACCTCCTGCGCGGTCAGTTCCCCGGTGGCGATGGCCTCTGTGGTGGCCACGGCGTCGAGCCGCGCCAGCGGATCGTCAAAGGCGCTGGCGGTCGGTGCCGGACCCGCAGCGGAATCATCAGACATGGAGGCCTCCATTTTGGTGGGCGCCGGGACACGGCAACGTAGCCCACCGGGCGGTTAACCCGTCTACACCGCGCGCCTCGTCCGGCGATGTGTCGCCCTACGATCACCGGAAGCATTCATCGTCGGTGGGGAGGTCAGCGGTGCGTATCAGTCGTCGGCGGGCCCTCGAACTTGGCGTGGGGGCCGTTTCCTCGGCGGTGGTGGTGGCGTGCGGCGGGGCACCGAGGACAGGCAGCCCGACCGAGACGGCGACGCCGACGCCGACGGCGGGTCCCACCACCGCGGCCGTTCCGGCCCCCTCGACGACGACGAGCACGGCACCAACTCCGGATCCCCGGGCGGTGGCGACGGCCAACGCCGGTCGGGTTCCCCGGCAATGGGGGGTCGAGGTCACCGGCGTGCACACCCGCCTGGTGGACGCCGGCACCCCGGGGGCCCCAACGCTGGCGTTGACCTTTGACGCCTGTGGGGGACCGGGTGGCAGCGGGGTGGACGACGCACTCATTGACCTGCTCGAGCGTGAGCAGATCCCCGCCACCCTGTTCATCAACCGCCGCTGGATCGACGCCAACCCGACGGTGACCGAACGCCTCGTCGCCTCCTCACTGTTTGAGATCGGCAACCACGGCACCCGCCACCTGCCGCTCAGCGTGAACGGTCGAAGTGCGTACGACATCCCGGGAACGGTCGACGCCTACGACGCCGCCGAGGAGGTCTGGGTGAACCATGAGACGTTGAGCGCCCTGATGGGGCGGCCTCCGTTGTGGTTTCGTTCAGGCACCGCCCATTACGACGAGGTGGCGACCAGCATCGCAATCGAGCTCGGTGAGCAACCCGTGGGGTTCACCACCAACGGCGACTTCGGTGCCACCGCAGGCCCGACACAGGTCGCCGCCGAGGTCCTTGGGGCGCCGCCGGGCGGCATCGTGTTGGCCCACATGAACCAGCCCGCCGGCGGGACTGCTGCGGGTGTTGCCGCCGCGCTGGGTCGGCTCCGCTTGTCAGGTACCCGGCTGGTGACGCTGAGCGGGGGCGGGGGAACCCGGCCCTGAACGTCGGCGCGTCGGTGGGTTCCCGGCGGGGTGGTGGGTCCTCCACTAGCGTCGCAGATCGTTGGAGTGGCAATAAAGGGGAGATACGCCTTGCGACTCGGTCGTCATGTGGCAATTCTTGGGGCTGTTGGGGTCCTTGCAGGCGCGCTCGTCGTCGCGCCGCGTGCGGGTGCGGTTGAGGACGCCGGTTCGCCCGAGGAGACAGTCGTCAGCGCGCCCGAGTCCTCATCGGGCACCGACACCGACACCGACAGTCCGTCGACCACCGAACCGCCCGTGGACGATCTGGCGGTGGTTGTCACCCCCGCCTACGACCCGGTGTTCCCACTTGCCGGCAACGGCGCCGGGGTGGAGATCCAAGCCGTCGACTGGCGGCCCGGGGTGGTCAACACCCAGACCGCTGAGCTCTTCGCCATGGTCGACACCGGGGGAGTGCTGGTGATCGGCATGGGCAACACGTCGAATACCCCCGTGACCGTCACCGACGTGTCCCTCGACGGGGATCCCGTCGAGACGTTGCGTGAGAATCGTGAGTTGATGTGGTGGCGTACTGCACCGAACGCCATCGCCCCCGGGGGCGTTGGGTCGGTCACCCTCAAGTTGATGAGCCCCTACGTTGCCGGACGCGAGGTCGACATCACCGTTGAGACCAGCAGTGGGCCGGTGTCGCTGCGCACAGAACTCGATGACGCACCGGTGCGTCTCGCCAACGTCACCCTCGACACCGCAGGCGACAATCTGTTGATCTGGCTGCGCAACGACGGCCTTCTACCGGCCACCCTGCCGGGCAGCATCGCCTTGTCGGGTCAGGTGGTCGCCACCCCACCGAGTCAGTCGATCATCGGCAGGGGCGAGGTGGCGTTCTACCGACTGCCCGCACCCCCCGGTGGCCCGAGGGCCCGGTACGTCTCGGTGGGGGTTGAACCGGTGGTGAACGGTGAAGCTCGCCCCGCCTACGCCCACCTCAAGGTCGCCCCGGCGTTCAACGCCCACGGCGGCTATGGCGACTCCCGCAACTTCCCCGCCGAACAGGAGGCGCTCGGGTTGAACCTGGTGACCCGTGGACTGTTCTCGTCGCCCGCTCAGCAACAGGAATTCAACGACGAGTTCTGCATCCCCCATGGCATCCGTGTGTGGCTGGCCGACGCCTCGTCGGCATCCAACGAGACATTGGCGGAGCAGGGAGCGAGCCCATGTGTCGCCGGGTTCGGCAAGGACGAACCGGAATTCAGCATCTACCCCGCCAACGACCAGGACGCTGCCCGTTGGGATGCCATGCAGGCTCTCGCAGACCAGCAGGCCCGTCAGAGCACGGCGACGAACAACGAGTTGATGGACCACATCACCAACGCCATCGGGCGTGCCATCAGTTCGTTCGCCATGCTCGCCGATGTGGCGGGCAACGACCACTACGCCACCGATTCCGTGTCAAGCGACGGCGACTCCTCGCACCCGCTTGAGGAAGCCGGGTACTTCACGGCGCTGACCCGCCGTGCCGCCGAACCACGTCCGTCCTACGACTGGGCCCAGTGGAGCGCCGACCAGTCATGGACCACTGGCGATGCGTGGAACCGTCAACCAAGTGTCGAGGAGTTGCGTCTGCAGGCGTACACGATGCTCCAGGAGGGCGTGAAGAGCCTGTTGTGGTTCACGTTCAACAACGGCCGGGTCAACACCTATCCCGACCTCGCCCGCGAGGTGGCACGGATCAATCGCGAGCAGGACCTCGTGACCAACATGGTCACCGAGGGCGCCGAAGCACCGGGCTTCGCCGAGGTCACCAACTTCGCCCCCGAGGTGGTGCGCGCCTCGGCACTGGCGGGCACCGATGGTCTCGCCGTGCTTGTGACCAACCTCGACTACACCTACACCCGCGTGGTGCGGTCCAAACCGGTGGCGCCCTCACCCACGCCGTTCGCAGAGTTCACCCCCAAGTCCGGAGTCGAGGTCAAGATCCGTTGGCCTGAACGCATGATCGGCGCCGAGGAGGTTCTGCTGGTCGACCCGGAGACCGGACCGCAACCGATCAGCGCCACACCGACAAGTGACGGGTTGGTCGTGACCTTGCCGGATCTGACCACCACCGCCATGTTGGTGGTGCCGGCCACCGCCATCGTCCGTGACGCCATCGAGCAGCGCTGGGACGATCTCACACTTGAGATTCCCGGTGCGTCGGCACCCGACGCCCCGCCGGGGCCGGTACCTCCCGCCAACGCACCGTGGAACGACGGGCTGCCTGACCTGGTGGAGGACTGGGAGGTGGCGACCCGTGACGTCGTCATGGGGACACCGGTGGTGGTGGGTGACACGGTCTACGTGGTGTCACGCGACGGTGAGGTGCGAGCGATCTCACTCGCTGACGGCACCGAGGCGTGGGTCTCTGCCCCCGGTGGGAAGGTCTACGGCGGTGTCGCCGTGGCGGACGGCCGGGTGTACGTGGCCACCACCGACGGCGAGGTCATCGCCCTT
>CAMAQM010000023.1 GCA_945860545.1 Bifidobacterium breve | reverse complement strand
GGCGGGTATTCCGACTCGATGCAGGTGGCCAGCATCGTTGGAACGGTCACGTACGACTCGGCATCAAGTTCGCTTGTGATGACGCTCGCCACTGACGGCGAAGCGTCACTGACGCTTCCTTCGACCATGGAGCAGGTTTCGTTGTTCGTTGACGGCTTCTCGAGCAATTGCGGATCGACACCGACGGGAGGGGCATCGGTGTCGACACCGCGGGGCACCGGGACCGTCTGCATCAACGACACCCGGTTCTGAGTGGCCACCGCTCCCCGGTCCGCAGTCCAGGCGGTGTGATCGTGTAGGTCGTGACGTCGACGCCCGCGTGGTGGCGTGCCCGCCACCGAGTTGGGTTGGAGTTCTCGGTTGTCACCCGGCCCGCGTGAGGGCAACCTCGAACGAGGTCGGTGTGTCGCCCACAACAAAGAACCGGACCCGTATCGAATCCTCACCGGTGACTTCACCCTCGATGATGAGTTCGTCGGCGGCGAGCCCGAGGCTTGTCCCGTCAGCTCCGAGCGAACCGGCGAACGGTACCCGGTTCACCTCTCCCTGATCCTGATATTCCTCGTATCCCCACAACGCCCCGTCGGTCTGGGTCTCGATGACAAGCGTGAGGGGGCTGGGAATCAGCTCGCCGCTCTCCGTAGGGAACTGGTAGGTGCCCTTCCATGCCCCGACGAGGTCCGGCGCGCTCGCCGTTGCCGTTGTCGCAGTGCTGTTGGTGGCGTCACTGGTGGCGCATCCGGTCACGACGAGCAACACACTGAGGACGACCGGTGTGAGGAGGAATCCGATTCGACGGTGACGGTGCTGCATGAGAGAAGTGTGACAGACCGGTTCGGATTCGCTGCGTATGCAGAGCCGGCAATCTCAGGCCACCCGGGTGGCGATCCCGGCCACGGTCTCAGGGACCAGACAGGCGTTTGCTGAGGGTGGTGAACCGGAGGTCGTCGCGGCGGGGAATACCAAAGCGGCGGTCGCCGTAGGGGAACGGTTTGGTGGCGCCGGTCGGCACATACCCGCGACGCCCGTACCAGGCGATGAGTTCCGTGCGGATGTCGATCACGTCGAGGTCCATGGCGACACAGCCCGATTCCGCAGCGCGTTGCTCGGCGGCCTCGAGCAGTTGATGCCCGATGGCTAGGCCTTGGTGGGTGGGGTGTACGGCGAACATGCCGAAGGTCGCCGTTGGGGGATCGCCGAGTGAGACCGCGCCGCATCCGACGATGCGCCCGTCTGTTTCGGCCACGAGCACCGTGGTCCCCGGTGAGCCAAGGATCTCTTCGAGCATCGCAGCGTCGATTCGTTGGCCACCGAGCAGGTCCGCCTCGGTTGTCCAACCCCGATCATCGGGGTCCCGGTAGGCGGCGTGCACCACCGTCACCAGGTGCGTCACGTCATCGGGGGTGGCGGTTCGGATTTGGGGTGGTTCAGGCGGCATGGCTGCCTTCATTGCTCGGTGCATTCGACAAAACGGTCCTCCGATCACGTCTATGGGGAGGTGAGCCCACACGTTCATCAACCCTCCGTGTTGCGCTGACCACAGGATGGACGAGGTAGGGGTGAGAGCGAGTGTCTTGACCATGGCAGCTCCGGTGGGTGGGGCACTCCGTCAGCGTGCAGGCAGCGCCTCGTGAAACCGGCACGGTGATGTCAGCGCCTCAGTGGCGCCAGCCTCGGTGCCAAGTAGGGACGATCGTGCATGGGGCGCAGGCGCGTCAGGTTTGGTTCGCGAAGTTCGCCAGTGCGTCGTTGATCTCTTTCCAGGCGGCGTCCCGCCCGGCGATGCCGGCGGTGTGGGACGTCTTGCCCGGCTCGAGCGCCTTGTACACCTCGAAGAAATGCTGGATCTCCTGCACCAACTGCGGGGTGAGGTCCTCGAGGTCATGCACGTTGTTCCAGCGGGGTTCCTGGGGGGGGACGCAGATCAACTTGGCGTCGTCGCCGGCCTCGTCTTGCATGTACAGCACCCCGACGGGTCGGGCCTGGACCCACACGCCGGGGTACACGGGATCCTCGAGGAGTACGAGGGCGTCGAGGGGGTCGCCGTCACCGCCGAGCGTGTCGGGAACGAACCCGTAGTCGGCGGGGTAGGTGGTGGCGGTGAACAGACGACGATCGAGGAACACCTGGCCGGTTTCGTGATCGATCTCGTATTTGTTGCGTGATCCGCGTGGGATCTCGATCACCACGTGTATGCAGTCGTCGGGAAGTGCGCCGCGCATCAGGTCATGCTCCTTGCGTTGTCGTTTTGCCGTTGACTGCGAGTGTTCAACGTTCGTCGCGCACCGGTTCCATGACGACCCGCACGCCTTGGCCGGACAGCACGAGGCGACGGTGGTCACGGAACACGTCCACCCCGGCGTTCAACCAGCTCGACAGCCAGGTGTCCTGCACGGCCAGGTTGGGCAGACACCCCACGGCGGTGGAGGCGTCCTCACTCCAGTACAGCTTCGAACCGATGATGCTGAGGCTGCCGCCCATGTTGTTCCCACCGGCGTAGACGTGCATCTGGTCATCAACGAACGTGAAACGTAACTGGGTGCCCTCAACGAGGTCCCTTCCGTCCACCTCGCTAGACACGAACGTTCCAGATGTGGGCACCACGTTCGAGCGTTTCTGGAGTTGCCACCACACGACGGCTCCGGCCACCGCCGCGGCGGCCACGCCGCCGGCGACGAACCACGGCCAACGCCGGTTGCGGGTCTGTGCCAGCAGGGCTTCGAGTTGCTCGTCCACGCCAGATCCTCCGTGACTGGTGTCCGTACCGTGACGCTATCGCGCCCCGCCCCCGGTTGGCTCCGGGGTCCCCGGCGCGGTGTCTGCCGAGCGGTTCCTGATCCGGTGGAACAGTTTTCCGACCTCGTCCGCCCACAGCACCGTCGAAGCGACGGCGATACAGATCCCCCACTGCGCAAGGGTGAGGTGCTCGGTGCCGAACAGTTGTTGCAGCGGGTTCCACACCGTGGCGAGTACCTGGAGCACGACCACGCCTCCCACCACCGCCCAGAGTTTCGGGTTGGTCAGCGAGAAACGGTTGAACACCGAGGCGAACTCGACCCGTGAGTTGAACACGTTCACCATCTGTTGGAGCACGAACGTGGTGAACGCCATGGTGAGCGCCACCTCCTCGCTGAACGTGTCGCGTGCCCAGACGAACATCGTCAGGACCCCGATGGCCATGACGAGACCCATGGCCATCAGCCGTCGAAGTCGTGCTGCCGTGAGGATGGGCGCGCCGCCGGGCACCGGTGTGCGGTCCATGACCCCGGGGGCGGGACCCTCGAGGCCGAGGGTCATCGCCGGCGGACCATCGGCGATGAGGTTCACCCACAGCACCTGCAGCGGACTGAACGGCACCGGCAGGCCGAACAGCGACGCGCCCAGAATGGTGGCGATGGCCCCGAGGTTCGTCGCCAACTGGAAGCGCACGAACTTCACGATGTTGTCGTAGATGGTGCGGCCGCGTTCCACGGCATCGACGATGGTGGCGAAGTTGTCGTCGGTGAGGATCATGTCCCCGGCCTCACGGGTCACTTCGGTCCCGGTGATTCCCATCGCCACCCCGATGTCGGCTCGGCGCAGGGCGGGGGCGTCGTTGACGCCGTCACCGGTCATGGCCACCGTGTGCCCGCGCTGTTGGAGCGCTTTGACGACCCGCACCTTGTGTTCGGGAGCCACCCGGGCACACACCCCGATGCGCTCGATGCGTTCGGCGAGTTCGTCGTCGGACATGGCGTTGAGCTCGTCGCCGGTGACGACGTCGCCGTCAATGCCGAGCTCGGCGGCGATGGCCGCCGCGGTGGTGGCGTGGTCACCGGTGATCATCTTGACGTCCACCCCTGCGGATCGGCACAGACGAATGGCGGCGCGCGCCTCAGGCCGGGGCGGGTCGACAATCCCGACGAGACCTTCGAGGGTGAGATCGTCAACCCAGCGGTTGGGGTCGGCAACGGTGCCGTCGGTGTCGAGGACGTTGGTTGCATCGAGTCGCCGGGTGGCGAGCGCGAGGACCCGCATACCCATCGATGCCATCCGGTTGTTGTCCGCCTGACGACCGGCGCGGCCCTCCTCGTCGAGGGTCACCACGGTACCGTCGCCCTCGACGAACCGGGTGGCCCGATCCACGAGGACGTCGGGGGCACCCTTCACGCACAGCAACACTCCCGCTGCCGGATCGGCCGGGTTGACGAGGTGGTAGGTGGCCATGAATTTCGTCGCCGAGTCGAACGGAACCTCCCCGACCCGGGGGTGGGTGGCTCGTGCGTCGGCGATGTCGATACCGCCCTGCGCGGCGAGTGCCACCACGGCGATCTCGGTGGGGTCACCGACACCGGAGCGCATCCCGCTCGGGGACGGATCGGCGGGATCGACCGGGTCGAGTACCGCCTCGGCGCACAACGCGGCGGGGAGCAGCGACCCGCCGATTCCGTCGGCGACGGTCCCCTCCCCGGTGTGCAGCCCGCCGTTGGGTTCGCTGGGGACCACGTAGACGCGTCCTCCCCGGACGAACTCGCGGGGGGTCATCTGATTCATGGTGAGCGTGCCGGTCTTGTCCGAACAGATCACTGAGGTCGACCCCAGGGTTTCGACCGAGTGCAGTCGTTTCACGATGGCGTTGTGGCGGGCCATGCGGGAGATGCCGATGGCGAGCGTGACGGTCACGACGGCGGGCAGGCCTTCGGGGATGGCGGCCACTGCCAGCGCCACCGCTCCGAGCGCGGCGTCGGCGAGGCCCGCACCTTGGAACAACTGCAGTGCAAACACGAGGGCGACCGCCACGAGCGCGATGGCGGCCAGTCGTTTCCCGAGCCGGTCAAGCTGACGTTGCAGGGGTGTGGGGCCCGGTTCGGCCTCGTTGAGCAGGTCCGCCACGCGACCCATTTCGGTCGCCATGCCGGTGGCGGTCACGACGAACTCGCCGCGGCCCCGGGTGACGGTGGTGTTCATGAACACCATGGCGTGCCGGTCACCGATGGCTGCGCCGTCGTCGGCGATGTGGTGGGCGTCCTTGTCAACGGCGACGGACTCACCGGTGAGCGACGATTCGTCGACGGCGAGGTTGGCGGCGAGCAGGAGGCGTCCGTCGGCGGGGATGCGGTCGCCGGCCTCGACGAGCACGATGTCGCCCGGTACGACCTCGTCGGTGGCGATTTCGGTGATCACCCCGTTGCGCCTGACCCGCACGGTACTCACCAGCATGCGTTCGAGGGCGGCGAGGGCGTCCGACGCTCGTGATTCCTGGATGTACCCGAGCACGGCGTTGATGAGCAGCACCGCGCCGATCACGATCGGGTCCTTGATGTCCCCGACGAGGCCTGACAGCACCGCCGCCCCGATGAGGATGAGAACGATGGCGCTGCGGAACTGGTCGAGGAACACCTTCCATCGGGGTCGCCGCGGGGTGTCGGCCAGCCGGTTCATGCCGAACTCGGCACGACGCTCCTCGACCGCCGCGCTCGTCAGTCCCTCGGCGGGGTCGACGTCGAGCCCGGCGGTGGTTTCGGTGGCGGTGGCGGTGTGCCAGTTCGCCTTGGGGCTTGTGCCCGTGGTGGTCATGGGTCCTCCGGTCGATGGGGGCGCAGGCCGCGCCGATACGTACCGGAGGTCTCTCCCACCCGGTCGCCGTTGACGACCGGGCCGGCGACACCGGGACTGCCGGACGGACCGGGCTGCCGTGATGACGATGACGCCGTGGCGGGATACTCCCCTCGCGACCAGCAGTATGGCCCAGTGGGCGGGTTACGCCAACCATCGGGCGATCCGACCGGGCCACCTCCGGCTTCTAGACTTTGGGGACGCCACGGTGCGTGCGCCGGTGCGCCGGGTCGATCAGGAGTGTGGCGATGCGAAAGCGAGCACATCTCATGCGTCGGGCGACGGTGGTGTCGGTGGTGGCGTTCGCAGCGGTGTTGATTGGATGTTCGTCTGTGCCGGCCCCCCCTCGCATCGTCGGGGCGGCAGGGTCGGCGAACGAGGCGAGGATGGCCGACGGCGCCCTCTCGTCTTCCTACGCCGTGCCGAGCTTCGTGTTGGCTCCCGGGGTCGGGGTTGCTGCCGGGGAGGCCGACGCCTGGCGATGGCCGACCGTTGATGTTGATGAGGTTGCTGATCTGGCGGCTCGCCTCGGCGTGCCGGGTGACCCTGTGGCGATTCCCGCTGATCAGGGTGGCGGTTGGCGGGTCGGTGGCGACACCGACGAGATGTTCGTGAACGTGTCGTCGGGCGGATCGTGGTGGATGAGCCCGCAAGGTATGGCGTCCGTTTCGGTGTGCACGACTCCCGCTGTGCCGGTCGACCCGGTCGATGACGGCGCGGGTTCGTCTGACGCCATTGTGGGCGTGGCGGAGTGTGAGCCGCTCGGGCCCGGTGTGGTGTTGCCCTCTGATGACGAGTTGGTGGCCACGGCGCGCGGCGTGTTCGGCGACGGCGCCGAGTTGTCACTGCTTGAGGCCTCGCCGAGATGGAAGGGGCTGGAGGCGACCTATCTGGTCGACGGGGTGCCGTCGGGAGTGACCGGCATCTACACCGTTGGCGACGGGGGAACGTCGGCGTCGGGGATGCTCGGATCGCCTGAGCGGCTCGGGCCGTACCCCACGTTGTCCGCGGAGGAGGCTCTGGCACGGATTGGTGCGGGCGGGGGGTACGCCATGCCGATGGCGGGTGCGGGCCGCTCGACGGGTTCCGTTGCGGGTGACGTCCCGGTGTCGTCGGACAGTGGTGGGGCCGGGGTGGACGGCGTGTCGGGTGAGGGCGGTGGTGCGGTGTCCCCCGGGTTCATTGGCAGTGGCGCGGTGCCCGGCGAGGATCCGACGATGTCGATCGAACCCGTCCCTGAGCCTTTCGGTGGACCCGACGTGGTTTCGGAGGTGGTCACGTTGGTGTCCGTTGAGCGCACATTCGTGCCGTTCGTTGACGTTGACGGGCTGACCTGGGCATTGCCGGGGTACCGGTATACGGATGCGACGGACTCATGGTGGACGGCGGTGGCGGTGACCGATGAGTTCTTCGGGGTCGCCGACGTGGACGTGGCCGAGCCGCCGGTCACCGACCTGCCCGAACCGATGCCGATCGATGCCGCGCCCGACGTCACGGTCGTTGAGGGCCCGGCTGCTGGTGGGCCGGGTTTCGACGCTGATCTCGGCGCCATCGTCGGTCTTCCGGAGGTTGAGGCCATCGAGAGCCTGAGCGCGATGGGCCTCACGGTGCGGGTCGTTGAGCGTGACGGTGAGTCGTTCGTGATCTCGAGGGACTACCGGGGAGATCGCGTGAACCTTGTCGTGACGAACGGGATGGTGGTGTCCGCCACCGTCTACTGAGATGGGTCATGGGCGCGCCGCGTAGTGTGGTCCCATGACTTCCACCGATCCGACCAAGCCCGCCGTCGACATTCCAGCTGGTGATCCGCCCGCCGATCTCGTGATCGACGATCTCGTCGTCGGGGACGGTGCTGAGGCCGTCGCTGGCGCCGTCGTGACCGTCCACTACGTCGGTGTGGCGTGGAGCGACGCCCAGCAGTTCGACGCCTCGTGGGATCGCAACGACCCGTTCGGTTTCCGTCTCGGCGCCGGCCAGGTGATCACCGGATGGGATGAGGGTGTGGTCGGCATGCGGGTCGGTGGCCGTCGCCGACTCACCATCCCGCCTCACAAGGGGTACGGCGCGGCCGGTGCCGGCGGGGTAATCAAGGGTGGGGAGACGCTGGTTTTCGTGGTTGATCTCCTCGGCGTCGGCTGAGGGATCCACAACTCACTGGCTATGGGTAGACATACTTGTTGCATCAGGTAACAACACGCCGCTGGTGTGGCGGCGCTGGGTAACATCTTTACGTCCTTGGTGCGTCGAGATTGTGACCAGGGAGGTTGTATGCAGCGAGTTTCAGTTCCCGAGCACCTTGCGTGGCAACTGGCCAGGGGCCATTTCGGGCCTGATCTGGCCGAGTGGGTGCGAATCGAACGGATGGACTTCGGTTGGCTGGCGCGGGTGGAGGAACCTCCCGCCGGCCCAGACGGGCTCATCGGTCGGGACGTGCTTGCCATCGGACCCACCCCAGACGTGCTGCGCACCTACCCGGCGATGCCGCCACCCCAACTCCGTCACGCCCACCTGTCGTGGCTCGACGCCGCCGCCCGGGTGGTCGACGACCCCGACGGGCCGACGTCGTTCTCGTGAGGGGCGGGCCGCCCCACCCGATCAGAGGAACCGGCGGATCAGACGCTTCTTCGCCTCAGTGAACGGCGGGTACGCCACCGGCGGGTCGATGGTGGTCGGTTTGGACAGCACGCTGCGGCGGTGCGAGAACGTCTCGAATCCGGCGCGGCCGTGATAGGCGCCCATGCCGCTGGGGCCCACCCCGCCAAAGGGAAGCCCGGGAGCGGCGACGTGGTACACCACGTGGTTGACGCACGCTCCACCCGAGCTCGTGGCGGCCAGGACGCGGTCCGACGTGGCTCGTGACCGGCTGAACACGTAGAGCGCCAGCGGTTTGTCGTGTGCGTTCACGTGGGCGATGGCGGCCTCCACGTCGTCGACCGCGACGATGGGCAGCACCGGACCGAAGATCTCGTCGGTCATCACCGCAGCGCCCGGTTCCACATCGGTGATCACCGTGGGGGAGATGAACAGGTCGTCGGCGTCGGTCTCCCCGCCGTGGATGACCTGGCCCTCGCCCAGGTATTTCTCGAGTCGGCGGAAGTGGCCGGCGTTGACGATGCGTGCGTAGTCGGGGCTCTGTCGGGGGTCGACGCCGTAGAACTCGCTGATGGCCCCGACCAGTGCGTCGTTGAACGCCGCCTCGACGCGCCGGTCCACGAGCACGTGGTCGGGAGCGATGCAGGTCTGGCCGGCGTTGAGGAACTTGCCCCAGGCGATGCGCTTGGCGGCGGTGGCGACGTCGGCGTCGGCGGCCACGATGGCGGGGGACTTTCCTCCGAGTTCGAGGGTGACCGGAGTCAGGTGTTTGGCGGCCGCCTCCATCACGACCCGCGCCACTCGACCGTTGCCGGTGTAGAGGATGTGGTCGAAGCGCTGTTCCAACAGCACCGTCGTTTCCTCGACGCCACCCTGCACGATGCCCACCTCGTCACCGGGGAGGTGGCGGGCGATGAGGGTTCCGAGGGTGGTCGCCACCGTGGGGGCCAGTTCGCTCGGCTTGCCGACCACGGCGTTGCCGGCGGCAATGGCGGCGGCCATCGGGCCGATCATCAATTGCACCGGGTAGTTCCACGGCGCGATGACGAGTGCGACGCCCAACGGTTCGCGCACGACACGCGCCCTGCCCGGCATCGACGCGAGTGGCAGGCGGACCCGTTCGGGCCGCATCCAGCGGCGAAGGTGCTTCATCATGAAGTCGATTTCGCCGATGGTCACGGCAATGTCGGTGGCCCAGCCCTCGATGTCGGGTTTGCGGAGGTCGGCGCGCAATGCCTCGAGCAGTTCGGCCTCCCCGTCGACGAGCACCGCCCGCAGGGCACGCAAGCGGGCGATGCGGGCGTCGTAGGAGCGGGTGACACCGTGGTCGTAGGCGGCGCGGGCGGCGTCGACGATGGTCGGAATGTCCCCCGTTGGGGTGGGGACCAGGTCGAGGTGTCCGACCGGTGGGGTCGGGGAGGGTGTTGCGGGTGCGTACGAGCTCATGGTGGCCACTCCCGTGGTGCGGTTGGTGGTGGGGTGCCGTTCAGTCTTGCCGATGGGCCGCCCATGGTGCCCGCCCGGGGGTCGTTTAGGATCTCGGCGTGACAGTCGCCGAGGTGGTTGGTCTCGCCGCCATGGCGGTGTTCCTGTGTGAGTTGATTCCCCAACCGTTGCGGATCCTGCGCACCCGTTCGCTGTCGGGGCTGTCCCCCATTGGGACCGGCATCTACTTCGTGACCGAGCTGGGCTGGGTCAGTTACGGCATCACCAGTGGATTGGTGGTGGTGTTGCTCACCGCGCTGGCCGCCACGGTGCTCAGCGGTCTGCAGCTGGCGTTGTTGTGGTCCCGCCGGGGGCCCAACGACCTGTGGTGGATGCTGCTGTGGGCCACCGGTCTGGCCGCGTCATTGGTCATGGGTGCCATCGGGGCGATGTTGGTGTTGGGCCTCGTCATCGGTCTGGGTCCGCAGGCCTGGGCGGCGTGGCGGTCCTCGTCGGTAAGTGGGGTGTCGCTGTGGCGTTGGGTGCTGTCGGGTACATCGGGGATGTTGTGGTGCACGTACGGGGTGTTGATGGGCGAGTTCCCGCTCATGGCCACCGGGTCGGTCGGCATGGTGTGCGCCTCGCTGGCCCTGTCGAGGCTGGTGGGGGAGCAGCTGAAGCGTCGACGGGTGGAAGCACATACCCCTAGGGGTATATAGTGAGCGCATGAACCCACGACTCCGATCCTCGCTCGTCGTCGTTGCCGCCCTCGCCGCCCTGTCGCCGGTCGCTCTGGTCGGTTGCTCGTCGTCGTCCACCCAGAGTGCCGAAGCCGCCGCCCAGGTGGCGTCGGGAGCGGTACTCATTGATGTGCGGACCCCCGAAGAGTTTGCTGGTGGGCACCTTGACGGCGCCCTCAACATCGACGTGCAGTCCGCCGATTTCGATGCCCGCATCACCGAACTCGACCCCGCAGGCACCTACCTCATCTACTGCCGCAGCGGGAACCGTTCAGCGGCCGCCATTGAGACCATGGAAGGTCTCGGTTTCACCAACCTGAGCGACCTCGGCAGTCTCAGCGAAGCCGCCGACGCAACCGGTGTCGCCATCGTCCGCTGACGATCCGTCACACCAGCGGGTGATAGCCCGGCACCTCGGTGTGCGGGGTGTCGAGGTACACCTTGGCCTCGGGTGAACCCTTGAAGCGGCCATGGCTCCAGCGCACCTCGACGTGACCTTCGACAACCCGGTCGAGGCCGCTGTCGCGGTCGTGGACCATTGCCTTCCACGCCACCTCCGGCTGGCCGGCCGAACGTGCCGTGACCTCAAGGCCTCTGAGGTCGAACCGCTGTGACCAGTCCCATGCGGCGTCGACGCGCAGTCGCAGGGTGGCCGGTGGAACGTTGCCGCGTGACGGCTGGGTGCCCAGCACGAAATAGGTGACCGAGGCGATGCGCAACAACCGCCACAGCATCCGGAGTCGGTGGCGCTGCGTCGGCATTGCCTGACGCCAGCGGTGCGCCGACGTTTCGGCCACCCCTCGACACAGTGCCGCCCACGGACCCGTCAGCGGTGCGGGCAGCACCCGGTCGGGGAACGCCACTTTCAGTTGGTGTTGCTGCTCCCGACTCAGGTCCGTCACTGCCGCCGGCAGGGAGCCGACGAGTCCGGCGTGGTCCACGGCCGTGGCGTAGAACGCCTGGAACTCGTCGGGAGCGCACTCGGCGAACCAGTGCACCCCGCTTCGACCCTCACCGGCCATGAGATTCTCGAACAGCCGGGGAGGACCCGGGTTCGACAGGACCCGTGACAGGTACTTGCAGCTGACGAGGTAGACGTGGTCGATGCGCAGGTCGGCGGGCACGGTGTCGTCGCCGGGGGTGCGGTGGGGGCCCTTCCACTCAACCCGACGAGGCGGGCGTCCGCGCAGGCCGTCGAGCGCAGCGGCGAAAGCTGCTCCGTTTGCCGCCCCCGCCAGGAAGTCCCCCCGGTGATTCCCGGTCCGCCACAACCCGACCAGCCGGTCCCACGTGTCGCCGTCGACGTTGGCGAACTCCGGTGGTGGGGTGGGCCGCTCGACAAGGCGGTCGAGACCAGCGGGCAGCACGCCGAGCGCCGTCGCCAATTCGGTGATCTCCGTGAGTTGCCCCGGCATGGTCAGCGCGACAGGTCGGCGTCGGTCCAGTACCCGACCAGCGGCTTGACCCGTCGCCCGGCGTACGCCGCCAGCCGACCGAGCGCCTCCGGATCGAGCAGATCCACCACGTCGTGGATCACGGCGGGTCCGGCGGCCCGCAGGGCCAGATCACCCTCGCTGCGTCGCCGTGGAAGACGGGTGGTGAGCACCACGACGGGAACGCCCGGCACCCGACCCCCAATTGCCGCCGCCCGACCGAGATGCCGCCACACCGTGTCGGTGCGACTCAACCCGCCACGCTGTGAGGTGAACGACCCCGCCACCTCGAACAACCAGCGCCGACCGGTCTTGTCGACGGCGTCGATGTCGATGCTCACCCCGCCGCCGGGCACCTTGACGTCCCGTCCGGTGACCACGAAGCCCGCTTCGGTGAGTTCCCGTTCGGCGAGTTTGCGCGCCGCGAGGTCACTGATCTCGGCGGGGATGTCCGCGGTGGTCGGGTTTCCCTCCGCAATGACCCGTTGGCGTGCCATGTCGACGTAACTGGGATCGAGGTCGTACCCGACGTAGCGCCGACCCAGTCGTGCAGCCGCCACCAGGGTCGAACCCGACCCCATGAACGGGTCGAGGACCAGGTCGTCGGCGTAGGTGTACAGCCGGATGAGTTGCTCGGGGAGTTCGACGGGGAACGGTGCGGGGTGGCCGACGCGTCGGGCGCTCTCGGGGGGGATGGACCACACGTCAACGGTGAGGGCCAGGAAGTCTTCGGGAAGCAGCGTCGTAACGTGCGGCAGGCCCTGCGCGGCGCGTTGTTTGGCGGTGCGGGCCCGGTCGAACCGACCCTTTGAGGCCACGATGACCCGTTCGGTGAGGTCACGGAGCACCGGGTTGGCCGGACTGCGCCACGACCCCCACGCACACGAGCCGCTGGCCCCCTCACCTTTCTGCCACACAAGTTCCCCCCGCAACAGCAGACCGAGGTCGTGTTCGAGGATGCGGATCACGTCGGCGGACAGACTCCGGTAGGGCTTGCGCCCCAGGTTGGCGACATTCACGGCGATGCGGCCACCGGGTTCGAGTTTGCGGGCGCATTCGGCGAACACCTCGGTCAGCATCTCGAGGTACTCGAGGTATGACGACGGGATCCCGTCCCGTTCGAGCTCCTCTTCGTACTGCTTCCCGGCGAAATACGGCGGCGAGGTCACGACGAGGGCCACCGACCCGTCGGCGATCGTGTCCATGTTTCGGGCGTCTCCGCATACGAACGGTTCGGCGACCGGTTCGGGCGGCAGGACGGTGTCCTCGGTCGTCAGCTCCGGTGAGCGGAACCGCTCGTAGAACCCGGTGGCGTCATGGCCCTCCCGTCTTCCCACCCCAAAGTTCGAGGTCGAGGTCGGGCGTCTCCGGGCCATTGAGGCAGCGTACCGACTCCCCGTGACGGCATCGAACATACGCGCGATGCCGCCACGGGGTGATGTCCGTCGATTCACTCCTCGACGACGAGCGTGCCTTCCATGCCGGCTTCCCGGTGTCCCGGGATGGAGCAGTAGTAATCGAACTCGCCTGCGGAGGATGCGGTGAAGCCACCTTCTGCGGTTTGTCCGGCCTCGGCGTACACATGGCCATCAAAGGCGTCCACGTTGAGGTCGTGGGCAATGTCGACCGAGGTCAACTCGATCGACAACGCCTCGCCGACTCGAGCGGTCATGCGATCCGGCGAGAACGCAAGGCCGTCGGCGGTGACGGAGATGGTCCGTGCGTTGGTGGGTACGGCACTGTTCTCGTGCCCGTGTCCGCCACTTCCACACGAGGTGACGAGCCCCGTGACGGCGAGGATTGCCGCAATGGCAACTGCTCGCCGCGTGCGGCCACTGAGCCGGGTGTGCATTCCGGAGTATTGCTGGATTTTGGTGTGCATTGCGATCTCCTTGTCGATGATGAACTTCTGCGTCATTGCTCCTACGAGCGACCCGAACGCTCATTGCGTCGTCGCTCGTCGGGGAACCGGTGCTGACCCGAACCAGGGTTCGGGTGCTGTCATCAACGCAGAAACACGCAGAGGCGGCCGTGCGGCCACGCAACGGGGGGTGGGCGAGATGCGGCGGTGGCGATGTGCGACCCGGACCCTGCTCCGGTCGTGGTGAGTACCACGCTGGCCGACTGTCGGGATGACGTACGTACGAGGGTGGCCACGGTGGCGACCACCAACATGCACAACACCATCAGGTGGACTCCACCACCATGTTGACCGGATGATTCGTGCGAGTGGTGTGCACCATGGGTCGGGTCACCGTCACTCGTTGAGCTGACGTCGCCGGGGACAGCTGCAGGTGACGACAGGGTCACCTGTCCCAGACCCCGGAGATGCTCGGTGCTGGTGGTCATTGCCACCACACCGAGCACGCAGAGGGCCACCACTACGAATTGCCGAGTCCACTTACGGACGAGACGAGGGCGTGGGGATCCCATGGGGAAAGCGTACGGGTGGATCGTCGACGCCGTCGGGTCGGGCGGAGAGCGGGCCTACCCGGGAGGGAGGCGATCGGCGCGCGCCACCGGGAAAAACCGGTGGTGGTGCGCCCCCGTCACCTCGTAGATCCCGACACCTTTGCGGCCGTCGTCGCTGGTGATCCGCAACAAGTACTGCCCCCCGCCGCGCTCACCATACGGCGCGGCACGTTCGCCCTCCCCGTGGACCGTGACGGTCCGTCCGTTGGCGAACCGCATGGTCACGCTGCCGGCCAGACCGACGGCGTCGAGGCCGTCACGTCCGTAGTCGACCGGTGAGCCTGTGCCGTCGGTGAACCACAGGTCATGGGTGAACCCGGTGAGCGGGACGGGAGCGCCACCGCCGGCGTCGAAGGTCGGTGCGGCACACCCGTCGGTGTACACCGGGGCACCGTTGGCGTACTCCCAGTGCCACACCCCCAGCATCTCGTCATCGAACTGCAGCGCCAGCCACATCCACATGGGGCAGCGGGCGTGGTCCCGGATGCCCCAGGAGTGGTCCCGCTGGCCAACCCAGTCGTTGATGACCCGGGTTTCCCCGTTGCGGGTGTAGGTGCCGTTGAACGTTCCGGATTGGAACATGTGGCTCTGATCCCAGATCACTTCGTCCCGCCAGCGCATCGTGCCGCGCCGCAACGCGTACGGCTCGGTGCGCGCCGTGAAGGTGAGATCCAGGGTGTTGGTGACCGTCGGTGCCTCCTCCACGGTCACCCGAACGGTGCGGTACGGCTCCACGACATCGACGCCCACCGGACCGGCCTCGGTGCGATGCGGGTCGCCCGCCCAGTCCCTGGCGTGGAGGGCGAACACGTGGTTCCCGCCCTGGCGACCCATCTGGTAGCTGTCCATGGCCTGGCGCTGCGGGTAGGTGGCGAGCGTGGTGATCACCACGTCGTCGGTGGGGGCGCCGGTGCGGGGATGGGCGACGAAGAAGTAGCTCTCCCGCCAGTGTTCGTGGTGGGTGGCGGTGTGGACCAGCGGCTCGGGGATCTGGTGCACGAACGCCTCGTCGAGCGCTGTGAGTCGCACGTCTGCGCCAGGCGGCGACGGCTCGTTGACGCTCACATCGCCTCCAACATCGCCGGGACCCCCAGGTCCGCCATCTGCAGGGCGTGTCGTTCCGCCATGGCGAGGAACATGTCGTCGCTGCGTTCCCCGGGGGCCACCACCGTCGAGGCGAACACCGCCATGACGAGACCAGCCGGGCACGTCAGTCGGTACGCGTCCCACATGTCGTCAGGGTCGGTGTCGATCCCCGTCGCCGCCAGCAGCGTCACGTAGCGCTCCACAAGGTCGCGCTCCACTTCCCGTCGCAGCTCGGGTACCAGCCCGGCACCAATGAAGTACGACACGTCGGCGATGCCCGGTCCGGTACCGACGGTCTGCCAGTCCACGACCGCTGCGTACGTGCCGTCCTCGTCGACCCCGAACAGGATGTTGTCGAGGCGGTAGTCGTTGTGGGTCACCGTCGGGTCGCCCGGACTCAGGTCAACCCACCGGCCCACGCTCTCGCTGAAGCGAGTGGCCATGGCCGCCGCCTGAGGGTCGATACGCCCCTCGTAACGCGCCAGGAACCCCGGCAGCATCATGTGCCAGGCGTCGGCGAGCGCCTGGCCTCCACCGACCAGTCGTGGACCGAGCCACGCCCGGTGGTCGTCGAGGCGCGGGTCGCCCCAGCGGGGCGCGTGGAGCGCCACGAGTTCGCTCACCGCCGCGGTGGCTTCCTCCACTGAACATCCGGTGATCTGGTCGCCGACCTCGGCGGGGGCGAGGTCGTCGAGGATGAGAACGAAGTCGCCGGTGGCGGGGTCGAGGTGGGCGAGGTGACATCGGGGCGCGCGCACCGCCACGGTGTCGGCCAGCAGTTCGTAGAACCGCACCTCCCGTTCGTAGTTTCCGAGCGCCGCGCCCGCCGCCCGACTCATCGGGTCCGGTGAGGGGAACTTCCCGACCACGGTGGCTGGTCCACTTCCCGCCGGCGACCAGTCCAGCGTGAACCGGACGTTGTCCCCGACCTTTCCCGCCCCGATGTGGACACCGTCGAGTCCGTTGAGCGTCCCGGTGGCCTCCCCGGCGCCAACGAGGACCTCGCCGAGCCATTCGGCGCTGACCTGGTCGGGGTCGAAGACCACCTCGTCGGGTGCTGGCATGACGCGAGTCTGACATTCCACCCGTCGTCTGTCCCGGGTACCTACCATCGCACCCATGGACGCGTCCCACACCGAAGCGCCAACCGGTTCACCCGACACCCTCCCATTCCGGCCAGCCGAGACGGCGGTGCCGCCCTCGTGTGCCCGTTCGCCGTTGGGCACCTTTGGTGAATGCCCGCTGTGCGGCGGGAAGATGGCGCCCGAACACGCGCACGAACGGTGCAGTGCGTGTGGTTGGCGTGACTCGTGCTGCGACTGAGTCCGCCTCGACTGGTCTCCCCGGTCCCACGGTTGAATCGTCGGTAGGCTGGGAGCGTGGGCATCGGCGGATTCGAACGACGCCTCGAGAACCTCGTCGAGGGGGTGTTCGCGCGGGTGTTCCGTTCCGGGGTGCGCCCCGTCGAGCTGGGTCGCCGCATGGCACGCGAGATGGACATCCGCCGCAGTGTCGACGTCCGGGGACGCACCGTGGTGCCGAACCACTTCACCGTGTCGGTCTCCCCCGAGGACGCCGAGGCGTTCGAGGGCATCCGCACCCAACTCGAGTCGGAGCTCGCTGACGCCGCCCGGGCCCACGCCCGTGACGAGCGCTACGTGTTCCCCGGACCGGTGGCGGTCGCCGTGGTCCGAGACGACGGCCTGCGGGTCGGAGAGTTCCGTATCGACGCCCAACTTCTGGCCGGTCCCGGCGGGGTCGGTGCCGGCACCATCGTGTTGCCTGACGGCACCCGGTTCCCCCTTGACGACGAGCCGGTGCGTCTGGGTCGGTTGCCGGACTGTGAGATCGTGCTGCAGGACGCCAAGGTGTCCCGCCACCACGCCGAGATCAGGCCCCGCGGCGACGAGTTCGTTCTCGTGGATCTCGGTTCGACCAACGGGACGAAGGTCAACGGGCTCCGGGTCGCCGACCACGTCCTCTCCGACGGTGACGTGTTGGGGTTCGGTGACATCCAGCTTCGGTTCGAGGCGTCGTGACGGCGTTGGGGGCTGCGGCCGCTGCGTGCACGTCGGACACCGGTCGGTAGGGTTCGCGCCGATGTCCGCCCAACTCCTGGCGTTGTTCAAGGTGTCCCTGCTGGTGCTGCTGTACCTGTTCTTGTTCCGCGTGGTGCGCGCCGTGTGGGCCGAACTGCAGTCCCCTCAACAGGGTCTGGTGAACTCCGTGGACCCGGCCGGGCCGCCACCGCCGGTGCCCAGCCGCCGTCCGCTTGGTGTCCCGGTCGCCGAACCACCCACCGGCGCCTCTGCGGTCGTGCCACCCCGACATCCCCAACCGGCGTCCACACTCACCCAACTCGTCGTCGTCGCACCCGAGTCACTCGCCGGTCGGACCTTTCCGTTAGGTGCGGGTGAGGTCACCATCGGACGATCATCGGCGTGCACCATCGCCCTTGACGACGCGTTCGTGTCCACCCACCACGCCCGGGTGTTCGCCGACCCGGCCGGCGGATGGGCGGTGGAGGACACCGGGTCGACGAACGGGACGTGGATCAACGGTCAACGCCTCGGTGGCGCCCACCATGTGCGATCCGGTGACCGGCTCGGCGTCGGTGGTGTCGTGGCGGAGTTCCGATGACCGTGCTGCGCTACGGAGCGGCCACCGACGTCGGTGAGGTCCGCACCGAGAACCAGGACGCCTTCCACAGTTCGGCGCACCTTTGGCTGGTGGCCGACGGCATGGGCGGTCATCGAGGTGGTGAGGTGGCTTCGGCGATCGCCACCGAGACGGTGGTCGGCCTCGTCGGCGCCGAGGGCGGGGCCGTACTCCCCGTGGCGGTGGAACAGGCCAACGCCGCCGTGATCACCAAGTCGTTCGAAGATCCGGGTCTGGCGGGCATGGGGACGACGTTGACCGCCATCGCCCTGGTGCGAGGTGAGGGGGCGGACGGCACCGATGTGTTGCGGCTCGTCAACGTCGGGGACTCGCGCACCTACCGTCTCGCCACGAACGACACGGTGGTGGAGCAGGTGACCGTTGACCACAGCCTCGTCGCCCAGTGGGAACGTGAGGGGCGCATCACCGCCGATCAGGCGCTCACCCATCCGCAGCGCAACGTGATCACCCGGGCGCTCGGTGTCGACGCCGTGGTGGAGGTCGACACGTGGGACCTTCCGTTGGTCACCGGTGACCGGTATGTCCTGTGTTCGGACGGTCTGACCAACGAAGTGGACGACACCGTCATCACCGAGGTGTTGCGCAGCGTCACCGAACCCGCCGACGCCGCTGCGGAACTCGTCCGTCGAGCCAACGCTGCGGGTGGCCGCGACAACGTCACCGTCGTGGTGCTCGACGTCGTGGACGCTGCACCGGTTCCTGGCACCGGCCCCGTCGACCTGCCCGCACCCGTTGACCCTGTCGACCCCGCCGGCGACCCGACGGGTCCGTCATCGACGAGCGCGTCGACGACACCGGCCCGTCCCGAAGAGTCGGTTCCGCGCAGTCGGTTCACCTGGCGGGTGGCGGCGTTCCTCGGTGCGCTCGTGGTGCTCGTCGCTGTGACCGCCGGAGGCGTGTGGTTGTGGGCACGCAACGCCTGGTTCCTCGGGGTCGATCCCGGCGGCACCGAGGTGGTGGTGTTCCAGGGTCGTCCACCTGAGGGCGTGTTGTGGTTCGAACCGCGGGAGGTGGCGGTGACCGGCGTACAGGTCGACGACCTGAGCGAACTCGGTCGCCGCACCCTCGACGACCCGGTGGTGTGGGGGTCCCAGGCCGAGGCCGAGGACCAGGCGCGTCGGCTCGGTGAGGGGTCCCGTCGGGTTCTGGCGTCCCCGACGACGACGACCCCGCCGCTCACGGTGGTCCCCACCACGGTGCTTCCGCCGGCGCCCGCCCCGGCGCCGGGGGCGTGAGGGGTCGTGGGTCGACGCAACACTGAACTTGGGCTGTTGGCCCTCGTCGCCGTGTTCGTGATCGCCGCCCATCTGCTCGCCGGACTGGGTCTCAACGGTGTCGCTCCCGAGGGATTCGTGGCGTTCGCCGTTGGTCTCGTCGGGTTCCTCGCCGTGGTGAACCTGGTGATGCGTTGGCTGGCGCCCCAGGCGGACCCCACGTTCGTGCCGCTCGCCGGCGTACTCAACGGACTCGGGTACGTGATGATCGCCCGCATCGACCCCGAACTCGCCGGGTTGCAGATGATGTGGACGGTGCTCGGCGTCGGGTTGTTCACCGGTGTGCTCGCCGTGCTGCGCAACAGTCGAAACCTGTCGACCTATCGGTGGACCATCGGGTTGTTCGGACTCGTGCTCATCGCCTTGCCGTTCACCCCGTTGGGTACCACGGTGGGTGGTGCGCGCATCTGGGTGTCGTTCGGGCCGGTGACGTTCCAGCCCGGCGAGTTCGCCAAGGTGGCCCTCGCCGTGTTCTTCGCTGCGTACCTCGTGGAGAAGCGGGAACTGCTGGCCATGGGGTCGTGGGGGGTCGGACGGCTGCGCATCCCCGACCCCAAACACCTCGGACCGGTGCTGGTGGCGTGGGGGGTGTCGCTGCTCGTGATGATGTACCAGACCGATCTCGGTTCGTCGCTGCTGTTCTTCGCCCTGTTCGTCGTGATGTTGTGGGTCGCCACGGCCCGGGCCTCGTACCTGGCGGTCGGCGGCACCTTGTTCGCCGCTGGCGCCGTGTTCGCGTGGAGCACCTTCGACCACGTGCAACGCCGGGTACGGGTGTGGCTCGACCCGTGGGAGGACGTGACCGGCGAGGGGTATCAGATCGCCCAGTCCACGTTCGCCATCGCCGACGGTGGCATGGTCGGTACCGGCCTCGGCCAGTCCGGTCAGGTGGCCATCCCGGTGGCCGAGACGGACTTCATCTTCGCCGTGATCGCCCAGGAGCTCGGTCTTTTCGGGGCGACCGCCGTGCTGGTGGCGTTCTTGTTGCTGGTGGGCACCGGCTTGCGCACCGCGGTGCGTGCCGACAACCCGTTCGACACGTTGCTGGCCACCGGGTTGTCGGCGTTGGTGGGTGTGCAGGCGTTCATCATCGTGGCCGGGGTGACCCGGGTCCTGCCCCTCACCGGCATCACCTTGCCGTTCGTCTCCTACGGCGGGTCGAGCCTCCTCGGCAGCTGGTTGTTGGTGGCGTTGCTGGTGCGGATCTCCGACGGCAACAACCGCCGGGCGGCCCAACGTGATGGACAGCCCGTCGTGGCAGGCAGGGCCGACGCGTGAACCGTCAGATCCGACGGCTCGGTGTGGTGCTGGTGGCCGTGTACGTCGTGTTGTTCGCCCAACTCAACGTCGTGCAGGTGCTGCGCGCCGACGACTACCGGGACAACCCGGCAAACACCCGTCAGATCCAGCGGGACTTCTCCCGCGAGCGTGGACTCATCGTGTCCGCCGACGAACGTGTCGTGGCCGAGACCGTCGACGTGACGAACGCCGGTGGGTTCGCCCGGGAGCGTCGCTACCCCCTCGGGGAACTCATGGCCCCGGTCACCGGGTACTTCTCGTTCCTCTACGGCGCCAGCGGCGTGGAGGACACCTACAACGCCGAGTTGGTCGGGTCCACTTTCGGCCAGCAGGTGGCGGGGTGGCGTGACCTGTTCACCGACCGACCCACGGTCGGTGATGTTCGACTGTCGGTTGACGCCGGGCTGCAAGAGGTGGCGTCCCAGGCGCTCGGTGACCGTGAGGGTTCGGTGGTGGTGCTCGACCCGCGCACCGGGGAGATACTCACGTTGTGGTCGAACCCGTCTTATGACCCGAACCTGTTGTCCACGGTCGACCTGGGTGCGTCACAGGTGGCGTGGGACGCGTTGGTGGACGCCCCCGGGAACCCGCTGCTGACCAAGGCCTACCAGGAGCGTTACTTCCCCGGGTCGACGTTCAAGCTCGTCACCGCCGGGGCGGGGATCCGTCAGGGGACCGTCACCGCCACCGAACCGGTCTACCCGGTGGAGGCGGCCTGGGTGCCGCCGCTGACCGAGGTGCCGATCACCAACTTCGGTGGGTCGGCATGTGGTGGCAACCTCGTTGAGATCCTGCGGGTGTCGTGCAACACGGCGTTCTCCCGCATGGGGGTCGAGACCGTCGGGCCTGACGGCATGGTGGCCGGCGCCGAGGCGTTCGGTTTCAACGCTTCTGCGCCCATCGACCTGCCCAACCCCGCCGAGTCGGTGTTCCCCACCGAGTTCACCCGGGACCTCCCCAAGTTGGCTCAAGCGTCCATTGGTCAAAACGACGTGGTGGCCACCCCGCTGCAGATGGCGTTGGTGGCCGGAGCGATCGGCAACGGCGGGATCATGATGACTCCGACGGTGGTCCGTGAGATCACCGACCGGGGTGGGGGTGTGGTGCGCCGTGAGGAACCCCGTCCGTGGCTGACGCCCCTCGACCCCGCCGGCAACCAGATTCTGCGGGACGCCATGATCGATGTCGCCACCCGGGGCACCGCCTCGGTGCTGGCCACCAACGGGGTGGAGGTCGGGGGCAAGACCGGGACCGCCCAGTTGGGGTTCGGCGAACCCGAACGGCAGCACACGTGGATCGTGGCGTTCGCCGGCCCGCCCGGGGAGGCCCACCTCGCGCTCGCCGTGGTCGTGTTGAACCAGGAGGGCGGTGACGCCACCGGGTCGTCGGTCGCCGGCCCCATCGCCCGGACCGTGCTCGACGCTGCGCTCGCCCTGCCGCCTCGGGCGGGTCGTTAGGCTGGCGGGGATGTCTGACACTCCTGGTGCACCCGCAGACACGGGTGGTGGCGATCCGCTTGAACCCACGGTGTTCAACGGTCGCTACGAGTTGCAGCGTCGACTGGCCCGGGGCGGGATGGCCGACGTGTACCTCGCCGAGGACCGCCTGTTGAACCGTCCGGTGGCGGTCAAGGTGCTGTTCCCCGAATACGCCCGTGACGAGACGTTCGTGGAGCGGTTCCGTCGTGAGGCCCAGGCCGCCGCCCGACTCACCCACGGCAACATCGTCGCCATCCACGACTGGGGTGAGGAGTTCGGGACGTACTTCATCGTGATGGAGTACGTCGACGGTCAGAGCCTGTCGCAGCTGATCCGCAGCGGCGGACCCCTGCCGGCCACCCAGGCCGCCGAGATCGCGGCGCGTGTCGCCGCCGCGTTGGACTTCGCCCACCGTCACGGTGTCGTGCACCGCGACGTGAAGCCGGGAAACATCATGATCTCGAGTGTCGGGGAGGTGAAGGTCGCCGACTTCGGCATCGCCCAGGCGCTCACCGCAGGTGACCGGGTCAACCTCACCCAGACCGGTGCGGTGATGGGGACCGCCACGTACTTCTCGCCCGAACAAGCCCAAGGGCGTGTCCTCGATCAGCGAAGTGACCTGTACTCGCTGGGGTGTGTGCTCTACGAGATGCTGACCGGGTCGCCGCCGTTCAGCGGCGACACCCCGGTGGCGATTGCGTACAAGCACGTGCAGGAACCGGTGCCGCCCATGACCGGGGTGCCCGCCCCGCTCGAGGCGATCACCGCCATGTTGTTGCGCAAGGACCCCGACCAGCGGTATGCCAACGCCGCCGATGTCGAAACCGACCTGAAGCGTTTCCTCGCCGGCGAGAGGGTGTCGGCCACACCGGCGCCGACCACCCCACCCCGCCCGGTCGCCCCCATTGCCGGTGGTCCACCCGGGCCGGGGACCGCCCCGCCGGGTCGGGGCGGCCGTGGTCGCGGCTGGGCGGCGGCGTTGTTGGTGCTGGGCCTCGTGGTGGTGGCACTCGGACTGTTCCTCATCGGCGTGAACCTGTCGCGCACCGACGTCGACGAGGTCGTCGTCCCCCAGGTCATCAACACACCGTTGGCTGAGGCCCAGCGGTTGCTCGAAGCGGAACGTCTCGTTGTGCAGGTCACCCGCGAGGTGAACGAGGCGGTCCCCGAAGGGGTCGTGTTCGACCAGGAGCCCAGTGGCGGGTCGACGGTCACGGCGGGCACCACGGTGACCTTGAAGGTGTCAGCGGGGGTGGGGGAGGTCGACGTTCCCGACGTGGTGGGCCGCACCGAGGCCGAGGCGGTTCGCATCCTCAGCACCGCCGAGTTGGCGTCGCGCACCGAGTTCCGCGCTGACGACCGCGTGGAAAAGGGTGTGGTCATCATCCAGAACCCACCGGCCGGGTCGCGCGCGCTGCGTCGGTCGGAGGTCGTGATCATCGTGTCGAGCGGCCGGGAGAACGAGACGGTGCCCGACCTGACCGGCCAGAACGAGGTCGCCGCCGCCAACCAGTTGGGACGCCTCGAACTCGTGGCAGCCATCGAACGGGAGTTCAGCGCCGACGTTCCCGACGGCGTGGTGATCGCCACCCGGCCCGGAGCGGGTGCCAGCATCCGCAAGGGCGAGACGGTGGTGCTGGTGGTCTCACGCGGACCCGAACCGACCCCGAGCACGACGAGTTCGACGTCGAGTACCACCTCGACGACCACTGCGGGACCGTGAACACACTTCGTACCGTGCACCGAGTGCCGGTACCGTAGTGAACCCATGGCGCCGCGCATCCTCGTGATCGACAACTACGACTCGTTCGTCTACAACCTCGTGCAGTACGTCGGCGAGCTCGGTGCCGAACCGGTGGTGCACCGCTCCGACGCCCTCACCATCGACGAGTTGCGTGCCATCGCCCCTGACGGCGTACTGATCTCCCCGGGACCGGGCGCCCCCGCTGAGGCGGGCCTGTCCAACGAGGTGATCCGGGAGTTCACCGGGAAGGTGCCGGTACTTGGTGTGTGTCTCGGACACCAGTGCATCGGCGAGGTGTTCGGCGCCACGGTGGTGCGGGCCGCAGAGGTCATGCACGGCAAGACGTCGGAGGTGCACCACGACGGAACCGGGGTGTTCGCCGGGTTGCCCGATCCACTCACCGTGACCCGCTACCACTCGCTCGTCGTGGCGCCCGAGACCATTGCTGACGACGGCGAACTCGTGGTCACGGCCCGGACCGCCGATGGGGTCGTGATGGGTATCGCCCATCGGGAGTTCCCGGTGTTCGGCGTGCAGTTCCACCCCGAGTCGATCCTCACCGAAGCCGGCCATGACCTCGTCGGCAATTTCGTGGCGATGGCGTCGGGCTAGCATCTGGTGCTGTGACGACTTCTGGGGGCAGGCCGGCCAAGCGGCGCATCGATGGTGGTGGACGCACGACGCCCAAGGGCACGCCGGCGGGCCGCAAACGGACCGACGACGACAAGGCCCCCGAGTTCGCCTCGTCGCGTTACACCCCACCGATTCCCGGCGGGGCCCATCCGCCGAGCCCGACGTGGGTGCCGGTGTTGATGTTCGTGCTGTTCGGTCTCGGGATGTTGGTCCTGATCCTCAACTACCTGTCCCTGCTCCCCGGTGCCGTGTCGAACTGGTACCTGTTGGCGGGACTCGGGTTCATCCTGGGCGGCATCGTGACCGCCACGCAGTACCGCTAGACCCCCGCCGGGGTGTGGGTGACATGCCGGTGCGGCCGTGGTGTCGGCCCTCATGAACCGGGGGTGGACGACGGGTTACGTCACACACAGTTATCCACAGCCTGTGGGGAAACCGATGTGGATGATTCCGTGCCGTTGTTGGCCATTGGGCCGCTGCCGGTCATCGTCGGTGGATGACAACGATGAGATTCAGTCGTCGTAGGGGTTGGTGACGACCCGCATTTCCTCAAGGCAATGCCGGGGCGGTTCAGGGTCCTCGGTGGCGGCGGCGGTCATCCGCACCTCGGCGCCGCACACGGCGCACTGGAACGTCATCCGCACCTTGCGCAGCTCCCCGGGGGGAGGCGGTTCGGGGATGGGACTGGCGAGACCGCCGAGCATGGCGAGACCGATTGAGATGATCACGTACGAGGCAACCCCGGCGATGATCACCCCCCACACCGACGCCCCGCGCGCCACCAGGAAGGCACACACGGCCACGACGGCGAGGGCGAGATAACGATGCCGGAACATGCGAAGGCCCACCCTACCGGCGTCATCCGCCGGCCGGGTGGGCCTCCGGGGTGACCGGGTGGTCACCAACGTGTCGACGTCAGGTTCAGCCCAGACGCTCGATGATGGTGGCGTTGGCCAGACCGCCACCCTCACACATGGTGAGCAGGCCATACCGGCCGCCGGTGCGCTCGAGTTCGTTGAGCAGCGTGGCGAGCAACTTGGTGCCCGACCCACCGAGTGGGTGGCCCAGGGCGATGGCCCCGCCGTTGGGGTTCACCTTGGACATGTCGGCGTGGTGCTCCTTCTCCCACGCCAACACCACCGAGGCGAACGCCTCGTTGATCTCGGTGGCGTCAATGTCGTCCATCGTCAGCCCGGCCCGCTCCAGCACCTTGGTGGTGGCGGGGATGGGGCCGGTCAGCATGGTGATGGGATCGACGCCGGCGAGGGCGAACGTGTGGAACCGGGCCCGCGGGGTGAGGCCGAGGCTCTTGGCCTTCTCCTCGCTCATGATGAGGGCGGCCGACGCGCCGTCGGTGATCTGCGACGAGTTTCCGGCGGTCACCTTGCCGTCCTCTTTGAACGCTGGCTTGAGACGGGCCAAGGTTTCCATGTCGGTGTCACGGATACCCTCATCGGCGCTCACGAGGGCGTCACCCTCGATGATCTGGCCGGACTCCTTGTCGCGCCGGATCTCCTTGACCGGGATGATCTCGTTGTCGAAACGACCCTCGTCGCGGGCCTGGGCGGCACGCTGCTGGGACTGCAGGGCGAAGGCGTCGAGGTCCTCGCGGCTGATGCCCCACTGATCGGCGATCATCTCGGCGCCGATGCCCTGGGACTGCAGGCCACCCTGGGGGGCGTAGCGGGAGAACACGCGGTTGCCGAAGGGGTAACCGAAGTCCTTGCCGACCGAGGCACCCATGGGCACGAGGCTCATGACCTCGACACCGGCGGCGATGGCGATGTCGTACGCACCGGCCATGACGCCCTGGGCGGCGAAGTGGGCGGACTGCTGGGACGAGCCGCACTGACGGTCGATGGTGGTGGCGGGCACGGCCTCAGGCCAGCCTGCGGCGAGCACGGCGTTGCGACCCACGTTGAGGGCCTGGGCACCGGCCTGCATCACACAACCCATGATCACGTCGTCGACGAGCTCGGGGTCGAGGTTGTTGCGCTCGGCGAGCGCAGCGAGGACCTCGGCGGCGAGGTCGGCGGGGTGCCAGCCGGACAGCTGGCCGTTGCGCTTGCCGCCCGGTGTGCGCACGGCGTCGATGATCACTGCTGAACCCATGGGAACTCCCGTTGTCGTCAGGTGGGTGGTGGGACTGGACCGATCGGTCAAGACCGGGCGACATTCTCACCGCTGGGGCAGGGGCGCGCAACCGGGCCGGGCAGGACGCAGGCCCGGCCGCTTGGCTAGGGTGACGGACCACAACAAGTCGGTGCTTCGAGGGGGTTCCCATGCCGGTGACGAGTGACGAGATCATGGCCGTGGTCGAAGGCCAGACCGTGGTGAGCGAGTTCGCCGCCACCGTGGCCGCCAACGGCGACAAGGTGGCCATCCGCTGGATGGCCGACGACGGCGAATGGGGACAGTGGACGTACGCCGAGTACGCCCAGCGTGCCGCCCAGATGGCGGCCGGGTTGCGGGCCAACGGTGTGCAGCGCGGCGACCACGTCGTGCTCATGTTGCGCAACGTCCCCGACTTCCACGTGGTCGACATGGCGGCGTACATGGTCGGTGCCACGCCGATCTCGATCTACAACTCGTCGTCGGCCGAACAGGTCGAGTACCTCGTGAACCACTCCGAGGCGGTGTTCGCCGTGGTGGAGAACCTCGGGTTCCTCGAGCGGTTCCTCAAGGTCCGTGACCAACTCCCCGACCTCCGCGGCATCGCCGTACTCACCGACCCCGACCAGCTCGCCCCCGCCGACGTCGTCGCCGGCGACACCCTCTACACCCACGGCGAGATCGGTTTCGACGAGGCCAAGGGCAACTGCGCCCCCGACGACCTCGCCACCATGATCTACACCTCGGGCACCACCGGACCCCCCAAGGGCGTGATGCTCACCCACCGCAACATCTGTTGGACGGTGGAGTGCCTGCGCCGGGCACTGCCCTTTGACGACTACGTCGGCAAGCGCATCATCTCGTACCTCCCCATGGCCCACATCGCCGAGCGGATGACGAGCCACTACGCCGGGGCGTTCCTCGGCTACGAGGTGACGACCTGTCCCGACCCGACCGGCATCGCCCCCTACCTCGGTCACGTGAAGCCGAACTTCCTGTTCGGTGTGCCCCGCGTC
>CAMAQM010000022.1 GCA_945860545.1 Bifidobacterium breve | reverse complement strand
CGAGGTCATCGCCCTTGACGCCACCGATGGTTTCGAACTGGCGCGGGTCAATCTCTTCACCGAGATCATGGCCACCCCGGTGGTGGCGGGTGGACGACTCATCGTTGCGGGCATCGATGGCATTGTGCGGGGTCTGACCCTTGACACGCTGTCTCAGGCGTGGGGAGTGTTCACCGTTGCCGGCCCCATCGTCGCCGACATGGCCGTGGGCTCATTGGCGGGTACCGAGGTGGTCTACGTGGCGTCCACCAATGGCCGCATGTTCGCCGTTGGCGCGTCGACCGGCGGCCTGGCCGGAGAGGTCGATCTTGGTGACCAGATCGTGGCGGCACCCGCAGCGGTCGACGGCCTCGTCGTCGTCGGCTCGACCGGTGGCCGGCTCGTGGCGTTGTCCGGTCTGCTCGAGGAGTTGTGGACCGTGGAACTCCCGGCGCCGGTTCTGCGGCGACCCGGGATCGCCAACGGTCAGGTCGTGGTCGGGACCCCGGCATACAACGGGTGTTTTGGTGCTGACGCTGGCCCGGCCACGTTCCGGGCGTTCGACGCCGCCACCGGTGCGCCCCAGTGGGACGCCGGTCTGTTGGGATGCGACTTCGGCCATTCCGCACCGGCGTTCGGCGACGGTGCCTGGTTCGCCGGCACGTCGTGGGGAACGCTGGTCCGCATCGATCCCGAATCCGGTACCCCCAACGCCTCGGTGATGACCGACGCCTGGGTGTTGGCCACCCCCGTCGTTGTTGACGGCAAGGTGGTGATGGGTTCAGACGACCAGCGTGTTCGACTCATCGACGGTGGCGGGCCGGACCCCCAACCGACGACCAGCGTCGCTCCTGCGACCACGGAGCCCCCGGTGGATCCCAGCGGTGGTGGCGGCCAGTTGCCCAGCACCGGTGCGTCGATTGCGCCACTGGTGCTGGCTGGGGTGATGCTGGCGCTCGCAGGTGCTGTTGCCGTGGGTGTCACCGCCCGGCGGCGCTCACTGCGCTCGTCGTAGATCCAAGCCTCGACGCACCCGCCTCTCGGCGGGTCCCCGTGCCGGGTGCTCAGTACACCTCGGGAACGAACGTCTGGTGATCCATGGGTGGTCGGACGTGGGTCGCGGTGCGCCCCGGTCGTGGTTCGAGGGCCAGGGGTGTGGCGGTCACGTCCTCATAGGGCACCATCGACAACAGGTGGCTGATGCAGTTCAGGCGGGCGGTGCGTTTCACGTCCCCGTTGGCCACCCACCAAGGACTTTCCGTCGTGTCGGTGTGGGCGAACATCTCGTCCTTGGCCACGGAGTACTCCTCCCATCGGCGCCGTGACTCGAGGTCCATGGGGGACAGTTTCCAGTGCTTCAACGGGTTCTCAAGGCGCGCCCGGAACCGTCGTTCCTGTTCTTCGTCACTGATGGAGAACCAGTACTTGACGAGTCGGATACCCGCACGCTGCAGCATGCCTTCGAACTGCGGGCAGGATCGCATGAATTCGCTGACTTCGTCGGGGGTGGCGAAGCCCATGACCCGCTCCACCCCGGCCCGGTTGTACCAGGACCGGTCGAAGAGGACCATCTCTCCGGCGGCGGGGAGATGCTCGACGTAGCGCTGGAAATACCACTGGGTGCGTTCCCGGTCGCTCGGTGCGGCGAGGGCCACGACCTTGATGACCCGCGGGTTGGTGCGTTCGGTGATGCGGGTGATGGCCCCACCCTTGCCCGCCCCGTCGCGGCCCTCGAACAACACCACGATCCGTTCGCCAGTCGCCCGGATCCATTCCTGCATCTTGACGAGCTCGACCTGCAAGCGGACTAGTTCACGCTCGTACACCTCGCGCTTCAGACGCCCGGTTGCGTTGTAGGCGTCGGGCCCCAACCGCTTCGGGTGCGTCGGGTCGTCGGTCACGTCGGGCATGGTGATCCTCGTCGGTGTGCGGCAGGTGAGGCCCGCAGGTGGGTGTGTCACACTCTACGCAAGGGGTCCGCAGGGGGACGTGGGTAGGGGTGTTTCGGTGACGTTGAAGCGGAGCGACTTCGGTGAGGGGTTCACGTGGGGGGTGGCGTCTGCGGCCTTCCAGGTCGAAGGGGCGTGGGAAACCGACGGCAAACGGCCGTCCGTGTGGGATGACGCCGTGCTGCGGGGACGGGTGCGCGGGGCACTTGCCGGACTCGACGGTATCGACGCCTTCAACCGCCTCGACGAGGACCTCGATCTCATCGCCGCCATGGGGGTCGGGGCGAACCGGTTCTCGATCAGTTGGCCTCGGGTATTCGGTGACGGTCGGGGGCCGTGGAACCCGGCCGGTGGTGACTACTACGACCGTCTCATCGACGGCTGTCTCGCCCGGGGTCTTGAACCGTGGGTCACCGTCCACCATTGGGACCTGCCACTGGCGCTGCAGCGTGAGGGCGGCTGGACCCGACGGGGCATCGTCGAGGATTTCGCGGTGTTCGCCGCCGAGTTGGCGGACCGTTTCGGGGACCGGGTGCGCAACTGGATGGTGTTCAACGAACCCCTGTCCGTCATCGGGCACACCGTCATCGGGGTGCACGGCAGCTACGGCCCGCACCCCATGGCGGCGCTGTCGTCGCTGCACCACATGAACCTGGCGTGCGCCGAAGCGGGGCGACGGATGCGTGACGTGCTCGGGGACGCTGCGTCGATCGGCACCACCAACGTGTTCACCCTCGCCGCGCCGTTCCACACCACCGACGAACGCCTCCGGCGCCGGCAACGCTCGCTTGAGGCATTGCTGGTGGATGCGTTCTTGGACCCGGCGGCTGGTCGGGGGTATCCGTTCGCCGACAGCCTGCCATTGCGGCTGATGCGTCGTTACGTCCTCGACGGGGACGTTGAGGCCGCCGCGTTCGACTACGACTTCATGGGGGTGCAGTACTACGGGCCGCTACCGATGACCCGGTTGCCGCTCATCGGGGGCATCCCGGTGCCGTCGCTGCGCGGGGCGGAAGCCAACGTGCGTTCCGCCACCGCAATCCCCGTCGAACCCGACGGGCTTTTGGAGTTGTTGCGCCGATACCAGCACCACCCGGCATGCAGGCGCATGGTGATCACCGAGTCCGGGTTCGGGATGAACGACCGGCTGGTGAACGGCGAGGTCCGTGACGACCTGCGGGTCTGGTACGCCCGCAACCACCTCGAAGCGGTGCGAACCGCGGTTCGTGAAGGCATCGCCGTCGACGGCTTCTTCCAATGGTCCTACGCCGACAACATCGAGTGGCAACTCGGTCGTGAGGCGCGTTTTGGGGTGGTGTACGTCGACTACGACGACGATTTCCGCCGGATCCCCAAAGCCTCCTACCGCTGGTTCCAGCAACTCCTCGGCGAAGGCGCCGCGCCCTGAGCAATAAGGTGGGGCGATGACCATGACCGACGGGACCGACCGAGACGCGCTGCGTGAGAAGTACCGGGCGGAACGTGACAAGCGTCTGCGACCCGACGGCAACGACCAGTACCTCGAGCCCACCGGTCGCTTCGCCCACCTTCTCGACGACCCCTACACGGTCGTCGTGGACCGCCCGCCGGTGCGCGAGGACGTCAACGTGGCCGTCATCGGTTCCGGATTTGCCGGCCTTGTGGTCGGAGCGAAGTTGAAACAAGCCGGCGTCACCGACGTTCGGCTGATTGACAAGGCCGGTGACGTCGGCGGGGTGTGGTACTGGAATCGGTACCCGGGTGCGATGTGTGACACCGCAGCGATGATCTACCTGCCGATGCTGGAAGAGACCGGGACGGTCCCGTCGGCGAAGTACGTCCCCGCACCCGAGATCCACGCCCACGCCCGCCGCATCGCCACCACGTTCGATCTCTACGACGGGGCGTTGCTCTCGACGGGCATCACCGGGGTCGTCTGGAACGATGACTCGTCTCGGTGGATCATCACCACCGACCGTGGAGACGAGGTGCGGGCCCGGTTCGTGACGGTGGGGACGGGACCTCTCCACCGACCCAAGCTCCCCGGCATTCCCGGCATTGACGAGTTCGCCGGTCACGCCTTCCACACCAGTCGCTGGGACTACGACTACACCGGCGGCGGACCCGGTGGCGAACTGATGGGCAAACTGGCCGACAAACGAGTCGGCATCATCGGTACCGGCGCCACCGCCGTGCAATGCATCCCGCACCTCTCGCGCAGCGCCGGTGAACTCTTCGTCTTCCAGCGCACCCCGTCGTCAATCGACACACGCAACAACCACCCCATCGACCCCGACTGGTTCGCCTCGTTGGAGGAGGGGTGGCAAAAGAAGTGGCTGTTGAACTTCACCACCCTGCAGACAGGTGGGTTTGCCGACGAGGACCTCGTCAAGGACGGCTGGACCGACATTGCCCAACGCATCCGCGACCGGGTGGTGGCCGAGATCACCAACGGGGGTGAGTTCACCCCAGACACCATCCGACGGGCCTATGAGGAATCAGACGACGAGAAGATGGATGAGATCCGCACCCGGGTCGACGCCATCGTCGATGACGCCCGCACCGCCGAGGGGCTCAAACCCTGGTACCGCCAACTGTGTAAACGGCCCTGCTTCCACGACGAGTACCTCCAGAGTTTCAACGCTCCCACCACTCACCTCGTCGACACCGACGGCAAGGGTGTGGAGCGGATCGACGCCACCGGGGTGTGGGTGGGTGGCGAGCACTACGACCTTGACTGCATCGTGTTCGCGTCGGGATTCGAGGTCGGGACCGAACAGTCGCGGCGCTCGGGTTTCGAGATTGTGGGACGGGGCGGGAGCACCCTGACCGAGCGATGGGCCGACGGCATGCAGACCCTCCACGGCATCCACGTCCATGACTTCCCGAACCTGTTCGTGGTGGGCATCACCCAGGCCGCCAACCTCATCTCAAACGTCCCGCACAACTTCGTCGAGGCCGGAGAGACGATTGCGGCCGTGGTGGCCCACGCCGAAGCTGAGGGCGCCACCGAGGTTGAGGTGACCGCCGAGGCTGAAGCGGACTGGGTGTCGCTGCTTGAGGGGAACCCTATGGCGTTCATGGGCAACATGGACTGCACCCCGGGCTACTACAACAACGAGGGACGACCCACCGGTCGACGGGAGCGCCTCAACATGAGCGGCTACCCGAGCGGGCCCATTGCGTACTTCGACTACATCGCCCGCTGGCGTTCTTCGGGTGAGTTCGTCGGCCTCGACTTTCGTTGAGGGCCCTTCGCAGCGCTAGTTCTGGGCGTTGGACGCCCGCTTGGCGGCACGGGCGCGCACCGTGGGGTCGAGTTCGACCTTGCGCAACCGCACCGTGGCAGGGGTGACCTCGACGCACTCCTCAGCGGTGACGAACTCAAGCGCGTGCTCAAGGGACATTTCGATCGGAGGGGTGAGTTTCACCGTCTCCTCGGCAGTCGAGGACCGGATGTTGTTGAGCTTCTTTTCCCGGCAGATGTTCACGTCCATGTCGTCGGCCCGGGAGTTCTCCCCGACGATCATCCCGCAGTACACATCGGTGCCGGGAGTGACGAGCATGCGGCTGCGATCCTGCAGGTTCAACATGGCGAACGTGGTGGACACACCGGTGCGGTCGGCGACGAGTACCCCGTTGGGCCGTGCCCGGATCTCCCCGGCCCACGGCTCGTAGCCTTCGAACACGTGGCTGAGCACCCCGGTTCCCCGGGTCTCGGTGAGGAACTCGGTGCGGAATCCAATGAGGCCCCGCGCCGGGACCACGTAGTCGAGTCGGACCCAACCGTGACCGTGGTTCACCATGTTGCGCATCGAACCCTTGCGGGCGGCGAGCAACTGGGTGACGGCGCCGAGGTGTTCTTCGGGTACGTCAATGGTGACCCGCTCGAACGGTTCGTGGACCTTGCCGTCGACGTCACGGGTCACGACCTCGGGCTTGCCCACCGTCAGCTCGAACCCTTCCCGCCGCATGGTCTCAACGAGGATCGCCAACTGCAGCTCCCCGCGTGCCTGCACCTCCCAGGCGTCGGGGCGGTCGGTGGGGCGTACCCGCAGACTCACGTTGCCGACCATCTCGGCGTCAAGACGGGCCTTGACGAGCCTGGCGGTCAACTTCGAGCCTTCCCGACCGGCCAACGGTGACGTGTTGATCCCGATCGACATCGACAGGGCCGGTTCGTCCACGGCGATCACCGGAAGCGGACGCGGATCGTCAGGGTCAGCCAACGTCTCCCCAATGGTGATGTCGGCGAAACCGGCAACCGCAACGAGGTCGCCGGGACCCGCAGACTCGACGGGGACCCGGGTGAGATGTTCGGTCAGGTACAGCTCGGCCACCTTGGCCCGTTCAACGGATCCGTCGGTGCGGCACCACGCCACCTGCTGGCCGCGATTGATGGTGCCCTCGACCACCCGGCACAATGCCAGGCGCCCGACGTAGGGGTTGGCGTCAAGGTTGGTGACCCAGGCCTGCAGCGGATGACCGTCGGTGTAGGACGGTGCCGGCACGGTGCTCATGATGAGGTCACACAGCGGGGACAGGTCCGTCCCGGGGGTGTCGGCGTCCTCGCTGGCCCAGCCGTCACGGCCCGAGCAGTACACGATGGGGAAGTCGAGCTGGGCGTCGGTGGCTTCGAGATCCATGAATAGCTCGTACACCTCGTCGACCACCTCGGACACCCGGGCGTCGGGGCGGTCGACCTTGTTGACGGCGAGGATGACGGGCAGCTCCGCAGCGAGGGCCTTGCGCAACACGAACCGTGTCTGGGGGAGTGGCCCCTCGGCGGCGTCGACGAGAAGCACGATCCCGTCCACCATGGTCAGTGCCCGCTCCACCTCACCACCGAAATCGGCGTGACCGGGGGTGTCGACGATGTTGAACGTGGTGCCACCCCAGACCAGCGACGTGTTCTTGGCCAGGATGGTGATCCCCTTCTCGCGCTCGAGGTCCATCGAGTCCATGACCCGTTCGGCCACCGCCTCGTTGGTGCGGAACGCCCCGGACTGACGTAGCAGGGCGTCGACGAGGGTGGTCTTGCCGTGGTCGACGTGGGCGACGATGGCGAAGTTGCGGAGTTCACTGCGGGTAGGCACAGAAGGTCGACGCTACCGGGGAAAGGTGCCTGCGGTACAGCCCACGCCCGGTGTCACACCTCACCGACCGCCGTTGACCGCTTTGGTGGTGGTCGTCGTGTCCTTGGTCGTCGGGGTGATGGTTGACAGCGTGGTGGACGACGAAGGGGATGGCGGTGTCGTGGTCGTGGGTGGTTCACGAGGGGTGGTGGTCGGGGCTGTCGCCGTGGTGGGTACGGGTGGAGTGGGACCGGGAACCACACGTGTCGGCGGGACGGTGGTCGTGGTGGAGGTCGTTGAGGTGGGCGTCGTCGCTGCCTCCTCTGAAGTCGTCGCCAGTTGCTCAGAGCGAACCGATTCGGGCCACTGCGGTGTGGCGACCGTGGTGAGTGCACCGTCGGTCCCCACGGCGAGATCCCGTCGATCACCCTCGAGGCGGACGGTCCCTGACGTGTTCGCACCTGCGCCCCAGTCGACCTCGGTCACCGTGTCGGACGCGACCCGCATGGAAACCGGACCGGTGACGGGACTGGCGAAGCGGACGATCCCGCCCGGGGCGGTGGCCGTCACCGCAGTGTCGCCTGTGAGTTGATCAACGACGATGCGACCGCCGTCGGCTTGCACCGTGGCTGCCCCGGCACCACCGAAGTCGAGCGTCAGCGAGCGGCGCCCCACGGTCACCGCCACCCGGGCGGCCGCCTCGGTACTGATCCGCAGCGGCTCGTCGCCGGTGGCCTCGGCGAGCATCGTCGTCGTCCCGAACCCCCCTCTGATCACCGCCCGGACGGCGTCGTCGCCGGGGGTGCTCGCCGGGCCGGCCACCAAAGCGCCTGTGCGCTGCCCCGTCACCGACCAGTTTCGTCCACTCGTGGTCACGGCCAGTTGTGGGCGACCCCCACCCGCCCCGGTGAACGGTTCGACGAACGGGGCCTCCCGTGCGCTGAGCGCGACCACGTCGATATCGGTGGCGTCGCCGAACCACACTGTGGCGGGCCCGTCGGCCGACTGGGGTGCGGTGGGGTCGGCCTCTCCGTAGGGGAAGCGCCACCGCTGGGCGGCGAGGTCCATCTCAATGAAGCGGTCCTGCCCCGGCCAGTTCGGGTCGTAGACCCACACCACCGCCCGGTCGGCGTCCACTCGTTCAACGGCGTAGGGGGTGACGGCATGGCCGACGCCGTTGGCGTAGAGGCCAATGGTGACCGGCACCCCCGAGTTCGTGAGCCGTGCCTCGACGTCATCGACCACCGATCGCAGCGGACGTCCACGCGAGGACTCGCCTTCGGCGATGACCTGCGGGAGGAACTGGGTTGCGAACAGTCGTCTGATGGTCCGGTTCAGCGATGGGCTTTCCACGAGATCCGCCGAGGCGGGAGTGGCTCCGGCTGAGAACCGGTCGAGGCTGAGCACCGCCATTCCCTCACACACCCCACCGGCGAGCGCAGCGGCCACGGTGTCGGCCCACTGCTGGGCCTCGGGTCGCACGACACACGGACCCGTCGGGGTCTCGCACACCCCGTCGGGGCCGAACATGGCGATGAGGTCTCCGGCGTCAAAGGTGCGGTCCGGGTTGGGGGAGTTCGGGAACCCTAGGCCGTCGGGGGCGGGGCGCAGGCCCAGGTCCGCTGTCGCTCCGTCGCCGCCCCATCCGCTGGGTGGAAGCGCAGCGAATGAGGCGAACTGGTCCCCACCGCCACAACCGGTGGCCACGAGGCACCCGGCGAGCATCAGCGCCCCGAGACGCCAGCGTCTGCGGCGAGCCGTGGTCACCCGATTCCGGGGGCCTCCGGGGGCACGGTGGCCGCCACCCGCAAGTTCGTCAGTTGCGCCTGCCATGGAGTTCCCGACGGTAGACGGTGCAACCGCCCGGGTGCGGGCGTCCCCGGTTCGCATCGGCCCGATGTGGCGTCTGCGCATTGCTACGACACCGAATCCCTAGATTATGGGGCGCGTTTTTTCGGTGCCCGGGGCGTGCTAGAAACAAGGCATGGCACGGGGGGGCTCGAGTCGTTTCGGCATCGCCGCTGGGGGTTCCGCTGATCGTGGCGGGCTGAACCGGCGGGAGATGATCATCGGTGGGGTCGCCATCGTCGCGGTTCTCGCCATGTTCGCCGTGTTCGCCCTCATCACCATCACCGCCGAATCGGAGAAGCCTGAGCTGGTTGGTGGCTCCTTCTTCGTCCCCTATTACGACGATGACCCCACCAGCGGTGCCGTCGGCTTCAACGTGATCGACGGTGGTGCGGTGGGTCGTCTCGCCCAGGTGCCCGAGCTGATCGGTCAGGAGCGCAACAACCAACAGTGGGTCGAGGTGCACAACACCCCGGTCGGGTCGTTCCTGTTGGACCGCAGCAACGGCAACACCTCACTTGTGGTGCCGGCGGTCAACACCGCCCGCCGGGACCCGACGCGCATCGCCCCGCCGTCGGCTGGAGCCGCCGCGACCGCCGGTGCGTCAATCATGGGGTTCGCCACCGACGACGGCCTCTACATCGTGCGTCGGGCACAGAACCCGGGGGGCGCGTACAACGGCGACGTGCACCTCATCACCGAAGGCTCCATCGCCGGTGGCATCGAGGTTGGGGCGAGCGACCTCCCCGGAGTGCTCGCCACCGACACCCTCGTCGTCAACGACGCCGTCGTGGCAGGCGACCAGCGCTACGCCGGGCTCGGTGAGGCTGGTCGCTACGACGACTCGCTGGCTGCGGCGACCTCAGGCGGGGCGCTGTGGATGGTCCTCGGCGAGGGCGGCGGTGCCAAGGTGGTTCGTGTCAGCGGTCCGAGCGCTGAAGCCGTGGCCAAGTTCCAAGAAGAGTCCGCCAGGGCGACCGCCGATCAGGCCGTACCGCCGCCGGCGTTGACCGTCAACGAATTCGGTTCGGTCGGTCCCGACAGTGTCGTGACCCCGTACCCCGCCTCCGACGGTGTGGCTGTTGCCGACCCGTCGTCGGGCGATATCACCTTCTGGGGCCCCGACGGTGAGATCGCCCGGGTCCGCGTTGACGGTCTGCAGGGCGCTGACACGGTTCTCCCCGTCGATGGAGGCGCCCTCGCATGGTTCGCCATTGGGACCCCCGGCGGTTCGTGGCGACTGGTCGGCGCCGGTCCCAACGGCCAGGTCCGTTCGTCTGATTTCTCTGCCGCCCAAGGTCTCGACATCGCTCCACCGGTGATGGTGGGGGACAGCGTGTTCAGCGCCAGTCGGCGTGACGGCACCGTGGTGGGGGTCAACGTGGGCAGCGGTGAGACGATCGCAGTGACCGACTCGGGTCGCTACCCCCTTGAGGCCGAACTCGACAGCGCGGCTGCTCCCGGCGGCGGTCTCGTGGCCAACGACTATCGGGCGGTCACCCTCGAACGTCACGGCTCGCGCATTTCGATCAACGTCCCGGCTGCGGCGAAGGCGTTGCTGATCGACAACGACGGCACCGTGGTGGAGGTCTTGGAAAAGGGGCGGGCTGAACCCATCGACCCCAACGCCATCACCGACCCGAACGTGCGTGGCGATGCCGAACCTCCACCTCCCGAGGAACAGGAACAGGAGACGGTTGGGAACCAGCCGGCCAACGAGGAGCGTGAGGGCGACTCGTCACTGACGTGTGAGATCACCGAAGGACTCGAACCGCGACCGCCGCTGCTGCTGCCCCAGTCGGGTGCCCGGGCGTCGACGGCCATCAGTCCCCGGTGGCGTTACGAGCTGGTGTCCGCCACCGACTGTCTGCCCAGTTTCCGTGTCGAGATCCGCGAGTTGCCCAACGGTGACGCCGAGGAGCGTGACCTCGCCCGACCCAACGCGCTCAACGCCACCATTACCGAACTGAAGCCGTCCACCGATTACGAGGTGGTCGTCATTGCCTTCATCGGTGACGCCACCGCCCGGTCGAACCCGGCTCGCTACAGCACGGGTGAAGCCGCCCCCGACGCACCCACCAACGTTCGTTTCACCGACAGTGGCAACCGCTGGCAGTTGGAGTGGGACGCGTGCATCACCGAGGCCCAGTGCGACGAACCCGCCACCGAGTTCGAGGTCGAGTGGGGTGACGGCAGCCAGGCTGGATCGGGTTCTGAGACGGTGTCTGCCGCCGGGGCGCGCCGGGTCACCGTCGAGATCAACGACGAGAACGTGGGTCGGAACCTGTGCTTCACCGTTGTGGCTATCGGTGCCCGCGACACCTCGTCCTCGCCGGCGCCGTCCGAGGCCGGACTGTGCGGTGTGCGTGAACGTGCGCCTCAAGGCACCGCCGCAGCGTTCACGGTGTCGTCCCAGCAGGTACCTGGACAGTCGTTCCAGGAAATCCTCTTCACCCCCCAGGGCCTGACCCGTCAGACGTTCCCCACCATCATGGGTACCCGCGGCCAGGTGTTCGTTGACGTGACGTTCCCCAACGTGCCGGGGTACGAGTCGACGACCACGGTGGCGTGGAACTTCTCCGACATTCCCGAAGGTGGTCTGCTCAGCGCGCCGTCGTCGTTCACCGGTATCTCCGCCACCCAGGGGTCGTACGACTACGTCGTGACTTTCCGCAACGGTGCCGGCTCTGAGACCAACACGGGTTCCCGACCCCTTGATCCGATTTCGTGTGGTCCGGTGACGGTGAACATCACGGGGCTGAACTTCGACTCGGGGTCGCGGAGCTGGCCACTGCGGTTCACCCCCAACAACCCGTGCCCCAACGGTGTGGCCACCCCCGCCCTGACGGTGACCGCCCCGTCGGGGTGTTCGCCATACCCGGCGGCATTGTCGATCCAGTGCAACACCTCCAACCTTTCGGTTGACTCAGCATCGGGCCAGGCGTTCGGGTACACCGTCTCGGTCTCTGACCCCCCTGGTTTCCGTTTCGACGGTGTGCAGTTCAGTCCCGGCAACGCGGTGCTTCAGAAGCCGAACCTCCCGGCGTTCACCGGCACGGTGTTCGTTCAGGAGGTGCGTCGGGAGACGCTCGAGGGGGTCACGTACATCGTGACGCTCCGCAGTCAGAACATGCCGACGCAGCCGAGCCTGACGGGTTGTTCGTTCATCGGCCGCACCGGGGACCTCAGCCAGTTCCGCTGTTCGAACCCTGAGGACAACCAGCCCAATATTCCCAACGAGTTCCGGTACGTGCCGGGCAACTCCCTGCCTCAGGGTCCGTACCCGCCGAACCCGGGCGTGTGCGGTGGGCAGTCGCCATCAGGGTTCAGCCAAAATCCGGCCGGGTCGGTGACGTTCCCCCGGACCTGTGTCATTGCGCTCAAGGATCTTCGTGGGCCAGATCCCTCGACCACGTTGCCGCCTGACAACACGTGTCCTGGATTCGCCACGCCGGCAGAATTGGCTCAGGCGAGAATCGACCACCCTGACTGGTTCACTCCCCCTGTGGACGATCCCTACACTCCCGAAGGCCGGTGCTACGGGGCGTACGGCCCAAGTGTCGTGCTTCCCTTCGGCCTCATAGGTGGAGCCGGTCTCGTCCTCTACGCTTTCGGTTCGCCGAATCGACGTCGGCGGTGGGGGAGTTCCCGCTAGCCCCTCCGTTCCTCTGCAACACTCTCCATCAACCAGCAGCGCACCAACGCACCGTTGTCACCACATCAGAAAGCAGGTTCCAGTGAGCGACGCCCCTGACAATTCCCGCCCGGCGAAGGGCGCGGACATGACCAAGTTTGCCGAGCGGTTCGAAGCGCTGGTGAAGACCGCGGCCCAGACCATCCAGGGCAAGGACGAGGTCCTTCGCAATGCCGTGGTGTGCATGCTCGCTGAAGGTCACGTGCTGCTCGAGGACGTTCCCGGTGTGGGTAAGACCTCCCTCGCCCGGGCGCTCGCCCACACCGTGCAGGTGGACTGGAACCGGATCCAGTTCACTCCTGACCTCCTTCCGTCGGACGTGACCGGTGTGTCGATCTACAACCAGGGCACCAACGAGTTCGAGTTCCGTCAGGGACCGATCTTCGCCAACCTGGTCGTTGGTGACGAGATCAACCGCGCCTCGCCGAAGACCCAGTCGGCGCTGCTTGAGGTCATGGAGGAGCGCACCGTCACCGCTGACGGCACCACCTTCAAGGTGCCTCGTCCGTTCATGGTGGTCGCCACCCAGAACCCCATTGACACCGAGGGCACCTACCGGCTCCCTGAGGCGCAGCTCGACCGCTTCCTCATGCGCCTGTCGATGGGCTACCCCGATTTCGAGGCCGAGCGTCGCGTGCTGCGGACCCAAAAGGACGGTTCGAACGCCAGCAGCATCAAGGCCATCATGAACGGTGAGCAGGTCGCCGCCATGATCGCCGAGGCTCAAAAGGTTGAGGTCTCAACGGCGGCGGAGGATTACATCATCTCGCTGGCCACCTACACCCGTGAGGCTCCCGAGGTTCGCCTCGGCATGTCTCCTCGAGGCAGCTTGGCGCTGCTGCGGGCGTCCCGTGTGGTGGCGGCGTCCCGAGGTCGGAACTTCGTCGCTCCCGAAGACGTCAAGGAACTCGTGCCATCGGTGGTCACCCACCGCATCATCGTGACCCCTGAGGCGGAACTGCAGGGGCACACCCCCCATGAGGTCATCGTCAAGGCGCTGGCCGCCGTTCCGGTCCCTCGTTCGTGACAGGTCTGGTGGGTAGGTGACTCGCTCTGGATGGGCTGCCCTCGTCGGTGGCGCCATCCTCGTGCTCCTTGGTGTGGTCCTGAGTTGGCCCGCCGCGGCGGTCATCGGCGCGGGCGCCGTCGCGCTCGTGGTGTTGTCGCTGGCGTTCCTGCTCCGACCCCAAAAGCTCGAGGTGTCCCGCTGGTTGGATCCGGCGCGTATCCCTCGTGGGGAAGAAGCGCTCGTGCACCTCACCATCGGCAACTCCGGCGGGATGACCATCCCGGCGCAGCGTGCCGAGCAGACGGTGGGGGACCAGCAGATGCGTTTCGTGCTGCCACGACTGCGTAAGGGCACCACCGTGGAGCGCAGTTTCCCCCTCCCCACTGACAAGCGCGGTGTCTTTGAGGTAGCGCCGTTCAGCACCACCCGTCAGGACCCGTTCGGCCTCGTGAAGCGCACCCGGGCGTTCGGGGTAGCCGAGGAATTGTGGGTGTACCCCCGCATCCTGCCGTTCCGTCCGCTGCCGGCCGGGTTCTCCCGGCCAGCTGAAGGCCCCACGTCAGACATGGCACCCCAGGGCAGCCTCACCTTCCACCGGTTGCGGGAGTACGTGGTGGGCGACGACCTGCGTCTGGTGCACTGGAAGTCGACGGCGCGCACCGGCAAGCTCATGGTGCGGCACATGGTCGACACATCCCAGCCCTACACGGTGGTGGTGACCGACCTGCGTCCGCAGGTCTACTCCGAGACCACATTCGAGCTGGCCCTTGACGCCGCCGCCTCGGCGATCGTGGCGGCGTCACGCTCGACGGGGCCGATCCAGCTTCGGCTCACCGACGGCACGGTCGTGGGTGACGAAGACACTGCGGACATGCAGCGTCCGCTCGATCTGCTCACCGCCGCCGAACCCGACCCGAACGGTTCGCTCACCAACGAACTTCTCCGCCTGCGTCGCGAACGTGGCGGCACCACACTGGTGATCGTTACCGGCGCCATCGACCCCGTTGATGTGGCCGCCGCCAGCCGCCTCAAGCGTGCGTTCTACCGGGTGATGATCATCTCGGTGGTCGAACCCGGCTCGGTCCCGTCGAACCCGACGATGACGCCGGGGGTCACGGTGCTGACCGTTTCGACCGACGATGAACTCGTGGGCGGGTGGAACCTGGAGGCCTTCCGATGAACCGGCGTCTGCCCTACATCGCTGCGCTCGTGCTCGCCGTGGCGCTCGTCGTCATCTCTGGCGCTCCGTGGTTCAACGCCTTTGTCAACCTCGACGGTGGGCCCACCATCGTCGTCGCCGTGGTGGTCGCCTCGCTGCTGAGCGTCGCCGTCCCCGTCGTGGTTGGAGGGGTGCTGGGTCGTCGGCTGTCGCTGTCGCTGCCGGCCAGTGTCGTGCTGTACGTGATCGCGGCGCTCGTGGTTGCCGTCACCCCGTTGTTCTCCATCGCGTCACTCGGGGACGGGTTCACTTCGGCGCTGGCGCGCATGCTCCAGAGCACGCCGCCCCTGGTGGTCACCGCCGGCACGCTCGTCCCGGCGTTCACCCTGGTGTGGATCACCGGTGCGGTGACGGGGGAACTGCTCACGAGGAGCCGCATGGCGCTCGGGCTCGTGGTGGCCCCGCTCGTCGGGTTCGGTCTGGCGTACGCCAGCACCGCCCAACTGGAGCAGGACAGCGGTTTCGCCAGCCGTTCGGTGCTGTGGGCATTCATCGCGCTCGCCGTCACCGGCATGCTGGTGGTGGTCCGTCGTCTCAGCCTCGACGCCTCAACGGTGAGTGCCGACGCCGCCGCCGAACGTGAGGTCGCCACCCGTTCCCCGGTGTTGGCGGTGCTGTTGTTGGTGCTCGCCGGGTTGCTCGCCACACTCATCGTTCCCCGCCTGCCCGGGGCGACCGACGAACCCACCGCCATCGACCGTGAACCCCCCGTGGACGAACCCGTTCCGGATTCACCTGTCGAGGTCTTCGCCAACTACCGACGTCCCGACGGTCTCGTACAACCCTCCGTGGTGGACGAGCCCCTGTTGCGGGTCGAGATCGACCAGCCCTCCACCGGGTACCTCACCGTCGCGAACCTCGACGACTACGACGGCGGTACGTGGCGCTTCGACCGCCTGTTCACCCCGACGGGTTTTGAGGTGCCGGGAGCCCCCGGAATCAGTGACGAGACCATCGAGCAGCGGTACGAGATTCTCGAAACGTTGCCGTTCGCCGACCAGTGGCTGCCCGCCATCGACCGACCGGTGGCGGTACCGCCCTTTGAGGTCAACGTGGATGGCGATGCCTTCACCGTGCAGGCCGTCTACGACGAACCGACCGGCATGGTGATCTCACCCGCACCTGTTGGGGCGGGCACCACCTACTCGGTGACGTCGCGATCAACGTCAGCCACCCTTGACGACGTGTCGGTGGAAACTCCGGTGGCGAGCGCCAACGTGAGCGCCCCCGCCGCCACCACCGCGCTGGTCAGCGACCCGAACCGGGTGCTCGACACCTGGGAAGCCCGGGTGTCTGAAGACGCCGACACCGTGCTGGTGGGTGACGTCGAGTCGTTGGTGGCGCTGCGCACGTGGATGCGTGACCGTCTGGCGGTGACCCCTGACGACCTCGAGGCCGAACTCGCCGCCCAGGGCGGTCGTGCCGACCCGGTGATCCGCAGCCTTGCGCTCGTGGCCATGAACGCCAAACTGCTCGAAGGCGACGGTCAGGGCACGCCCGAACAGATCGCCACCATGTACGTGATGCTCGCTCGCCGTCTCGGTGTGCCCGCCCGTTTGGCCACCGGCTTCCGCATCGTGGACGAAGGGTCACGCGACCAAGGCCTCGAAGCAGGCACCTACGAGGTGACCGGTGGGGACGCGTGGGCGTGGGCCGAACTGTTGATCGGTGATGAGGGGTGGGTCGTCGTTGACCCCACCCCGCCCAAGGACCAGGTGGTGCCGCCGTCGACGACGACGACGCTGCCCGAAGGCTCCAAGCAGGAAGAGGACAAGCCGAACGAGGACCTGACCGCCATCCTGCCCAATCCCGTCGCCGCCGCTCCGCCCCCCGTTGAAGCGGCGTTCCCGTGGTTCTGGGCGATCGTGGGCACGCTGCTCGTGCTCGGTCTCGGCGGGTTCCTCCTCGCCGGGGGTTTGCGCCGCCGGCTGCGCCGCAAGGCCCGTCGCACCGGCGACGCCCGTCAGCAGGTGGTGGGCGCCTGGCACGAGGTGCTCGACCAGCTCGATGAAGCCGATCTGCGCACCCTGGGCCCCCTTTCGGGCACCGAGGTCGCCGCAGCGGCGTCGGAACATTTCGGACCTGAGGTGGGAGCCCCCGTGGCGGGCATCGCCACGCTGTCCACCCCGGCGGTCTACAGCTCAGTGGAGATCGACGAGGCCAGCGCCACCGAGGCGTGGCAGAACCTTGAGGCGGCACGTGTGGCGCTGCGTCGCAAACTCACGGCACGCCAGCGGTTCTCCGCCATGGTGCGCTCACTGCGTCGCCGCGGCTGAACCTGTCCGACTCCTCGCCCTGACCGGCCCCCATCGGGACGCCACGTCAGTTGGCGGACCTACTGACGGGCCTTGACGACGATCTCGACAGGCACGCTGTAACGGTCAGCGACCTCGGGTCCGAGCCCCACCGGTTCGGCGTCGACTCCGAACAGGCTGCGCAACCACGAGGTGACGGCGTGGTTGATGACCGGGAAGGTGTCGTCAACGGGCACCGATGGCGGGCCGCAACCGTCGGCGCCGAGTGCCTTGAGTTGCGGCACGGCGTTAAGCAGTTCGCCGAGGCCCGAAGCCTCAGCCACCCCGATGATGCCCCGACCGTTCCCGAACGTGCAGAAGTCGTCGAACCCGTTGTGGCCGACCCCTTCGAGGATCCACAACAGCGACGGCGCGGGGGCCGCCTCAAACGCCGGACGGGTCCGGGTCTCGGGTGGCACGACGGCGTCAGTGGTCCCCGCCATGAAGAACGAGGGCTTTCCCGGCAGCGTCGGCGTGTCAGCGGACTCGGCGTCGGGGCCGAGCCGGGCCCCGGAAGCCAGCGAGACGTATCCGTCAACAGCTGGTGACGTGGCGTAGGCCAGCACCGTGCCGCCACCGGCGGAGTGGCCGACGAGACCGACGTGGTCGAAGTTCATGGTTCCACCCAGGACCCCGCCGGCGTTGTTCTCCGCTTCAAGCAGGGTGAGGGTCCCGGCCATGTCGTCGACGGGATCGGTTGGGGTGGCGCCGCCACCGAGCTGACTGGCGAGGTCACGTGAGGGGTGGTCGGGGGCGGCCACGACCATGCCCCACGAGGCGAGGTGGCTTGTCAGGAAACTCGACTGGTAGCGGATGCCGCTGAACCCATGGCTGAACAGCACGACGGGGAAACGCTCGTCGGCTGCGGCGGCGTCGCGCCCGGCGTCAATGGTGAACGTGGCGTCCACATCGGCGGTGAGCAGCGCCCGGACCGCCTCGGGGACGAAGTCGCGCATGTCGTAGGCGTCAGAACCGGTGGTGCCCTCCGTTGCGGGGTACCAGACCTCGACCTTGTTGCCGGTGGGAAGGCTGAGGGTGGTGATCCCCACCGGGTACGGCCCCGGCTCGGCGTAGGCGAAGGCGTTGGCGGCTGCGGGAACGGCGGTGGTGTCGGTGGCGACCGTCTCCTCGGTGGACCCGCATGCCGACCCGATCAGCACGAGGCTGGTGGCGAGGGCGGCGACAAGCGTTGTTCGTGGTGTGCGCATGCCCCCATTGTGGCCCGGACGAGGACCTCATGCCCGTACCGGCCATGTCGGCATGGCCGGTACGCCCCTGGCGGTCGGCGGCCGCTTGAGGTGTGGCGTCAGGACACGTTGACGGTGAAGGTCGTGACCTCGGGGTTGGCTGCGGGGTCGGAGGGTCGGGCGTAGGTCATCGTGACCGTCGTCGTTCCCGACGCGACCGCCTTGAACGTAAAGATGGTGGAGCCGCCGGTGCCCACTGCGCCGTTGCCGTTGGGTGCAGCCTCGACGTTCCCTTCAGCGTCGACCACGCTGACCACCGCCGGGTCGGGGGTGCCGGTGATCGACCAGGTGAACCCCGTGGAGGCGTTGGAGGGCACCTTGATGGCGAACTCCTGTCCGGGAACGACGGCGATGGGTGTGGCCGGGTCGGAGAAGGTGAGAATGGGCGGAGTGGTGGTGTCGGTGGCCGACGTCGTGGTGGGGGCCGTGTCCTCATCGCTTGAGCAGCCCACCGCCAACGTGGCGGCGAGGAACACAGCGGCGGAAACGATCAGGATCTTCTTCACGGGGGGCCTCCTCGGGTGGTCCCGGTCCCCAAGGGGTCCGGGGGCGTGCCCAAACCTTACGCCCGGTCGTCGGGGCCGGAGGCGTCACCCCGGTGCGGTTCGCAGATCACCACCGGGATCTCGCGGTCGGTGCGCCGCTGGTAGGAGGCGTAGCCCTTGTAGGCGGCGGTGATCCGCGGCCACAGGTCCTGTCGTTCCTCGGGGGACGCAGTGCGCGCCGTCATGGGTCGGTGCACCCCGCCGACGCCGACCTCGACCTCGGGGTTTGCCACCAGGTTCAGGTACCACTCGGGGTGTCGGTCGTCCCCGCCTTTGGAGGCGACAAGAACGATCTGTTTCTCGTCGTGGACCGGTGCGGTCAACAGGACCCGTCGCGGTTGGCCGGAGCGCCGGCCGGTGGTGCACAACTCAATGGTTGGCATCCCCATTGGCGCAGCCAACCAACGGCCCCCCGACACCTTCAGCACCGCACGATGGGTGAGGTTCATTGCCTTGAGGCCGACATCGGCGAGCTGGTGGCGCAACGGCATGGTCCGACACTACGTCACTCCCGCCCCGCCGACGACGTCGGAACCCACACCCGCCGCGGACGTATGCTTCGGGCAGCCGGCAAGAGTCACGGGGAGGCGGGGACGATGGGTTCGGTGCCACGGTTCAGCGCGAACGTCGAGGTTGATGAGGTTGTGGCCGCCCTTGGTGAGCACGGGGTGGCGATCGTTGAGCGTCTCGTCGAGCCCGCCGTCGTTGATGCCGTCCGTGCCGAAATGGCGCCCTACGTGACGGCAACGCTTCCCGGCGCCGACGACTTCTCCGGTACGGCCACCACCCGCACCGGGGCGTTGTTGGCCCGCTCTGAAACGTCGCAGGCCATGATCGCCCACCCCCTCGTACTCGGGGTGGCCGACGCGTTCTTGTGGCCCGGCAAGACGAACTTCCAGTTGCACCTGACCCAGTTGATCGCCATCGGTGCGGACTCCCCGGCACAGGCGCTCCATCGCGACCAGTGGTGTTTTGACTTCTTCCCGTTTCCCGACGACGTCGAGGTCGAACTTTCCACCATGTGGGCATTGACCGACTTCACCGAGGAAAACGGGGCGACACGGGTGGTGCCCGGTTCGCATCGTGGTGGGGATGAGGCCCTCGGTCACCCCGAGTGGACGCAACCGGCCACCATGCCGATGGGCTCGGTTCTGCTCTACAGCGGCCGCACCGTTCACGGAGGCGGTGCAAACCGCAGTGACGCGGTTCGTTGGGGCCTCAACGCCGACTACGTGTTGGGTTGGCTGCGCCAGGAGGAGAACCAGTACCTCTCGGTGCCGCCCGACGTGGCCCGCACCCTTCCTCAACGGGTGCGCGAACTCGCCGGGTACCAACTCGGGGCGTACGCCCTCGGGTACGTCGACGACGTCCGCCACCCCCAGCAGTTCCTCGACGGCACCCTCGGGCGCGCCACGTTCGACGGCACCGCACACACCCAGACCCAGGAGGTATCCCCATGATTCGGCAACGTCGACGGTTACTCGCCGGTGTCCTTGTGGCACTGACGCTCACTGGTGCGGTGGCGGCCTGTTCCTCCGAGGCGTCGACCCCCACACCCGAGGCCCAGGCCAGCAGCTCGACCGTCGCCGCACAACCGCTGCGGATCGTCGTGTCCAACGACGACGGGATCGCCAGTCCCGGCCTCGATCAGCTCGTCACCGCGCTCGCCGAACTCCCCGATGTCGACATCACGGTGGTCGCCCCAGCGGAGAACCAGAGCGGCAGTTCGGACAAGACCACCCCCGGCGGGGTGACCTACGCCGCCGGGGTCACCGCCAGCGGCGTGGAGGGCACGGCCGTGAACGGGTTCCCCGCCGACGCTGTCAACGTCGCACTGGACGAACTTGGTCTCGACCCGGACCTCGTCGTATCGGGGGTCAACGCCGGCCAGAACGTGGGGCCGTTGGCGTCACTGTCGGGCACGGTGGGGGTGGCGCGTACCGCCGTGCGGGCCGGGATCCCTGCTCTGGCTCTCAGTGCCGGGCTCACCTACGACGCCGGGCAGTACGCCGTTGCCATCGATGACGCGTTGGCGTGGATCACCACCAACCGTGACCAACTGGTGGATCGCACCCTTCCCGCCGAGGTGGTGAGCATCAACGTGCCGGCGTGTCCGCTGTCGTCGATGGGCGACGTCGTCGACGTGGCGCTCGCCACCACCTTGCCCGAAGGACTCGACGTGTTCGTATCGGCGTGTACCCCCACGGGCGAGGTGCCCACCGATGACGTCACGGCGCTCACCGGCGGGTGGGCGACGCGCACCCGGGTCCCCACCGAACTGCCACCGTTCGGGGGGTAGCGGCACCGGGGCGCTCAGGCCCCCGGCGTCCACGAGGGCCGGTCGGGGATCCGCCCCAGCAGCGTTCCCTCGAGCAGCGTGTCCGACAAGGTGCGGTCGAGGTGACGTGAACGCCAGGTGAGCATCGCCCGGGCGGCGTCAAAGACCCTCGAGTCGTCCTCGGTCGGTGTCCGCCACGTCGGGTCCGCCGCCAGGTCGAAACACTGCCAGGAGCCGTCGCCGAACTGGATGTAGGCCGTGTCGGCGGACCGCCAGACACACAGATTCATGGCTGAGAGTTCCGCACCGGCGGAAACCGGATCGACGCCACCCATCAGCATCAGTGCCCGCCAGTCGAACTCCCACACCGCAGCGTCCCGCCACGTCGGTGGTGTGGGCTCGCCGTCGAGGAACACCTCGAGGCTCACCCCGTCGCACTGGGCAGGGGTCGGCACGCCAACGAGTGTGCACAGGGTCGGCAAGACGTCGACGTTCTCGGTGAACGCGTCGACCACGGTGCCGTGGGCGGCGGGCCGGCGGGGGTCGGCGACGATGCAGGGGATGGCATAGGACGCCTCGAACCACCCCAGTTTCCCGAGCAGTCCGTGGTCGCCGAGTTGGTCGCCGTGGTCGGAGGTGACGATCACCACGGTGTCGCCAAGTTCTCCGCGCCGCTCGATGGCGGCTATCGCCCGCCCGACCTGCTCGTCGACGTCTGCGATCATCCCGAGGTACTGGGCGCGGATGGCCCGCATCTCGTGGTCGTCATCTGGGGCGGCAAGGCCCGTCATCGACAGCATCGTGTCGTGGAGGGGGTGACGGTGTTGGGCCGGGGGGATCGGCGTGTCCGTCCCGGCAGGGTCGAACGCCGTTGCCCACGTACCGGCAGCGGCGTAGGGCGGGTGTGGGCGGAGGTGGCTGAGGTGGGCGAACCACGGACCGCGCTGTTGGTCGAGCCACACCTCGAACCGGTCGGTGAGGAACGCCGAGATCCCCACTTCGGCGGGCCGGTCGGATTCGGTGGCGAGCATGCGGTCGGGGTCGGCGTGGGTGGGGTAGCCGTGGTCGGCGACCCAACGGTTCCACTGCTCACGTCGATGGGTGAGGTCGAGTGCCACCTCGAACCCGGGGAGCACCCCCTCGTAGGTTCCCAGACGAGGGTCATCTGGATCGTCGACGGTTCGGGGATCAACCGCCTGGTCGGTGTAGCCGAACAGGGTGGGGATGTACCCGGCCCGCCGGGCGACCCGGGCCACGTTGTCGAACCGGTCGTCGAGTGGTGTGCCGTTGAACACGACCCGGTTGGTGGACTGGTAGGTGCCGGTGTACAGACACGCCCGTCCCGGCCCGCACGGAGCGGCCTGGCTGTAATGCCGGGCGAAACTCACCCCCCGCCGGGCGAGTGCGTCGAGGTGTGGGGTGCGGGCGTGGGGGTGGCCGAGGTGGGCGAGGTGGTCGCCGCGGAACTGGTCGAGAGTGATGAACAACACGTTCGGCCCGGTCGACACGCCGGCGAGCCTACCGGGGCTACCGTTCGGCGTGGCCCGATTCACTCGTGACGAGTTGCAGCAGTTCCGGGGGGCGACGGTGCCTGACCTTGTCGCCGACCCGATGCGCCTGTTGTTCGTCGGGATCAACCCGGGTCTGTGGACCGCAGCGGTGGGAACCCACTTTGCTCGACCGGGAAACCGGTTCTGGCCGGCGATGTACCGCGCCGGGATCACGGCGGAACCTGTCGACGCCTCCGACGGTCTCACCGACACCCAGCGGGCCGAGCTGCGCTCGGCGGGTATCGCCATGACCAACATCTGTCCGCTGGCCACGGCCCGCGCCGATGAACTGACCCGCCAACAACTGGTGTCAGGTGGTGAACGTCTGCGGGTGTTCGTTCGCACCCACCAGCCGATGGTGGTGGCGGTGCTGGGGGTGACGGCGTTTCGCGACGCCTTCGGGATGCGGTCCACCGCCGTTGGGCCCCAGACGGAGTCGTTCGAGGACGTCGAGTTGTGGGTGTTGCCCAACCCGAGCGGGCTGAACGCCCACGAGTCGGTGGACTCGCTGGCGGCGTGGTACCGACAGGCGGCCGAGGCGGCCGGGGTCCCTCTGCACCGCCCCCGACAGGCCTGACCGGCGGCCCCGGCGACCCTGAACTGAATGGGACGAAGGTCCCACCGACAGGGGCGGGAGGCCCCTGCCCTGCGTTGGGGTCCCGGCGTACGTTGCCGATGCACCTCCGACGTGTGGTGCCGGCGTGTCACAACGGCGTGTCGCCCACGACCCCCCCCTCGGAGGTACCCCGTGACCCGGGAGTCCCGCAGCCCTGCCGCAATGACCGCCCTGCTCGTCGCCCTGGTGGCGTTCATGCTTACCGCGGCGCTTGCCGTTGCGGTCGCCACCGATCGGCCCCAGGGGTCAGCGGGAGCGGCGGCGCCGGTCGCCGTGTCACTCTCGGAGTTCGCCATCACTCCGGCCGCCATTGAGGCCTCGGGAACCCTGACGATCACCAACGACGGCTCCATGGCCCATGACTTCAAGGTGGTGGGGACCGACGTCGGCGCCGCCCTGCTCCAACCCGGCCAAAGTGCCTCGCTCGACGTGTCGGCGCTGGCACCGGGAACCTACGAGGTGATCTGTTCGGTGTCGGGGCACAAAGAGGCCGGGATGGCGGGCTCGCTGACGGTGGGAGCGGGCGGGGGTGCAGATCTGGCTGCGGCCACCAGTCATTCGCCTTCAAGTCACGACGAGATGACCCCCGAGGAGGCGGCCGCGCTCGACCAGAAGATGCTGGCCTCGTTCGCCAACTACCCCGTGGCTACCGAAGGGGTCGGCAACCAGCCGCTGGTACCGACGATCCTCCCTGATGGCACGAAGCGTTTCGAGCTCACAGCGGCGATCACCGACTGGGAGGTCGAACCCGGCAAGGTCGTCAAGGCGTGGACCTACAACGGCACGGTGCCCGGTCCCATGATCAAGCTCGACATCGGTGACCGGGTCGAGGTGCAACTCACCAACGACCTGCCGATCATGACCGACATCCACTGGCACGGCCTGACCATCCCCAATGATCAGGACGGGGTGTCACCACTCACCCAGGACCCGATCATGCCCGGGGAGGTGTACACCTACAACTTCCAGGTGAACCGTCCCGAGGTGGCGATGTACCACGCCCACGCCCACGGTGACATCACGGTGCCCAACGGTCTGCTCGGAGCGTTCATCGTGGGCGACGTGCCCGTGCCCCGAGGTCAAACCATCACCGACATCGCCGTTCCCGCCGACGCCCAGATCACCCAACGGATCCCCATGGTGGTCAACGACGCCGGCAACATCGGCCTCACCCTCAACGGCAAGGGCTGGCCGGCCACGGCCCCGCTGACGGCCAAGGTGGGGGAGTGGATCGCCATCGACTACTTCAACGAGGGCCTCCAGATCCACCCCATGCATCTCCACGGGTTCGACCAGATCGTCGTGGCCAAGGACGGCCGGGCACTCAACCAGCCGTACCTCGTCGACACCCTCAACGTCGCCCCCGGTGAGCGGTACACGGTCATCGTGAACCCGACCCTGCCCGGCGTGTGGGCCTACCACTGCCACATCCTGACCCACGCAGAGGGCCCCAACGGCATGTTCGGCATGGTGACCGCACTCATCGTCGAGGCCTGAGTGGTGCCACCGGGGCACCGATCAGGTGCCCCGGGATTCACCGCAGCCGGAACGTCTGGTCCTCGCCGGGGGCGGGAACCTCGACGATCGGATCGTCGCGGTCATCGAACTCGGTACGCAGCGCCCGACTCATCACCCCGTGCATGTCGTACAGACAGGTGATGTAGGTCAACTCGAGGATCTCGAGGTCGCTCAGGTGGGACGCAAGTGCCTCAAACACCCCGTCGGCGACGCGCCCCCGATCAAGGGACAGGGCGTCGGTCCATGCCAGCACCGCCCGTTCCACGTCGCTGAAACACTCCGCCACCTGCCAGTGCGCAATGGCGGCAATCTTGTCCTCGTCGATGCCCACCTCACGACACGACTTGCAGTGCTGGGAGAACACGAACTGGCTCTGCACCGTCCACCCGACCCGGGTCTGGGCGAGTTCACGCAGTTGGGGGTCGAGGGAACGACGCGGGTCGCGGTACAGGGCGAACCCCGCCCCGCAGTGGTCGAGAATGTCCGGCGAGTTGGCGAACACCGGCCACCAGTCTCCCGGGGTGCCCGTGGCGGTACCCGGCTCGTCGACGGGGCACCGGTCACCGAACACCAACTCGTACCAGAACGTGACGCGGGGGTCAGCTTCGTTGCGTGGGATCTGTCGCAGTCGGGGCATGCGACAGTCTGCCCCTAACCGTGGGAGGCCTGCTCGACGTGGCGGGGGAACAGCCGCCACGTCACCACCGCCCCAACGGCGGGTACCGCAGCGGCGGCGGCGAGCGCCCAGCCCATGCCGCTGGTGAACGCCTCCCCGGCGGTCGCAACAATGACCGGTGCGGCGCCGGTTCCGGCCTGGGTGGCGCTCAGGATGGCCGTCCCCAGCGACTCGCGCACCCCGTCGAGCACCCCGGCGGGAAGCGAAGTCGCCGCCTCACCGGCGTTGGCGATCGCCGTCTCGATGGCGTTGCGGTACTGGGTGGTGAGTACCGCGCCGAGCACGGCGACCCCCAACGACCCGCCGAGTTCGCTCACGGCGTCGTTCACCGCCGAGGCGATGCCCGACTTCCTCCGGGGCACCGACCCGAGGATGCCGTTGGTGGCCTGCGGAAGGGTGAGGCCGAGACCGAGACCCACGGCACCGAGGCACAACGACAGCACGATGCCGGGGGTGTCGGCCCCCACCGTCGACGCCGCCATGAGCCCTGCGGCGACCGCCACCATGCCACCCACCACGGTGGCGCGACTCGAGGTGGCCCGGGCCACGGTGCTGCTCGCCAGCGAGGCCACGAGCAGACCTCCCGCCAGGGGCATCACCCCGATGCCCGACATCAGTGGCGTGTTCCCTCGCACGAGCTGGAGGTACTGCGGCACGAAGAACATGGCACCCATCAGGGCGAAGTACACGACCGCCACCGCACCCACCGAGACGGAGAAGACCCGGTCGGTGAAGAACCCCATGGGCAGCATCGGGTGGGTGCTGCGGCGCTCCCAGATCACGAACGCCCCGAGCAACGCCACACCCACGACGAAGGGCATCGCCGTCGCCACGGACAGGCCTTCGTCGGGGAATTCCACCACGGCGTACACGACCCCGATGAGCCCCGTCGTCGACAACGCGGCGCCAAGAGGGTCGAGACGGGGGCGGGAAGGGTCGCGGCTCTCGGGCACCAACCCACCGACGAGAGGCAGCAGCGCCACCACGACGATGGGGTTCACGGCGAAGATGGCGTGCCAGTCGAAGTGTTCGAGAAGGACGCCTCCGATAATGGGACCGACCGCCACCGCAGCACCGGCCACCGCCGCCCAGATCCCGATGGCTTTGGCCCGCTCGGTGGGGTCGGGGAAGACCTGGGTGAGCAGCGACAGGGTGGAGGGCATGATGGCTGCTCCGCCGATGCCCATGAGGGCCCGGCACAGCGTCAGGGTCGTGGCGTCGGGGGCGGTGGTGGCGATCGCCGACGCCACGCCGAACAGGACCAGTCCGGCGACGAGCATGCGTCGCCGACCGAAACGGTCGCCGAGACTGCCGGCGGTGAGCAGCGCCCCGGCGAACAGCAACGAGTAGGCGTCAACCACCCACTGCAACTCTGCGGTGGAGGCGCCGAGATCCTCTTGGAGGCGGGGCAGGGCGACGTTGACGATGGTGTTGTCAATGGCGATGACAGCCAGGCACCCCGACAGCACCGCCAGGGCGACCCATCGGCGGCGGTCGACCGTTGTCGCGACGGGTGCGTTCACGCCCAGAGGTTATGTGCCCGGTGGTGACGGCGAGGCCGTCTCAGGTGGCGACGATCCGGACGGCGTTGTCAGGGTGCGCCGAGCACGCCCCGTCGAACTCGCCGGCCTCGGTGAACGTGTAACTGAGCTCCTCGCCGGGAAGCACCGTCCACGGTCCGACCACGTGGGGACGGTTGTCCTCGTTGACGAGCACCAGGGTGTCGCCCACGGACATCTCGATGTTGGTTGGCACGGCGTCGACGGACTCGCCGGCGTCGACGGCCACACCGGTGCCGGCCGGGATGACGATCTCCCGGGTGCCGCCACTACCGAGAATCAGCGCGCCGACGACGAAACCGGTGATGGCGACGGCCACCGCCACCACGACCACGACCGCCGAGAGTGCCCGGGTTCGTCCGTTCGCGGCGTCAGGGGACACCCCGTGTGGTGGGGTCGCCTCACTCACTGAAGGCCTCCTCGGTGACGGTGCCCGACCCGAAGGCCGGCCCACCGCCGGGACCGGGACTGAGGTCGTAACGTTGGCGTACCCCGCTCCCCGCACAGCCACCCTCGCCGGTGCCTGACGACTCTGACAGGGCGGCGTCGAGCATGGGGTTCGCCCCGCTGAACAGGCCCCACGGGCTTTCACACCCCGGCACCACCCATGCGTGACTCATCCAGCCCGCCGACCCGCCACTCTTTGCCCCACCGCGAGCTGCACATTCCTCTTCGGTGGTGGTGGTGTCACCCACCACGAGCCCGGCCCGGATGCAGAGTCCGACGTGGCGGTGGTAGTGGTCGTTGTTTCCGGTGAAGCCCTGGGTGGGCTCGGCGTCGCCGGCCAACATGACGTAGTACGACAGCCCGACGATGGCGGCGTCGGGGCCGTTGCCGTCATAGAGCAACATCTCGGGTTCGGTGATGCTGAACGTGCCGTCCACGTACCGGAAGTTCATGTAGTGGGCGGCGATGCCAGGCAGATAGTTGGTGACCTTGAAGTACCCCGCTGCGGTGGCGTCCGCCGCGGTGGGGTAGGCCAGCGCCGTCTGGCGGGCGACGTCGATCTCGTCGGTGAGTCGGTCGCATTCGGTCTGGTTCACCATGGCGACCCAGCCCTGGGGCCCGAGGTGGGCGCCGTGACCGCCGTTGTCGTCAGGGGCTGCAGCGTCGTGGCTGTGGCCGCCACCCGAGGTCGCCATCCACTGCAACCAGGCGTCGTACTCGGCGTTGGTGGACCGACCGAGTTCGGCCACCACCGCCCCGGCCGCCGACTCGCTGATGGCCTGGCTGCTGAGACTCACGAGTGTGT
>CAMAQM010000021.1 GCA_945860545.1 Bifidobacterium breve | reverse complement strand
GGCGTTGCGCCGCGACGGGTCGTTGAGGGTCATCACCACAACGCCGTCGTCGACGGTGTCCACGCTGCACAGGTTGGTCACGGATCGTCCTAGTTGATGAGGGGGTCGCGGGGCAGACCGAGGAGGCGCTCACCGATCTGGTTCCGCTTGATCTCGGAGGTGCCACCGGCGATGGACATGGCCCGATGCAACAGCACGATCATGTTGGAGAACGCCCCGGCGCCGTCCATGAAGGCGGCGTCCCCGCCGGCGAGTTCAGTGAGGATGGCGGCCGCTTCGTGCCCTTGGTTGGCGATGACCAACTTGGTGATGGCACCTTCCGGTCCGGGTTCGCCACCGGCCACCGCCCGGTTGGCGCTGCGCAGGTTCAACACGCCCATGCACTGGTGCGTGGCCACGTAGCGTCCCAGTCGGGCAGCGCCACCGGTGAGTCGGTCGGGAGAGGTGTCGAAGGGGCCCAGCAACGCCACGCCGGGGACCGACAGCGCCCCGTCACCCCCACCGATGGAGACGCTCTCGTTGCCGAGGGTGGCCCGGGCCACGGTCCAACCGCCGTCGACGGGGCCGACGACGTCATCGTCGGGGACGAACACGTCGGTGAAGAACACCTCGTTGAACTCCGACATCCCGTTGGTCATCCGGAGCGGACGGATTTCGACGCCGTCGGCGGCCATGTCGACCACAACTGTGGTGATGCCCTGGTGTTTGGGGACGTCGGGATTGGTCCGCACCGTGGCGAGACCCTTGCCGGCGATGTGGGCGCCGCTGGTCCACACCTTCTGGCCGTTGAGGAGCCAGCCTCCATCGACTCGGGTTGCTTTGGTCTTGACCCCTGCGGCATCCGACCCGGCGTCGGGTTCGCTGAAGAGCTGGCACCACACCACGTCCTGGCGCAACGCAGGCGCCACCCAGCGCTCGACCTGTTCGGGCGTGCCGTGCTGGATGAGGGTGAGGATCACCCACCCGGTGATCCCATACGACGGTCGCTTGAGGCCAGCGGCAGCGAACTCCTGTTCAACGACGAGTTGCTCCACAGCCCCTGCCGCCCGCCCCCACGGGGTGGGCCAGTGCGGCATGACGTACCCGGTCTCGATGAGACGGGACCGCTGCTCGTCGGGGCTGAGCCCGGCGGTCTCCGCAGCGAACGCACGCACCTCGTCACGGATGGATTCGGCCTCCGGGGGCAGATCGATGTTGCGCTCACGTGCCACCCCGGCCCGGGTCAGTGCGGTCACCTCGGCGGCCGCGGCGTCGGGTTCGAGCAGGGCCCCAAGGGTGGTGGCGCGTCGCAAGTAGATGTGGGCGTCGTGCTCCCAGGTGAACCCGATGCCGCCGTGCACCTGAATGTTGAGGTTGGCGCACAGATCTGCAGCCGGTGCCGCCATGGTGGCCGCCACCGCGGCGGTGAGGGTGGCCTGGTCGTCGGCGGTGCCGTTGGCCCGCGCCGCGTCCCACACGGCAGCGGTGGCCATCTCGGTGGCCACCAACATGTTGGCGCAGTGGTGCTTGACGGCCTGATAGGTGGCGATGGGTCGGCCGAACTGGACCCGATCCTTGGCGTACGCAGCAGCCTGCTCGGTGCACTCGCGGGCGATCCCGACGGCCTCGGCGGCCAACAGAACCCGTGCGAGGTTCGTCAGGGTGCGACGGGCTCCCGCAAGGACGGTGGCGTCCGCCCCGTCGAGGGTGACCCGGGCTGACCGACGGGTGGGATCAAGGTTCGGGGGGACGGAGACGTCGACGCCCGCACCGGTGTTGACGATGACGACGTCGTCGCCGGCGGGAACGACGAGCAGGTCGGCGAGCCCGGCGCACAGCACCGTGCCTGCCGGACCCGTGGCGCGGCCGTTGGCGACCGTAACCTCCCCGGCGAGCCCCACCCCGGCGGTCCGGGTGCCGTCGGCGAGGCCTGGCAGGAGGGCTGCTTTGACGTCATCGTCGGCGCAGGAGGCGATCACCGCACTGGCGATCACGGTCGGCACGAATGGACCGGGTGCGATGGCGCGCCCCATGGCTTCGACCACCACCACGAGTTCGGGAAGGCCGTAGCCCGAACCTCCGAAGTCCTCAGGGACGTGGAGTCCCAACCAGCCAAGACCGGCGAGCTCGGTCCACAGGTCGGGGAGGTGTTCGTCGGGTGCTTCGAGCAACGCCCGGGCCGCAGCGCGGGGGTCTCGGGCCCCGAGGAAGTCGGCGGCGGTGTCGGCAAGAGCGCGGTGGTCTTCGGTGATGGCGATCGACATGGCCCAAACGTACCCGAGACCGGTCGAGGTGGGGCATGTCGGGCGGGGAAGGTGAATCGGGGGAGGGTGCCGGCGCCGGGTAGGTTGGCTGACCGTGACTGCTGCTGCGGCCCGCCCCGGGTTCGGCCGTGCACTCGTGGCCTTCCGCCACCGAAACTTTGCACTGTTTTGGTTCGGGGCCCTGTTTTCCAACACGGGCACGTGGGTGCAGAACGTGACGGTTCCGTACCTCGTGTTCCAGTTGACGGGGTCAGCGGCTTGGGTCGGGGTGACTGCCTTCGCCGGGTTGTTCCCACTCGCCCTGTTCAGCATCGTGGGGGGAACGCTCGCCGACCGCCATCAACGCCGATCCATCCTGTTGGTGACCCAGACGGCGGCGGCACTCGTCGCAGTCGCCCTGTGGGCGTTGTGGTCAACCGGCCACGCCACGCTCGCTCCGGTCCTTGTGCTCGTCGCCCTCGGAGGCATGGTGACGGGGTTGAACATTCCGGCGTGGCAGGCCTTCGTCACCGAACTCGTTCCCCGAGACGTCCTGTTGAACGCGGTGACGCTCAACTCCACGCAGTTCAACGCGGCGCGGGCGTTCGGTCCGGCGCTTGGAGGGTTGGTGCTTGCCCAGCTGGGTGTCGGCTGGGCGTTCCTACTCAACGCCGGGAGCTACCTCGTGGTGCTGGTCGTCCTCGTGGGCATCAGCGTGCCTCGACTCGTGCGCCACGCGCTCAGGGAGAGCGTTCTCGGCGGTCTGGTGTCGAGCATCGGGTACGTCAGGGCACACCGGGGTCTGTCGACGTGCGTGCTGGCCGTTGCTGGCCTAGGGCTGTTGGCCAGTCCGGTGAACTCGCTGTTGGTGGTGTTCGCCGAGGACGTGTTCGGTGTCGACCGGTTCCGCTACGGGCTGCTCGGTGCGGCACTGGGACTCGGCGCGGTACTCGCCGCCCCGCTCGTGGCCGGGCCGGGAACGGGGGTGCGTCGCAGCCTGCTGGCCGGTGGGGGCATGGTGGTCCACGGCGGGGCGTTGCTCGGCTTCGCTCTCGCCCCCGTCTACCCGGTCGCACTCGGCATGCTCGTCCTTGCAGGGGCCGCCTACCTCCCGGTGGCAGCCACGCTCAATACCACTCTTCAGTTACAGGTCGTCGAAGCGCAGCGGGGGAAGGTGCTGGCGTTGTACATCACCGTGTTCACCGTCGCCATCCCTGTCGGGTCGCTCATCCAGGGCGCTGTTGCGTCACTGGTTGGGGCGCGGATCACCCTGGCGGTGGCGTCGGTGGCGTTCCTCGGTGTCGTCGCCGCACTGGTGTTCGCCGGGCGGTTCGGTTCCCTCAACGCCACCCACGCCGACCCGGTCGATCCGCCCCGGGGTACCTGAGGTCAGTCGGGGTCGTAGCGATCCGGGTTGTCGAGTTCGCTGAGGAACTGCGTGCCGACGGCGCACGTCGCACGCGCCGGACACCAGCGACAGGAGTTCCCCGGACGGAGTTCGGCCGGGGCGTCGGCCAATCGGAGCGCGGCGATGCGGGCGATGCCGTCCATGGTTCGGCGCACCGCCGCGGTGAGGAGATCCTCGGTCACTGGTTCTGACCGAATGGTTCCCGAGTCGAGGTAGACCGTGGCGAGCAGGCGTGGCGGGGTTCCTCTCGCCAGGGTCTCAAGGAGCGCGTAGAAACGCAGATCGTCGGTGTGGTGCCCTCGTGCCGCCCCGGTCTTGAGGTCGATGATGACCTTGCCGGCGATGTTCCCCCGCGGTTGACCCAGCGTCAGGTCGGGCCGCCCCGAAAGAATCACCGCCCCCTTGTGTGGCTCGGCCCGCAGGCGTACCTCAGCCACTGGTCGCCAGCGCGCTTCGAGCGGAGGGAACACCTCGCTGAAGGCGGTGACCATCTCGACCGCCTCGGATCGCAACTCCGCCCGTTCCCGCTCGCTCAGGCCGTACAGCCAGTCCCCGATGTTGTCGGTGGACTCGGTGAGGCTGGCGATGGCCTCATCCACCAGCATGCGGGGCACTGGATCCCCATCCCAGGAGATGCCCAGTTCGATGGCTTTGTGGACGATGGTTCCCTTGGCGGTGTGGACGCTCCAGGAAAACGGCACCTCCGATTCGGCTACGAACAGGCCCTCACAGTTGTGGACGAGCATCAGGGCGTGCTTGGCAATGAAGAGGGGAGTGCGCTGACGCTGGATTTCGGTGAGGCCCAACCCGTCGGGTCCGTCGAGAAGTGAGGCAATCGAGTCGTCAAGGTAGGAGCGAAGGCTTTGGGCGACGCCCGGGTCGAACGTCGGGCGCTCCGTGGCGCTTGCACCAAGGTGGTCAAGCACCTCGCGTTGGGTCGGGTTGAGTTCGGGGCCAGCGCTCGGCGCGGTGGTGTCGGTGTCCTCCATCGGCATCACCCTACGGCCCATGGATGTCACAGCGGGTGAGCACCACGGTTCGTGGCGACTCGATGTCACAGCTCGTTGGCATGATCGGCGACGTATGGAATCCACTGCTGTTCGTTTCGCTGATTGTGCCCGAATCCTCACTGACACCGCTCGTGTGGCGGGCCACGACGCCCCGGCGTTCCTCGCCCCGCCACGTGTCGGCGGAGTGGATCGAACGATCCGGGGAAGAGGGGAGCGGGCCGTCGTCGCGGTGCGGCTGCGGGCTCGACCGTGGGTGGCGGTCCTCGCCGACATGATCGATGGTGTCGTGACAGCGAACGACCTCACAGGCGATGCGGCCGGTGCGTTGCGGGCACGGCTTTGGACTGCGCTCGACGTCGCGGGAATGTTGACAGGGGCAAAGGCCAACTCGACCGACCGACCGAGGGTTCTCCACCTGGGTCGCTCTGCGGCTTGATGGTGTCGAGGGACGGTCCTGATGCGAGATGCCGACCGGCGTTGGAGCGTTGAAGGTGCCAGCCCGCACTCGCACCTTCCGGCGGTGGACAAGGTCGACGTGCTGAACGTGAACGTGCCCGGCCGGGTCTCCCGTGTCGATGCCGCCAAGTACGAAGCGATGAAGCGAGCGATCCTCGGGGTGGTGCCAGCGCAGGCGCCCGGGCTGTCGGCGGCCGAGATGGTCGCCTGAGTCGCGCCCCTCCTCCCTGCTGATCTCTGGTCGAATGGCGGGAAGGTCGGACGGTGGCAGAAGACCGTGCGACTCGATCTGGAGGCGCGGGGACTGCTTGTTCGCTACCCCGGGGCCAGGCCGTTGCGGTGGCACCGCACCTGAATGGCGGTCGAGATCTGAGCGGATCCGCTCAGTCATCAAGTGGGCTCCAGTTGTGCTCTCCGGACAGACGTTGCGCAACCTGCGACTGAACGCAGGACTCAGTCAGGTCGAGGTAGCGCGTCGAGTCGGGATCGTGGCGACGGTATTGAGCGCCTACGAACGCGGCCGCTGCCAACCGTCGGTGGAGGTCGCCGGACGGATCATCGAGGCGATGGGCTACGACATCACCTTCATCCGCCGACTCGACCCGGAGGTCCAGGCGTGCCGACTCGTCGATGTCCTCACATTGGCCGAGGCGCTTCCCTTCCACCCCCGACCGTTGGCGACAGCGCGGTGGTGACGAAATGACCACGCTCGTCGATCGGGTCGTGGCCATCGCCGCAGCGCTCGATGACGGCGGGATCGACTGGGCACTCGGTGGCGCTCTGGCACTGGCCTACGCCACCGAAGAACCACGCGGGACGCGCGACATCGACGTGAAACTGTTCGTGCCGTCGGCGTCGGTGGCGCAGGTGTTTGCCATGCTGCCTCCGGGCGTCGCACACTCCGCCGCCGACGAGCGGTCCGTGGTGGACTCCGACCAGGTCCGTCTGTGGTGGGACGACACGCCGGTCGGTCTGTTTTTCTCGGCGTCCGACTTCCACATGCAAGTCGCCACGAGAACTCGACGCGTGCCATTCGCCGGCAGCCATGTCAACGTCCTTGGCGCCGAGGATCTGGCCGTGTTCAAGGCCCTGTTCGATCGACCGAGGGATTGGGTTGACATCGACGAGATGGCTGCCGTCGGGGCCCTCGATCGACAAGAGGCGGCAGAGCGCCTCGCATCACTTATTGATCCAGACGATCCACGACGCTTCGCGGGTACGTAGGGTGGGGACATGAAACCCAAGCTGTCGCTGGTCACCCTCGGTGTCGCTGACCTCGATCGGTCACGGGAGTTCTATGGGGCGTTGGGCTGGGTACACATGGACTCAGCCAGCGACCAGGTGGTGTTCTTTGAGCTCGGCGGTGTGGTGCTCAGCCTGTATCCCCGCACGGCGTTGGCCGCCGACGCCGGCATCGACTCAGTGGGGTCGGGATTCAGTGGGATCACCCTGGCCCACAACGAGCCGTCGACCGCCGCCGCCGATCGCGCCTTTGACGAGTTCGTGGCCGCTGGGGGCACCGTGATCAAGCCCATGACATCGACCAGCTGGGGTGGCTATAGCGGTTACGTCGCCGACCCCGATGGGCACCTGTGGGAAGTCGCCCACAACCCGTTCGACGACTGGACCTGATCGCCGCTTTGACAGCTGCTCGGGTTGGGGCTCTCGATGCCCACAAGCCCAATGGTGGGGTCCACCCCGTGAACGGCACCTCAGTTGGCTGCAGTGGTGGAGTGCCCGGGGTGGGATTTGAACCCACAAGGTGTTTCCACCCGGGGGGTTTAAGTCACCGGGGACCCGTCCTTCCTGTCCCGTTGGGTCCGGAAAGTCCTGTGAACACTGGAGTTGTGTCCTGCCCAGTCCGGCGATTCCGGCTGGTTCCGGGAGTTACTGAGCACGGATTGAGCACCCGGACGTCGTCTGGCTGTCCCGGAATGAGACGGTCTGACCTGCACGGCGATTGGGCACTTGCGCCGTCCTGCCGTCGTCTACGTATGGAGCGACCCGCCGGTGAAGTCGGAGAACCTGGGTGCGCCCGCCTCCAGCGGGACCCGTGCGGCGTTCGCCGCGAACGAGATGGCGTGGTACCAGCCCGACAGCATGCAGACGTCGAGCATCTGGCCTTCGTCGAGATGAACTCGAAGAGCATCCCACTCCTCTTCGCCCGCGTCGGCTCGTTCGTGGAGTGCATCGACGAACTCCAGAAGGGCGCGTTCGGCCGGATCGGTCCAACACGTGTCGGCTGGTGTCCCGTGTGTGATGGATGCAATCTGTTGGCGGGTGAGCCCGACCCGTTCCGCAAAGAAGGCGATGTGGACTCCCCACTCGTACTCGCAACCGCAGTGGGCCGTCACGCGGTCGATGACGAGCTCTCGCTGACGCATTGACAGTGAGAGCTGCTTTGACAACTCGTAGGCGCCCCAGCTGCGCATTGCCTTGGCCATCGGCAGATTGCGGGCGAATGTTCTGAACAGTGCGATGGGCGGCACGCCTGGAGGCATCATCGCCTCGAGGATCTCGCCCGTTTCTGCCTCGAAGGGCGCCTCGAGCGGTGAGATCCGAGGTGGGCGGTCGTCTCCGGTCACGGCCACCACAGGGTCGTCGCTCATCGTGTCGCTCCTTGCGCGTCCGGCCCGTCGAGGTCGTTGACGAAGACGATCTTCGTGGCGGGGTCCGCCATTGCGTCGGCGGCGGCGCTGAACGGAACGATGTGATCGACGAGGCGTGCCGGGTCGAGCGCACCGGTTGCGACAAGCTCGAGCACGGCTGGTGCCGTGGAGCAGGCATGCACACGTCCGATCTCGTAGCGGACCCCTTTGAGGTACATGTGCTGCAACGGCAGTGTCGCCGTCGGCCCGGCACCACCCGACACGCTCGTGCACACGCCACACGCCTCCACCGAGCGCAGGGCGAGGTTGCGTCCGTGGTCGAGCACGTTGGCATCGACCACGATCGGGAAGCGACGTTCGAGCCGCAGGTCGCCCCATTGCCCATTCGCGTCGACGACCTCGGCGCCGAGCGACGCCGCCGTTTCGAGGCGGCCCGCGTCGTCGTCGACGTAGACGACCTGCTCCGAGCCGAGCGCAATCGCCGACATCACCGCATACAGCCCGACCGACGGAGCGAGGCCACCCACGACGAGCACGGCTGCACCGGGTCGTTCGGCCAGCGGGCCGGCGACGCAGCGGTAACCGTCGGACACGTTGTCGGGGATGCCCGCTGCTGCGACGGGATCGATGCCTTCGGGCAGTGCGAGCAGCATGACATCGGCCCACGGGACCCGCACCAGTTCGGCGAGCGCACCACCGAGGTCGACACCGCCGTGGGGCCCAAGCCCGAATGCCGTGCCCGACGGCACGTTGTCACACGCATTGGAGTGGCCGCGAGTGCATGGGGCACACGACAGGCAGCTGAGCTGGAAGGGCACGATGACGCGATCCCCGGGCTGCCAGCCGCCAGCCCTGTCGCCCACGGCGACGATCTCACCCACCATCTCGTGACCCATCACGAACGGCGCCGGCATCGGATACAGACCCACCGCGATGGCAGGGTCGAGATCACAGCGCGCCACCGCAAGAGGGCGAACGATCGCATCGCGTTCGTCGATGATCTCGGGCCTGGGTATGGCCTCCCAGGCCAGATCCATCGGCCCACGGAACATCAGGGCTTGCATGTTCACCATTGCGCCATCGTCGTCGAGGTCACCGGCACGAACCTCGTGAGCTGATCAACGGATCGTCGAACGGTGACGACTGGCATGGGGACCTCCTGGGAGTACTATGAGAGTCATCATACTTTAACTATGAAGGTCGTCATGGTCAATGGCACGTCGTGATGTGAGAGCCGAGATGATCAGTGGAGCCAGCGAACTGCTGGCCAGCCATGGCGTCCAGGGCACGTCGTTCGCGCTCGTGCTCGAGACCACCGGCGCTCCAAGGGGCTCGATCTATCACCACTTCCCGGGCGGGAAAAACGAGCTGGTCCTGGCAGCGATCGCTTCCGCCGGCGAGTCGGTCACTGCCCTCATCGATGCCACTGACGCTGACTCGCCACAAGACATCGTGCGGATGTTCGTCGGCGGCTGGAGGAACCTCCTCACCACCGCGCAGTTCGAGCGTGGATGTGTGCTCGCCGCTGCCAGCCAGACCGCCGAGCACGAGACCGACATCCGCGTGGCGGCCGATCGGTACTTCACCGAGTGGCGCGAGGCCCTCGCCCGCGCCCTCGTGCGCAGCGGCGACGACCCGACCGCCGCCGACGACCACGCCGCTCTCCTGATCGCCGCCGTCGAAGGGGCTCTGCTCATGGGACGGGCCGCGCGCAGCGCCGAGATCTTCGACGTCCTCGAACGCCAACTGCCGGGTCTGCTGGGACGATGACCACGTTGTCGCAGTCCCTCGATCCACCGGCTCGTCATCGCTGGATCCGCTGGCTCGAGGTCGTACTCATCGTCGTTCTCGCCTACTCGCTGCTGCTGGTGGTCGCTGGGACGGTCGCCGGCTCACTGTTCTCGCTGCTCGGATTCGGACCACCCGATGCGATCGACACCGCCGACGTTCGCGACTACCTGAAACTCCCTTACATGGTCCTCGGTGCGGTGTTGGCCGGGTGGACCTTCACGATGCTTCAACTCGTCCGTGGTCCGCTCCGTGACGGAGCGACGTGGGTGGTGCCGCTCATGGGACGCTCGCTCGGGCTCTGGTTCGTTCTCGACACCGGCATGTCGCTCGTGCTCGGCTACCCCACGCATGCGCTGTTCAACCTGGCCTTCGGCGTTTCGCTGGCGATCCCGCTCGTGAAACTCAGACTGTCGTCAGTTCGGCAGCAAGGTGAGACCATAGGTTGGTAGAAACTCCCTCGTGGGACCATCGACTGCACTCCGACCTCCGTTGACGCAGGCAGATACAGTTGAGGAATGGATAAGCCGATCCTCCATATGTCACTGGCCGTGGAGGACCTTCCGAAGGCTTGCTCCTTCTACGAGTCGGTCTTCGGCTGCACTCTGGGACGCTCCGGCTCCGACTGGCGTGACGTCTGGTTCTTCGGGATGCAACTCACGCTTCAACTGCGACCCGACGAAGTTGTAAGGCCTGAGCATCAAGGAGTCCGCCATTTCGGCGTCGTGCTCCCTGATGAGGACGCATGGCGGCAGGTCCTCGACCGGGCAGACGCCTATGGGGCTCGTTGGCTGTCACCGCCCACCCTCAGCCATGACCCAACCCTTAGCGGGAAGCTTGGTGGGAAGTTGGTCGACCCCAGCGGCAACGTGGTCGAGGTGAAGTGCTACCCGGACCCGACGACGTTCCTGTCTGGTCGGCCCAGGAGCTTTCCGGCGCCGTAGGGAGCAAGGGCTTCGACCTCCGACCTGGTTGCTTCGGTCCACAGGCGGAGGGCGGTGAGCATTCAACGCTGGGCCGCCGCGGCCAGTCGGCATCACGCAGATGCAGGGCCAAAGCGCCCACTTTCTAACAACCTTTATCTCACCTTGCTGCCGAACCCGGACTGTCGTGAGCATCGCCGCTTACTTCGGAGCTGCGATCTCGATGGCAGCCGGAGTCCTCGGACTGCTCTGGCCACGCACCGTGAGTCGGGTCATCGGCATACACATTCCGGGGCGTCTCGGGCTCTCCGAGGTTCGCGCCACCTACGGCGGACTCTTCATCGGTGCGGGCCTCGCCGTCACCCTCATCGGAAATCGCGACGCTGCACTCGTGCTCGGTGCGGCATGGGCCGGGGCGTTCATCGGCCGCGCAGTCTCATTCGTGATCGACCGGTCACATATGAATGAGAACATCGCCGGCCTTGCCATCGAAGCCACGATCGCACTCCTCCTGCTATCGGCCTGAGGCCGCACGGCCCCTCGAGTGCCCGGGGTGGGATTCGAACCCACACGCCCCGAAGGGCTGGGAGGTTTAAGCCCCCTGCGTCTGCCAATTCCGCCACCCGGGCGCAACCAGCACGGTAGTGGCCGCCGCGTCCGATGGACGCGTCTGCCGGTGGCTGATGGGGCTCCTCTCCCGTCCGGAGACTCGTTGAAACCGGGCCGTGCCCGATCCTGCACCAATGTCGCTGCGGTTTCCCGGTCTGCCGAGTCCAGGAACTCCTTCAGCGGTCGCGCTTGTTGCGCTGGGGCCTTCGTTCCTCGTCGTGGAGGGCAGTTTTCAAGAGCGCAGCGAGGTCCGGTCGGATGGGCATCGGTTGGGTTGCCGGCACCGCCGATCGCCCGGTGTTGCCTCTGGGATATCGGTTGAGCACCGAGGCCGGGCCGGCCGCAACCAGACGAACCACTTGTCCCGGGGTCTCGTTCCACTCGCGGAGGGCCACGGCGGCGGTGAACATCGCCCAGTGCGCACCAACGTGCGGGAGTGGCCAGGGCTGGCTGAGTACGTGGGCATCCTCAAGGAGGCGCCAACAGCTCATGGCATCGCCGGACCGCCGCGCCCGCTGGGCGGCGGCGAGATTCTCCTTGATGCGGGACCCGATGGCGTGCGGTGCGCGCAGTGTCACTGGAGCATCCTTGCCAGTGCCCGCCATCGGCGCTGCCTAGCCCGGTAGAACCACCGGGCGTAGAGGGCCACCACCGGCGTGAACGCCCCGGCGTCCAACTCGATGCGGTCCTGGTAGTGGCATTGCCCCCGGTCGCCTCCGGTCACCACGATGTCGTGATCCCATCGCCTGAGGATGCCCCCACGTTCACGACTCGACAGGGTCATGTTTGTCTCGTCGATACGGGCGATGTGGAGTGTGTGTCGGGAGAACGGGATGAATCCGAACAGCAGTACCCAGCCCGTCACGGTCTCCCCCTCAGACCAGCGATCGGCGGGGTTCGTCGCGGCGGGAAATGCGATGAGCCCGCGGGTCACGGTCCGGAACGCCGACGGAGTTTTCACAGCCGTCCAGACGGCGTCGGGCGAGGCATCGAGTTCGGTGGAGATGTCAACCACTGCCATACACCTAGGATGTGAGCATTCCTCACATTTTTCCACTCGCATTTGGAAGATCGGCCCAGTCGTGAACGCCTCATCCCATTCGGTGAGAAAACGGCCCGTTCAAGAGCGATCTCGTCGGACGGTGGAACGGATCCTCGTGGCGGCTGCTCACGTCTTTGACGAGCGCGGTTACGGGGCCACGACCACCAACGACATCGCGGATGAGGCCGGTGTGGCGATCGGCTCGCTCTACCAGTACTTCCCCAACAAGGACGCCATCCTCATCGAACTCACCCGGCAGCACATTGACTCCACGCTGGAGGGGCTGACGCAGCTACTGGGGGTCATGGGGCCCCAGGACAACCTCGCTGTCGTCGTGCGAACCGTTGTTGACTACCTCGTCACCCAGCACGAGCTCGACACCCTCCACCTCCTCGTCGCCCACTCGGCGCCACGCACGCCCCAGGTGGCGCTTGAGCTTGACCGTGCCAAGGAACGGCTGGTTGAACTCGCCGCAGCGCTCATGGTCGAGCGATTCCCTGACGAGGGGGAGCGACTACTCACTGCACGGATGGTGGTGGCGATCGTCGACGCTGGTGTCCATGACGTCATCCTTCGTCAACCTCAGGGTGAAGTCCGTCATGCAGCGGTAGAGATGACGGTCTCCACGGTCAGTGGTCTCATCGCCGACCGCCCGTCGACGGCAACCGTCGAGCGGTAACGCGGTCGACGTGCACCACTGTGGTCGCGGTCCACACGGGACGTCGCCACGACTCCTTCGTCGCCCCGTGAAACCCCCGGTCGGAACCGCTCATCCCCACGGTTCGGGAAGCGGCGGGGTCTAGGGTGCAACCATGGAATTTGGAATCATCTTCGCCAACACGGGACCGTTCGCCACTGGCGAGGGGGCGCGTGCGATCGCCACCGGGGCGGAGGCCGCCGGGTTCGACACGTTGTGGACGGTGGAGCACGTTCTCGTCCCCGCCGACTACGAGTCGACCTACCCCTATGACCCGTCGGGCCGCATGCCCGGCGGGGACCGGGTCGACATCCCCGACCCACTGGTCTGGTTGTCGTACGTGGCGGCGGCCACCTCAACGATCAAGTTGGGCACCGGTATCCTCATCGTCCCTCAGCGACACCCGGCCATCACCGCCAAGGAGGTGGCCACCCTCGACAAGCTCTCCGGCGGCCGGATGCTGCTTGGGGTGGGGGCCGGTTGGCTTGAGGAGGAGTTTGACGCCCTCGGGGTGCCGTTCGCCGGCCGGGGTCGCCGCCTCGATTCCTACATCGCCGCCATGCGGGCGTTGTGGACGGAGGAACAGGCAACGGTTGACGACGAATTCGTGTCGTTCACCCGGGCGATCTCGTTGCCAAAGCCGGTGACGGGAAGCGTGCCGATCATCATCGGGGGCCACACCGACGCCGCCGCCCGGCGGGCCGGTCGACTCGGGGACGGGTTCTTCCCGGGTCGCGGTTCCCCGCAACGCCTGCGCGAACTCATCGGGGTCATGCGCGCCGCCGCCGAGCAGGCAGGTCGCGACCCCGACGCCATTGAGGTAACGGCGGGAACACTCGCCGTGTTCGGCGACGACCCGCTGGGTGCGGTGGCTGAACTCGTCGAGGTCGGTGTTCATCGTGTGGCGATTCCGCCACTGGCGTTCGACCCGGCCACCGTTGGTGACGCCCTTGCCGATTTTGCCGACCGGGTGATGTCCCGGCTCTGACCCGCCCCTTACAGAGGTGACTCAACGCCGGCCGCGTCGGTGGGGGTCGTGCACGACGTGAATCGGACCGAGTCGAGCTCGATCCGTTCGGCTGAGGCATCGGGAAGCACTTCCACCCAACGCTCCATCGCCGCCATGAGTCGGTCACGCGCCTCCACTGAGGACGTGGCCACGTCCACCCGCACGCAGTCGTTGCCCTCGGCGTTGCGCCACGCCACCAACCGGTCGCCGCGCCATCCGCGAGCCGCACCAGCGGCTTCCGCACCGCCAACCGCCTCCCACAGGCCCAGACGAAGCGAGACCTCCCCGAGTGAACCGGTGGCGAACACGACATCGGTTGCAGCGTCGGTCGGGGGTACCTCCACAACGGCCACCTCAGGCTGAGCCACCCAGCGCTCCGGCCACAACACCTCCGAACTGGTGGTCGGGGGTGTGGTGAGAAGGTCATCGACGGCCTGTTCGCCGCCGATGTTGAGAGCGGTGTCGATCACGGCCACCCCGTCGATGCGCGCCGAGCGGGCGAGCTCGCTCAGTACCCACGGGATGACGTCGGCGCTACCCGAGGCCGATCGGCCGGCGTCGATGCGGTACACCTCGCGACGAGTGGCATCGTCAAGGGACTCCACCCACGCTTGGTCGACCCGGGTGGCGTTTCCCTCAACGGCTGCTGATCGGCCGAACGCGGGGTCGTCGGCGAAAGGGACGAACCCGGGACGGGTGAGATCGAACCACTGGTCATCGAGTGCGACCGTGAGCTCGTGGACAAGGGTCCGTTCCAGTGCCGGATCGAGGGGGCCGGCGGCGACGCTCAGGGTGCCGGTGGCCGGGTCGTAGTAGGCGGGCTGCTGATTGGCGAGTGCCGACATCCCGGCCAACAGGTCCGTATCGGGGGTGGTGAGACCAAGCGCCGCCAACTGCCGACTCATGATGCCCACGGCATCGGCGAGGGGTGCCAGCCGCGCTGCGTTGCGGGCTTGGAGTTCCTCGGGGTCGACGATCTCCACGGTGACCGGGTTGCGGAACTCGAGGGTGCGTTCCCCTTCGACGAAACGGGACAACCGTTCGAGGGTGTCACCAAGTGTGGCCGGGGTCAGCTCGGCATACGTCGGGGGTGTCGTGGTCGCCGTCGGGGCGGTCGCCTCGCCCTGCTCGGCACCGTCACCACTGCGCACCACCGCCACAGCAACGATGGCCACCACTACGAGCGCAACGGCGGCCGCCACGACCGCAGCCGTTCGGCCGGGACGGCTGGTTCCTGCGGCGACCGCCGGTCGGGTGGGCTCAGGTTCCCCACCGAGGATTGGCGGCCCGGCCGACGGGGTCAGCGGAGGATGGGACGCGCCCCTGGTCGGCCACGGATCGGTGCGGCCGGGCTGCGTCATCGATGCCGTCAGCTGGTGGTGGCGGGCGGGCCGTCAACGGGGGTACCCCCGAACGGTCCCGGACTGTCGGCGTAGGGGAGACCGGGCGGGGTCCAGCCCACCACCCGGGACAGTTCCAGCGCCACGGTCCGCCACTCGGTGGGATCCCAGCCTTCGGCGATGGTGACCACGGCGGGGGACTGGTCCACGTGGACCAGGGCAGGAAGGCTGGTGAGGCCGAGCGCCTTTGTGACGGTGCGGTCCGGATCGACGAACACCATCAACTCGTCGGTGAGCGGGCCGAGGAACTGACGTGCGTCGTCGGCGTCGCAGGCCATCAGGAACGCTGCGCGGCAGTCGGCTTCGGCGTATTCGCGCAGCAGTCGCGCAGCGACAGGGAGGACCGCTGCGCTCTGCACCGTGTAGGGGTCGAGAGCAACGATGAACAACTGGAACATCGTCGTCCATTCGGCGAGGGTACGTTCCTCGTCCCGTTGGAGGGATCGCATCGTCACTTCGCTGATCGTTCCGGTCGCCACGAGTTCCGAATCTAGTCGCCTCCGGGTGGGCCCCCCAATCACCAGCCGGTAGCGTTCGGGGGTGCATCCCATCGAACGACTCCGGTTCGTGGCCCGGGCCTCGGGCGTGGCCCAGGGACCACTGGTGGCCGAGACCGTGCGAGCGCTGAGCGGCTTCGCCAGCGACGAGATGGGCTTGGTCACCGCCTGTCGGCGAGTGGTGCAACGCCACCTGTCGTGTGGCGCGGTCGTCACCGTCGCCGCCCGTACCCTCACCTCCTCGGACCCCTACCGCACGCTCGGCGAGGTCGGACGGGCGGTCGCCGACGACGACACGGCTCGCACGCTCGCCGACGGACTCCCCGCCGGAGCGATGGTGGTCGTGGTGGGATGGCCGGAGGTGGCGGTCTCTGCCATGGGGCGTCGGGGGGACGTCTGTGTGGTGGTCGTCGACACGACCGGCGAGGGCGAGGACCTCGTGGACGCGCTCGACGCCGCAGACGTTCCCGCCCAACTCGCCAGTGCCGAGAACCTCGGAACGGCAGTCCGTTGCGCGGCAGCGGCCGGTGACGACGGGGTGGTCGTGATCGAGGCCGATGTCGTCGGTCCGTCTGCAGCCGTGGCGGTTCCGGGGTCGTTGGCGGCGGCTGCGACGGGACACGCCCTCGGGGTCAAGGTCGTGTTGTCGGTCCCCTTCGGTCGGTGTCACCCCGCCACCATGTTCGACGTCGTCGTCGAGCGGCTCGGCGCCGATTCGGCAAGCCCGTGGGATGCCGGTTGGGACCTCGTGCCGGTGGGCCTTGTTGACGAGGTGGTGCGGGGCGAACGGCGGGGGTCGGTCACCGAGATGCTCGCCGACCCCGACTGTCCGGTGGCACCGGAGCTGCTCAGCGCCTCCGCGTTCTGAACGCGGCCGCCCCCGGGATGGTGGGTGGCGGGTGACCTAGGCTCGGGACATGCCTTCACGCCGTGACCTGATCCGCATGACGCCCGCCGAGGTCGACGAGTTCCTCAGCGGCCGGCACACCATGAACATCGCCACGCACTCCCCGGATGGCTCCATCCACCTCGTGGCCATGTGGTACGGCTTCTTGGACGGTGCACCGGCCTTTGAGACGTACGCCAAGTCCCAGAAGGTGCTGAACCTGCGGCGAAACCCGAACATCACCGCGCTGGTCGAGGACGGTGACGACTACGACGAGTTGCGCGGCGTGGAACTCGTCGGCTCGGCCGAGATCATTGAGGACCGTGACCGGCTCATGGAGGCGGCCCGTTCGGTGGTGCAGCGGTACTACGGCATCGACGATCCGGCGGCGCTCGATGCTGCGGCTGAGGCGCTGGCCAACAAGCGCGTCGCCATCCGCATCAACGTTGAACGGGTGGTCTCATGGGACCACCGCAAGGCGGTCTGAAATGACGATGGTGAACTGGGAGATGGCCGGGGGTCACGGGTCGGGGTACCTGGCGGTACCGGAGTCCGGGTCGGGTCCGGGAGTGATCGTCATTCAGGAGTGGTGGGGTTTGGTTCCTCACATCACCGATGTGTGTGACCGGCTCGCTGCCGAGGGGTTCGTGGCGTTGGCACCTGATCTGTACGACGGGGTGCAGACGACGGAACCTGACGAGGCAGGAAAGTTGATGATGACGCTGAACCTCGTCGCGGCGTCCGAGCGGATGAGTAGCGCCATCGACCACCTCGTGTCGCTCGACGCGGTCACCTCGTCAGGGGTGGGTGTGATCGGCTTCTGCATGGGTGGTGGTCTGGCCATGATGGTCGCCTGCCAACGCCCTGATTCGGTGGCAGCGTGTGTGCCGTTCTACGGGGTCATTCCCTGGCCCGACGCCGAGCCGGACTGGTCGGCGTTGGCCGCACCGGTGCTCGGGCAGTTCGCCGCCAATGACGGGTTCTTCCCGCCGGACAAGGTTGCGGACCTTGAGGCCCGGCTCGTCGCTGCGGGCAAGGACGTGACGATGCGCATCCACCCCGGCACCGATCACGCCTTTTTCAACGATGCTCGGCCCGAGGTGTTCGACGTCGCTGCCGCCGGTGAGGCGTGGGTCGACACGCTCGCCTTCCTGCGTCAGCATCTGGGCTGATTGGGTCGGGCTGTGGACACACCTCGTGGTGAGTCGCGATGGCCAGCCACCATGGCGGTGGTCGTCATGCTGATTGCCAACATCGCCCTGCCCGTCCGGCTCACGGTGGTTCCCGCGTGGGTGCTGCCGGCGCTGTCGGCGGTGCTTGTGATCCCGGTGCTCATCTCCGCACCCCGCCGCCACCCCGGTGTGGCTCGCTGGACGCGTTCAATGTCGTTGGTCGTGTTGGCGGTGCTCGCCGCCGCCCACCTCATCGGCGTGGCACTGTTGGCCAGCCAGATCCTCGCCGGCAGAGTCGAGAGCGGACAGGACCTCATCCGGGCAGCAATCATCTTGTTGCTGACCAACGTGGTGGTGTTCGGGCTCACCTACTGGGAGGTGGACGGCGGTGGCCCCGAAGCCCGTGCCGCCCGGCGGGCGCCTGGTGGATTCGGTGACGTCGCCACGCTCGACTTCCTGTTCCCCCAGATGTCGGGTCCACACCTGGCTCGGCCGGGATGGTTCCCGACGTTCCCCGACTACCTCTACGTGGGGTTGACCAACGCCATCGCCTTCAGCCCCACCGACGCCATGCCGCTCACGGTGCGCGTCAAGGCACTCATGGGTTTCCAGTCATTGGTGGCCGTGGTCACCGTCGTGCTCGTGGCGTCACGCGCCGTGAACATCCTGGGTTAGGCCCGCAGGCCCGGTCGTTGCGCTCAGGCGTTCTCTTTGGCCTGTTCAACCATCTTGCGGGCGATGACCTTGAGGCACAGCGTCTCGTCAGCGCCTTCGAAGATCGACAGCACCCGGGCGTCGACGAAGTAGCGGCTCACCGAGTACTCCTCGGCGTAGCCGAACCCACCGTGGATCTGCATGGCCTCGCGGGTCACCCACTCGGCGGCCTTGCACACGTACGCCTTGACCATTGACGCCTCAAGTTGTCCTTGGCCAGCACCCATCAGGGCGGCGACCTTGTAGGAGAACTGACGGGCCGCCTGGGTCAGCACCACCATCCGGCCCAACTTGGCCTGGGTGAGCTGGTAATCGGAGATGGGGTGACCGAACACGACGCGGTCCAGCGCGTACTGGCGGGCGTCTTCATAGGCGGCCTGCATGATGCCCACCGCCCGGGCGGCGGTCTGGAGGCGGCCGTTTTCGAACCCCGCCATCTGGTAGTAGAAGCCCTTGCCGAGGCCTCCCTCTCCGCCGATGAGGTTGTCGGCCGAGACGTACCAGTTGTCGAGGGCGATCTCATAGGAGTGCATGCCGCGGTAGCCGATGGTGTCGATGGCACGGCCCTCCATCTTCCCGCCGCCGGGTGCGCCGTCAACGGCCTCCTGCACGTGCTCGAAGCCGTGACCGTCGGAGGTGGGCTTGGGGACGAGGAACAGACTCAGGCCCCGGTGGCCAGCGCTCTTGTCGGGGTCGGTTCGGGCCAACAGCAGCAGCGTGTTGGCGCGGGCGCCGAACGTGCACCAGGTCTTCACGCCGTTGATCAGGTAACCCGAGCCGTCCTCGGTGGGGGTGGCAGTGACCTTCACCCCGGCCACATCGGAGCCGTAGTCGGGTTCGGTCACGGCGACCGCCCCCAGCACCTCGGCCGTAGCGATGCGCGGCAGCCATGAAGCCCGCTGTTCCTCGGTGCCGCCGGCGACGAGCGCACGGGTCAGGATTTCGGGACGGGTGATGAGCGAGCCACCCACACACAGCGACCCCTTGGCCAGTTCCTCGGTGGCCACCACCATGGCGAGGTACTCGCCCTCCCCGCCGGATGAGAAGCCGCCGTACTCCTCGGGGACCGACAACCCAAAGCCCCCCATGTCGACGAGTCCGAAGATGACCTCATCGGGAATGTCGAGGTTGTGGCGGTGGATCTCCTCGGCGATGGGCTTGATGCGGTCGTCGGCGAACCGTCGGAACGTGTCCTGCACCATCTCGTAGTCGTCGTCGAGGTGGCGTGGGCCGGCCTCGAAGGCCAACGCAGCAAGGAACGCCGGGTCGCGGTAGTCGGCGGTGAAGCCTCGGGCACCGTCGAGCACTCCCGGCTCGACACCCCACAGCGCCTCTCGACCGAACAGCTTTGCGGCGAGTTCACCGACCGAGTCAGCAATGTAGGCGCAGGTGATGCGGGCTTCGAGGTCACCCTTGGCGCCGTAACTGAGCAGTGACCGTCCGGTCTCCACCGTGGCGGCGGCGTGGGCCAGTTCGTAGGCGAGAACCTGGTTGTCCTCAATGGACCCACTCGCCAGTTTGGTGGTGGCGGCCTCAACCACGCTGTGGGCGAGGTCGATGATCCGGGCGGCTTCGACAAGATCAGGTGCGGCAGTCATGGACCCGATCCTACCGATCGTCTCCGTCGGCTGGCGCATCGGGAGCCTCGCGTTCCGTCTTGGCCGCAGGGTGCCGCCACGGCCTAGCGTGGCCCCTGCCGGCTCGAGGCCGGCTCGACCGTCCGTTCTGACAAGAGGTGCACCGTGACCGTGATCGATCGTCCCTTCGGCCGCCACTACGAGGATTTCACCATCGGGGATGTGTACCGGCACTGGCCCGGAAAGACCATCACCGAGGCTGACGACCACCTGTTCTGCATGATCACGATGAACCACCACCCGTTGCACTCAAACGTCTGGTTCGCCGAGAACGAGACGGTGCACGGCAAAAACGTCGTGGTGGGGAACCTCGTCTACTCGCTGGTGTTGGGGATGAGTGTTCCCGACGTGTCCGGCTCGGCGGTCGCCAACCTCGAGATCGAGACGCTCAAGCACGCCAAGCCCACGTTCCACGGCGACACCATCTACGCCGTGACCAAGGTGCTCGACAAGAGCGAGACGTCCGATGGCAAGCGGGGGATCGTCACCGTTGAGACCAAGGGCATCAACCAGCGAAGCGAAGAGGTCTGCTACTTCAAGCGTCGCGTGATGGTGTGGAAGCGTGAGTTCGCCCCGACCCGTGGGTACCCCTACGCCGCCGACGTCTTCACCGACGACTGAGCCCCACGGGCTCACCGCGGGCCCCCGCCGCGCCCTACTGCGCTGGTGGGCCCGGCACCGCCGCGACCTTCCGTGGAGACACACCCGTGACCCGTGGGCGGTGCTCGTCAGCGAGGTGATGCTGCAACAGACCCAGGTCGACCGTGTCGCTCCCCGCTGGGAGCAGTTCATGGCCCGGTTCCCCGACCCCACCGCCGCGGTGGCGGCAGGTGTCGGTGCGGTGCTCGATGAATGGGCCGGCCTCGGGTACAACCGACGGGCGGTGACCCTCCACGCCGCCGCCGTTGCGTGTGTCGAGCACCACCAGGGGCAGGTCCCCACCGACATGGACGGACTGCTGGCGCTCCCGGGGGTGGGCCCCTACACCGCCCGTGCGGTGTTGGCGTTCGCCTACCACCAGGACGTGGCGGTGGTCGACACCAACGTCGGGCGCATCCTGGCCCGCGTCGCCGGGCGTCGTCTCCGACCCACCGAAGCCCAGGCCATGGCCGACGGCAGCGTTCCACCCGGGGACGGTTGGGAATGGAACCAGGCGGTACTCGATTTCGGGTCGGCGGTGTGCACGGCGCGCAACCCGCGATGCGTCGAGTGCCCCCTTCGACGGTGGTGCTCGTGGGCGGGAGGGCCCGATGAGGACCCGGCACGGGGCTCGGCGGGGGTGACGACCCGCCAGTCCCGTTTCGAGGGCTCCGACCGACAGGGCCGGGGTCGACTCGTCGACGCGTTGCGCAACGTGGCAGCCATCGGTGCAGGCGACCTTCCCGGCGTCGCCGGTTGGCCCGACGACCCCGAGCGTGCCCGGCGGGTGGCCGACGGCCTCGTCGCCGACGGACTCGCACTCCCCGGCGCTGAGGGGGGGCTGCGCCGAGCAGACTGACCCGCCCCGGCGCTCAGCGACCCACGAACTCGGTGATGAGCCGGTTGACTTGTTGGGGTTGTTCGAGATGGAGGAAGTGCCCGGCGGAGTCAACGATCTCGACCCGTGACCCTTGTGCGGGCAGGGCAGCAGCGACGCCAGCGACCATGTCGACGCCGAGGCATCCGTCGTCGGCACCGTGAAGGTAGAGCGTCGGCTGGGGTGTCGGCATCTGGGTGGCGGCCTGCGCCTCGGCGTAGTGGGGCTGGTGTACCGCCGGGTTGAACATGGCGCGGTAGTACCCGATGGCCGCAGCGAGATGCTCGGGTGCACCGAGGGCGTCGGCGACTGCAGCGACCTCGTCACCTGGGTCGTAACCCGGCGACCACTCCCGCCACAGCTTGTCGATGAAGGCGAAGTTTCCGCCAGGCACGACCATCTCGGGCAGGCCAGCCATCTGGAAGAACCAGATGTACCAGCTCCGCTTCAACTGGTCGGGGGTGAGCATCCCCGACATGAGCGCGGCCGCCGGCGGGACGGACATGGCCACCACCCGACGCCACCGCTCGGGGGTGAGGGCCGCCGCGCCGTAGGTGGCAAACGCCCCCCAGTCGTGACCGACGATGACGGCGTCGCCGTCGCCGTCGAGTGCCTCATGCAGCGCCACGGCGTCGGTGGCGAGGGCGCCGGTCTGGTAGGCGCCGTCGGCGGGAACCGACGTCGGGGCGTAGCCACGCATCCACGGGGCCACGGCGCGGTACCCAGCCTCGGCCAGCGCGGGCAGGAGGTATCGCCACGAGGCCGCAGTGTCGGGAAAACCATGCAGGCACAGTGCCAGCGGCCCCTCACCCATACTGAGACACGTGAAACTGACGCCGTTGGCGTCCACGGTGATCCGCTCTGCGGACTCGAACTGTTCGGCCATGTCGAAACCCTACGTCGGGGTCGCCGGCGGTGGGGGACGTGGCCGACGTCACGTCCCCCAACGCGTCGTTACGCGCAGTGATTCGGCTATTTTCACCCCACCGATTGAGGGGGCCAGTTCACGTGGACATCGGATTTCATGGGGTGCGCGGCTCCACGCCGTGTGCGTGCTCCGCAAACCAGGGGTACGGGGGCAACACCTCATGTGTCGTGCTCGAACAGCCCGGGCATGAGCCGGTGGTGCTCGATCTTGGTACCGGTCTCCGGTCGTTCGGCGACGAATGGATCGAGCGGGGCCGGGGGCCCTTTGAGGGGCACGCACTCGTCACCCACCTCCACTGGGATCACGTGCAGGGACTCCCGTTCTTTGCTCCGTTGCTGTGCGAGGGGTCCCGGCTCGATGTCTGGGGTCCGGCGCCCGAGGGGGCGCCCTTGCGGGACGCCTTCTCGGTGTTCATGGCACCGCCGTACTTCCCCATCACCCTCGACGACCTCGCAGCCGACATCGAGTTCCACGATCTCGGACCGGGCACCGTCATGGTGGGTGGTGCCGAGGTGCGGGCTGGGGCGGTGCCGCACCGGGGAACGACGTTCGGGTACCGCGTGCGAATGGGTGACGGTCCGGTTGTGGCCTACGTCCCCGACCACCAACAGCCCCTCGACGGTTCCATGGAGGTTGATCCGGGGGTCGTCGAGTTGTGCCGGGGGGCAGACGTGCTCATTCACGACGCCCAGTTCACCCCGGCCGAGTTCGCCGGCAAGTCCGACTGGGGGCACTGCACCGTCGAGTACGCGCTGCGTGTCGCGGCGGCGTCGGAGGTCGGGCGCCTCGTGCTGTTCCACCACGACCCCGGGCATGACGACGACACCCTCGACGCCATGCTCGACGAGGCGGTTCGTCACCCGCTCGCAACGTCGATCACCGAGGTGCTCGCCGCCCGGGAAGGCATGACGCTGCACTGCGTTGCGACCCCACGCTGACCCACCGTGGATGGGGTCCTGCTGGGGTAGCGTTTCCCGTCCGTTCCGACCTCGGGGGTTTCCATGGCTGACAATGGTCCCGTCATTGATCCGGCGCACTTTCGTCAGGTGCTCGGCCATTTCCCCTCAGGGGTGTGTGTGGTCACCACCGTTGTCGACGGCGCACCGGCGGGATTCGCCGTGGGGTCGTTTGCCTCGGTCTCATTGGACCCGCCCCTGGTGCTGTTCTGCGCCGCCAACGTCTCGTCAACCCTTGAGCGGATCACCCGAGCCGGAGCGATGTGTGTGAACGTGCTCGCTGAGGACCAGGAGGCGGTGTGCCGCAACTTCGCCAGCAAGTCCACCGACAAGTTCGCCGGCGTCGGTTGGCAACCCTCGGGGAACGGGTGCCCCAGACTCGACGGCGTTCTCGCCCACATTGATGCCCACGTCAGCGACCAGGTCGTCGAGGGCGACCACACGGTCGTCATTGGACGAGTCACTGATCTCGCCGTCCACCACGAGGGCGGGCCGTTGCTGTACTACCGCGGCGGCTACGGCCGTTTCGTCATCTAGAAACTTCCGCCGACCCGCCAAGGACCCCTCATGCCCATCTACGCACTCGGAGATCTCGAACCCCAGATCGACCCCACCGCTTACGTCCATCCCGATGCGGTCATCATCGGCGACGTCCGGGTGGGCCCGGAGGCCTCGGTGTGGCCGGGAGCGGTGCTGCGGGGCGACGAGTCACACATCGCCATTGGGGCACGTACCTCCATCCAGGACGGCAGCGTCCTGCACTGCACCCACGACCTCCCCACGGTGGTGGGTGAGGGCTGTGTGGTCGGCCACATCGTCCACCTCGAGGGGTGCACCGTGGCCGACGGAGCGCTCGTGGGAAACGGAGCGGTGGTGCTCCACCGGGTGGTCGTCGGCGAGGGAGCACTCGTTGGGTCCAACGCCGTCGTGCCCAACGACGTCGTGATCCCCCCGGGCGCGATGGCCCTCGGGGTCCCGGCGAAGATCCACGAGGGTCGTTCGCACCCGGGCATCATTGCGCTCACCGCTGAGGTGTACGTGGCCCGCGGCCACCGCTACCGAAAACACCTCCGCCGGATCGACTGAACGCCGACTCGCCGGTTGGGGTGGAGAACTACAAATCGGAGTGGAGCCACGAACCGGGTCCCCACGACAGGTTCCGGACCACCATGAACACGACGCTGACGGCGAGAACGGTCCACATCATCCACGGGCGGATGCGCAGGGCGGGAAGCCGCCAGCCGAACTGGGCACCGAACCACTGCACCATGGCGTAGAGCGCGAACGGCGCCAGCAACACCACCAGCAGGTTCTGGCCGGCGGCGCGGGCCACGTCCCCGCCGAGCAGGCTGTGAGTGGCCCGAAGGCCGCCACACATGATGCAGTCCACGCCGGTGATCAGACGGAGCGGGCACTGCGGGTAGGCACCTGACGACGCCGGGTCGACGATGGCGGTGTAGGTGCACGCCGCACCGAGGGCGCACGCCGCGCACACCGCGGTGACCCGCGACGCCCGCGACGGGCGCACCGGGGCGTCAACCGCTGCGGGCGGGTCGGGGAGCGGCGGTGAGCCGGGAAGTCCTGTCGGTGCGGTCACTGGCGTCATGGTAGGCGCTTCGATGGCGGTAGCGTCGTCGTGGTGAAGTCCCGTCTGGTCATCGTCGATGCTGATCTGCTCGCTGGTTGGCGCCGTCCGTCGGCCAGCCTCGGCCAGCTCCGTGAGGCCGTCGCAGCGCTCAAAGCCCAGGAACCTGAGGCCACCGTCGCCGTGATCGCCGACCCGGCGTTGAAATGGGCGCTCGACGCCGCCGATCAGGCGGACATCGAGCACGACATCGTCAGTAGATTCCTCCTCATGGCGCCTGCAGGGTCCTCGGGCGGGCATGTCGGATTCATTGCCCGGGTGGTCGAAGTCGCCTCGGCCAGAGGCTGGGATCCCGTGGTGATCACCGCCCGGTCGGTGCCGGGGGCGCGCCTGGGCAAACCGAGTCGCGTCGGGGGGCAGTGGCACTTCGATCTCGACGTGGTGCAGCCGACCATCGTGGCGGCGGGCACCCCGCCGAGACGGCGGCGCAAGCCATCAGCTGCGTAGGTACGCTTCGACCATGTCTGACAGCGATTCCCGTGTTGATATCGGCCGGTACGGCATCTGGACGTTCCAGCTGGACCTTGTGCCCGCTGCTGCATCCCAGGAGGCAGCCGCCGAGATCGAGGAACTCGGGTTTGGGGCCGTGTGGGTCCCCGAGGCGGTCGGGCGCGAGGCGTTCACCAGTGCGGGGCTGTTGCTGGCGGGGACCAGTTCGCTGACGGTGGCGACGGGCATCGCCTCGATCTGGGCACGCGACCCCATGGCGGCCTCCGGCGCGCACAAGACGCTGAGCGAGGCCTACCCCGGTCGGTTCCTGCTGGGTCTGGGCGTGAGTCACCAACCCATGGTCGATCACGTGCGGGGACATCACTACGACAAGCCACTCACCGCCATGTCGCGATACCTCGATGCCATGGATGCGTCGGTGTTCATGGCTGCCGAGCCCACGGTGCCACCCCGGCGGGTGCTCGCCGCGCTGCAGCCCAAGATGTTGCGTCTTGCGGCTGAGCGTGCTGACGGTGCGCACCCCTACTTCGTGCCGCCCGAACACACGGCGGTTGCCCGCGCCGAGTTGGGCGACGGTCCGCTGCTCGCCGTCGAGCAGGCGGTGGTGTTCGAAACCGATCCGGGCCGGGCGCGTGACGTCGCCCGAACGCACACGGCGATCTACACCGGACTCCCCAACTACGCCAACAACCTCAAGCGTTTCGGGTTCGTTGAGGAGGACTTCGCCGGGGCGGGCAGTGACCGACTCGTTGACGCCATCGTGGCCTGGGGGAGCATGGACGACGTCGTGGCCCGCATCAACGCCCACCACGACGCCGGCGCCGACCATGTCTGCATTCAGGTGATCGCCGCCGATGGTCGCAGCGTGCCGGTTGAGGCTTGGCGTCAGCTCGCCGACGCGCTGCTGTAGTTGTCGATGCGTGCCGCCGCCCACGGGTACGAGGCGGAGATCGGTGAGGTCGACGGGCGACTTTGCGTGCTGGCGCTCACCCATCACGGGGTCGACCTGCTGGGGGTCCAGGGAGCGCCATTGATGACCCCGTGGTTGGGGCGGTTGTCGGGTCGGCGTCAGCGGGTGGGCGGTCACGATCTCACCATTGACGTCGCCGGGGTCGGCGATCCGTCACAGCGTCACGTTGAGTTCGATCCGCTCGGTCGAGCGCTCCATGGGTTGTGTGGAGGTGCGGGTGCGTGGCGGATGGAACAGACCGGTGCCGAGGTGCACGCTGAGGCACAGTTTGCGCCACACCCGGCATTCCCGTTCGCTCATCGCATGGTGGTGAAACTGGCGCTGCGTGAAGACGGACTCCTTGTCGACACCGTGGTCCACGCCGAAGGTGATGTTGGGGTGCCGGTGGCGTTCGGCTGGCATCCATACCTCGCGGCGCCGCTCACCACAACCGAGCAGGTGGAGGTGTTCCTTCCGTTCACCACCTCGTGCCTGCTCGATGACCTGTTGCCAACCGGAGAGGAGCGGGGGGTGTCGCCACGCTGGGTTGCCGACCCGGTCATGGACCACCACTGGCGAGTCGAGCCTGACATGGTGGCGGTGGTGCGTTCGGCGGTGGGCGACACCGTCGTGCGCTTTGGTGACGGGTTCGGGTGGGCGATGACCTGGGTGCCCCGCAGCGGGGCGGGGTTCGTGTGCATCGAACCCATGGCCGGCCCACTCGACCCGTTCTCCGCCGGGTCGGCGACGCCGTGGGCGCGTCCCGACGCACCGTGGAAAGCCAGTTTCCTGGTTGGCCGGGCCGCTGCGCCTCCCGTGGGGGGTCCCGAAATTTCTCCTGGCTGAGGAATGGGTTGGCGGGAGGATTTGTTACTATCGCCGTAGGAGAAATTGCTCCCGCCCAGACCCCCACTGGATCACACCAAGGAAGCGACATGGCATCGACGGACATCGGACTCGATCTCGGCCGCTACAAGCTCGGCTGGCACGACGATGTGGACTATGTGTTCAAACCCAAGAGGGGCCTGAACACCGACATCGTGCGGGAGATGTCATGGATGAAGGGCGAGCCGGACTGGATGTTGGCCAGTCGACTGAACTCGCTGCGTCACTTCGAGAAGCGCCCCATGCCCCACTGGGGTGGCGACATGTCGGGCATCGATTTCGACAACATCTTCTATTACATCAAGCCCACCGAGGGGCAGGTCGACGCCTGGGAGGAACTCCCCGAGGCGGTGAAGCAGACCTACGAGAAGTTGGGAATCCCCGAGGCTGAACGCAAGTACCTCGCCGGGGTGACCGCGCAGTACGAGTCCGAGGTGGTGTTCCACCGCAACCGTGAGGACCTTGAGGCCCAAGGCGTCATCTTCTGCGACATGGACACGGCGCTGCGCGAGTACCCCGAGTTGGTCAAGCAGTACTGGGGCAAGGTGATCCCGCCCAACGACAACAAGTTCTCGGCGCTGAACACGGCGGTGTGGTCGGGAGGATCGTTCATCTACGTCCCACCGGGGGTCGAAGTGTCGATGCCCCTGCAGGCCTACTTCCGGATCAACTCGGAGAACATGGGCCAGTTCGAACGTACGCTGATCATCGCCGACGAGGGTTCGAAGGTGCACTACATCGAGGGCTGCTCGGCGCCGGTGTACACCACCGACTCGTTGCATTCCGCCGTCGTCGAGATCATCGTCAAGCCCAGTGCGCGGGTGACCTACACCACCATCCAGAACTGGTCCAACAACGTGTTCAACCTTGTGACCAAGCGTGCCCGGGTTGAGGCCGAGGGTCACATGGAGTGGATCGACGGCAACATCGGCAGTCGTCTCACCATGAAGTACCCGGCGGTCTACATGGTGGGCCCCAAGGCGTCGGGCGAGGTGCTCTCCGTCGCCTACGCCGGTCCCGGCCAGCACCAGGACGCCGGGGCCAAGATGGTGCACGCCGCCCCCGAGACCACGTCCAAGATCGTGTCGAAGTCCATCTCCAAAGATGGCGGCCGGACCAGTTACCGGGGTCTGGTGCGAGTCGAGGATGACGCCTATGGCTGCCGAAGCCACGTGCAGTGTGACGCCCTCATCCTCGACGACCAGTCGATTTCGGACACCTTCCCCTACATGGAGGTCGGCACCCGAGATGCCGTGATCGGCCACGAAGCCACGGTGTCCAAGGTCGCCGACGAACAGCTCTTCTACCTGATGAGTCGGGGCCTCGCCGAGGAACAGGCCATGGGCATGATCGTGAACGGCTTCATCGAGCCGGTGACGCGCACACTTCCCATGGAGTACGCCGTGGAGTGGAGCCGGCTCATCGAGCTGCAGATGGAGGGGTCGGTGGGCTGATGCCCATGCGCACCGACTGCCGCCACTTCGAGAGTCGCTCGTACGCCAACGGTGACACCGTCAGAAAGTGCAATCTCGATCTCGCCCCCGAGGCTCCTTGGCGATGCCCCGCGGACTGTGGCCGGTTCGAACTGCGACTGGCGGACGTGAACTGGTCCCACGGCAGCCTCATCACCCCTCCGACGCCACCCGAACCCGAGGCGGAAGGGATCGCTGCGCTGCTCGATGAGGCCGAGGACATCGTGAACGCCGCAGCCCCCGGGATTCTCGCCGAACTCGACGGCGGGCAGTCCGGCGGACGTTTCCAGCGGCTCTTTGGCCGGTTTGGGCGGAGGAAAACCCAATGACGACAACGCAACTTCCCACCGGGGCGCTCCCCGGGCCAGACGAGGCCGGTTCGCTGGGCGGGCCGTCGTGGCTCGTGGCTCACCGGATCGCCGCAGCCGAGGCCGCCCGGGCCACATCGCTCCCGTCGACCGACGAGGAGATCTGGCGTTACAGCCCCGTAGGCGAATTGGATCTCGGCGAGTGGTCGTTGCCCGTGGCGCAGCCGTCG
>CAMAQM010000020.1 GCA_945860545.1 Bifidobacterium breve | reverse complement strand
GGACCGGCCCGAGGTGACGAGGTCGCCGGGGGCGGTGGTGGAGGTCGTCCTTGACCTCGATCTCGACGCTCCTGCTGACGAACTCGATCTGGTCGAGCTCGGTCACGGCGGGGCGGCGATGACCCTGGCAGGGGACATGCGGGGGGTCGGTGCGGTGATCGTGGCCGGACCGGGCGTGGCCCGGGCGGGCCGGGTGGATGCCCTGGTCGATCTGGCACGCGCAGGCGGGATGCGGATCGTTGTGGTGCCGTCCGCTGCGGGCATGGTGCCGACGGGCGAACCGTCGTTCGGTGGGGTGGTGGCGTTGCAGGCCGACGACCTCACCCTCGCCGGAGTTCTTGACGCTCCCTTTGTGGTGCTCAGCGGGGTCGACGCCGTGGAACTCGACCGCGGACCCGACGACCCGCCGTGGTCGCTGGGTTCTCAGGTGCTCGAGGTCGAACCGGTCCATCTCGCCACCCTCGGGTTGCGCTGGGAGGGGCCCGGGCCGCAGGTGACGTCGGCGTCTGCGTTGACCGAGGCCGCCGACGGCCTCGAGGCAGCGAGTGTGGCCGGCGAGTCGTCACCGGTGGCGGCATGTCGGGCGCTTGGTGCGCTGGCCCGCCGCAACACGCTGCTGGCGGCCGACGCCGGTCCGGCAGGGTTGTGGCTGGCGCGGGTGCGCACCGACGCCACCGCCGGGGCGTTGCGGCTGCCGGGTCTGCGGGCACCGGGGTTCGCCGCCGCCGCCGCCATCGCCGCCGCGCTCGACGCTCGACCGTCGGTGGCGGTCGTGACCGACGGTGCCGACCCGTTGACCGCCGAACTGTTGGCTCTCGCCGTGGCCTGGCAGGTGGATCTCACGGTGGTCTCGTGGGGGGACGGTGCCCCTCCGCCCGGTGGGGTGGACGACCAGACGGCGGCGTGGACGGCGGCGTTGCGCTCAGCGGGGCGCGAACCGGGGGTGTCGGAGGTCGGTTTCGGTGTTGACCTGTCCGCCACGCGTCTGGTGGTTGAGGCGTTCGGCCCGGTCGAAGGGTGGCGCCCCGGCTCGCCGGTGGGGGACTAGGGGGCGTCGTGGCCCATCGGGTCAGCGGCATCGACGCCGCCTTCCTCTACGGGGAGACCCCGTCGTGGCACATGCACGTGTCGGCTGTCGTGGTGGTCGACCCGTCCCGGGGTGTGCGGCCCTTCACGTTCGAGTCGTTCGCTGAGCACATTGGTTCGCGCCTGCACCTCGTACCCCAGTTCGGCTGGAAGATCATGGAGGTTCCCCTCGGCCTTGACCGCCCGGTGCTGGTGGAGGCTCCCGAGGTCGTCATCGACGATCACCTGCACCGCATCGCGCTTCCTGCCCCCGGTGGCCCCCACCAGCTCGGCAACCTCATCGGGGACCTTGTGGGACGCAAACTGGATCGGTCGAGACCGCTGTGGGAGATGTGGTTCATTGAGGGTCTCGCCGATGGGCGGGTGGCGATCCTGGCCAAGATCCATCACGCCATCGTCGACGGGGTGACCGGCAGCGAGCTCGCCACGTTGCTCATGGATCTCGAACCCGACCCGTCCGTCGACGTCGGCGGCGCACCCGACGTGGTGGCGCCACCGACCGCCATCCCGCGGCCCCAGGACCTGTTGGTGGCGGGGGTGGCCTCGGCTGCGTTGACCCCTTTGCGTGCCGCCCGGTTCGTGGTGCAGACCGTCCGTCAGGGGGCGCGCCTCGTGCCGTTGCGGCGACGCGAAGTGCCCGCTCCGCTTCCGCTGCAGGCACCACGGGTGTCGTTCAACGCCGAGTTGACCCCCAACCGTCGGTTCGCCTTCACCTCGGTGCCGCTCGACGAGGTGCGCCACATCAAGGACGCTCACGGGGTGAAGGTCAACGATGTGGTGTTGGCGGTGTGCAGCGGGGCGTTGCGGACCTATCTCGCCGGACGTGGCGAACTCCCCGACGCCCCGCTCATCGCTCAGGTGCCGGTGTCGATGCGTTCCGACGGTGATCGGGGGGTGGGGACCAAGGTGGCGGCCATGTTCGCCTCGTTGGCCACCAACGTGGACGACCCCGTCGAGCGGCTGTTGGCGATTGCGGAGGGGACCCGCAGCGCCAAGGAGATGCAGCAGGCCCTCGCCGCCGAGAAGATCATGGGGATCTCCGAGACGGCGCCACCCGCACTCATTGATCTGGCGGCCCGGATGTACACCTTGGCCGGGCTGGACCGTTCCTTGCCGCCTCTCATGAACACGATCATCTCCAACGTGCCGGGGCCGTCGTTCCCCATCTGGTGTGCGGGGTCGCCGGTGGAAGCCCTGTACCCGATGGGGCCGCTGCTGTACGGCACGGGCCTCAACATCACGGTGTTCTCCTACCGTCAACAGGTGGACGTCGGCTTTTTGGTGTGCCGGGAACTGGTGCCTGACCACTGGGATCTCGCTTCGGGGGTGGGCGACGCCCTCGCCGAGCTGTCAGCGTGTTCCACCACCCCCCAAGGGGCCTGATTCCTGCGGCCTTTGGGGATTGTGGGGGGTGGCTGGTATGTTGTCGGGAGCCTTCCGGATCCCGGGAGGTGCGCCGGTGGTGCATTCGCCCCGCTGGTGCGGCGTCCCGTTCACGTCGGGAGCCCCGTTCCACACCGGTTTGCGGTGTGCGGTGGGGCCGACGGTCCGGGAGGCCGGGACCCATTCCCACCAACGGGCCGTTGGCCCACGAACGAGGTAGATCTGATGTCTGGAGACCCAGCCAACCTGCCCCCCAAGGCGACCACGATCGAGGCGCACCGTCGTCACGACACCGACACCGGCTCGTCGGAGGTGCAGATCGCACTGCTGACCGACCGGATCTCCCACCTCACCGAGCACCTCAAGGTGCACAAGAAGGATCACCACAGCCGCCGCGGCCTGCTCATGCTCGTGGGTAAGCGTCGCCGTCTGCTGGACTACGTGAAGCGCAACAACGTCGAGGAATACCGGGCGATCATCGCCAAGCTCGGCCTGCGGCGCTGAACCAGGGGTCGTCCGCCGCTGGCGGACCCCTTCCACCCCTGCCGAACCGGCCGGGGGTCATGCACACATCAACGAGGTGTGCCCCAGTGCACAGTTGTCAGTGGTGACTGCCGGAGATCCGACAGCCACCACTGGGAACTGGCCAGCGGACACCCTCCACAGCGGACGGAAACCCCGTCCGGAGAGGAGCCATAACCATGGCCCAGTCCCACACCGTTGACAGCCCCGTGCAGGGTGCTGCCGACAAGATTCTCGGGTTCGAAAGCGGCAAGTTCGCCGCCCAGGCCGGTGGCGCCGTCACCGTCCGACTCGGGGACACCGTCGTGCTCGTCACCGCCACCGCCTCCAAGGGCGTGCGTGACGGCATCGATTTCTTCCCGCTCACCGTCGACATCGAGGAGCGCATGTACGCCGCCGGGCGAATCCCCGGCTCGTTCTTCCGTCGGGAGGGCAAGGCGTCGGACAACGCCGTGCTGACGTGTCGCCTCATCGACCGTCCCATCCGTCCCGCCTTCCCCGACGACTTCCGCAACGAGGTCCACGTCGTGGGGACCGTGCTGGGCACCGACTTGTCCAACCCCTACGACGTGCTGGCCATCAATGGTGCCTCGGCCGCCCTCATGGTCTCCGACGTGCCGTTCGCCGGCCCCATCGGTGCGGTGCGCATCGCCTGGTCGGCTGACGGGGAGTGGATTCCGTTCCCCACCTACGAAGAGGGTGACGAGTGCACCTTTGAACTCGTGGTGGCCGGTCGGGAAACCTCCGACGGGTCTGACATCGCCATCATGATGGTGGAAGCCGGAGGCACCGAGGGTGCCCACGAGCGGTTCGCCGAAGGTGCCCCCAAGGTGACCGAGGCGGTGCTCGCCGGCGGTCTCGAGGCGGCCAAGGCCTGGATCCGTCAGTCCATCGAACTGCAGCTCGAACTGCTCGAGAAGGTAGGCGGCGCCAAGCCGACCATGGACTACCCCGCACAGGTGGACTACTCCGATGACATCATCGCCGCCGTGCGTGAGGTCGGCGGGGAGCGTCTCGCAGCGTCACAGACCATTGCCGACAAGGCCGAGCGCCAGGTTGCCGAGACCCAGGCGCGTGACGCCATTCTCGCTGAACTCGCCGGCCGGTTCGAGGACGTCCCCAACGCCGACAAGCAGTTGCGTGCGGCGGTGCGAAGCGTCACCAAGGCGTCGGTGCGCAGCCGCATCGTCAACGACGGCGTCCGCATCGACGGCCGTGGGACCGCCGACATTCGCACCCTGTCATCTGAGGTGGATCTCCTGCCCCGGGTGCACGGGTCGGGTCTGTTCCAGCGGGGTGAGACCCAGGTCCTCAACGTGACCACGCTCGCCATGACCCGCATGGAGCAGATGCTCGACACCCTCCACCCCGTGGAGCGCAAGCGGTACATGCACCACTACAACTTCCCGCCGTTCTCCACCGGGGAGACCGGGTTCATGCGTGGGCCCAAGCGGCGCGAGATCGGTCACGGTGCGCTCGCCGAGCGGGCCCTGCTGCCGGTGCTGCCCTCCGTCGAGGAGTTCCCGTACGCCATCCGGACCGTGTCCGACGTGCTGGCCTCCAACGGCTCAACCTCAATGGGTTCGGTGTGTGCGTCGACGCTGTCGCTGATGGACGCCGGTGTGCCGATCGCCGCCCCGGTGGCGGGCATCGCCATGGGTCTCGTGTACGCCGACGGCAAGTACGTCACCCTCACCGACATCCTCGGTGCGGAGGACGCCTTTGGTGACATGGACTTCAAGGTTGCCGGCACCGCCGAGTACGTCACCGCACTGCAGCTCGACACCAAGATCGAGGGCATCCCCGCCGATGTGCTCGCCGCAGCGCTCGACCAGGCTCGCGACGCCCGTCTGGCGATCCTCGGGGTGATGGCCGACGCCATCGACGCCCCCCGTGACGAGGTCGGCCCCAACGCCCCCAAGATCATCAGTTTCGAGATCCCCATCGACAAGATCGGTGAGGTCATCGGGCCGAAGGGCAAGGTCATCAACGCCATCCAGCAGGAGACCGGGGCCAACATCGCCGTTGATGACGACGGCATGGTCGGTACGGTGTCGATCGGTTCGTCCGACGGTGGTGCGGTGGCTGAAGCAGAGCGCCAGATCCGCCTCATCCTCAACCCGCCCACCGCCGAGGTTGGCCAGGTGTACCCGGGCCGGGTGGTCAACATCACCAAGTTCGGTGCGTTCGTCAACATCCTTCCGGGACGTGACGGACTGCTGCACATCTCCAAGCTGGGTGCGGGCAAGCGCATCGACAAGGTCGAGGACGTGCTCGAACTCGGTCAGGAGATCGAGGTCCGCGTCGACGACATCGACCCCAACGGCAAGGTGTCGCTGTCCCCGGCGTCAGCTCCTGCCCCTTCGGGTGGTGGCGACGGCGGCGGTGAGCGCCGCAGCGACGACGGGGGTTCTTCCTCGCCGGCTGCCGGTGGCTCGTCGGGCGGTGGCATCGAGTCGGTGTCGTTCGAGGACGAGTTCGATTCGGAGATGCGCGAAGAGTTCGGTGACCTCGGTCCCGCAGCAGCGGGCGGGGAACGCGAGGGGCGTGACGGTGGCCGCGGTGGCGACCGTCGTCGTCGTCGCCGCTAACGATTCGTCGGCACCCAACCTGTGACCGAAGAGTCGATTCGACGGACCGAACTGGCGTCGGGGCTGAGGGTCGTCACCGACCGCCTGCCCCACGCCCAGTCGGTCTGTCTCGGGGTGTACGCCCAGGTCGGTTCCCGGGACGAACCCGAGGGACTGGCGGGGGCGTCGCACTTCCTTGAGCACTTGTTGTTCAAGGGAACCCCGACCCGTTCGGCACGTCAGATCGCCGTCGAGGTCGACAGCGTCGGTGGGGAGATGAACGCGTACACGTCGCGTGAACTCACCGCCTACTACACCCGTCTCCCCCCAGACGTGGCCGCCGGCGGTCTCGACTTGTTGTGTGACGTGGTGAGCCGTCCGGCGTTCCGTCCTGCCGAGGTGGAGGCCGAACGCGAGGTCATTCTCGACGAGATCCTGATGGCCGACGACGATCCCGACGACGTCGTGTACCGGCTGTTGTGGGAGTCCCTGTTCGGCGAGCATCCCCTGGGGCGCGAGACGCTCGGTTCGGCGGAGACGATTGCGTCCATCACCCGGGACCAGATCGCCGGGTTCCACACCGAGCGTTACAGCACCGGGGTGCTGGTGGTGGCCGCTGCGGGTCTCGTCGACCACGACGAGTTCGTCGGTCAGGTGGCCGCCGCTCTCGACGTGCCGGCCGTGTCCCCTAAGGCGGTGGGGCCCCACACCCGTCACCGACCGGTCCTCACTCCCGAGGCGCTGGTGGTGCGTCGACGACCCACCGAGCAGGTGCACCTCGCCGTTGGCTGGCCGGCCGTCGACGCCTACGACGACGACCGTCACGCACTGGTGATCGGGAACCACATTCTCGGTGGCGGCATGGCCAGCCGATTGTTCCAGGCCATCCGTGAAGAGCGCGGTCTGGCCTACGCCGTGGGTTCGAGCGCCGCCCGCTACACCGACGCCGGTGTGCTCGTCGTGTCCGCCGGGTGCTCACCGGCCCGTCTCGATGAGTTGTGCGCCGTGCTCGACGAAGAACTCGAGCGTCTGCTCGCCGACGGGGTCACCCCCGAGGAGGTGGAGGGTGCCATCGGGTATGTGGTGGGTGCCACACGTCTCGGACTCGAGGACAGCGGAAGCCGCATGGCCCGCATCGCCGGTGATGAGCTTGTGCGTGGCGAAGTGGTGTCGATCACTGAACATCTCGACCGGTTGCGGGCGGTGGGTGCCCACGACGTGAACCGGGTGTTGCGGCGCGTGCTCGACGCACCCCGTGCGGTTGCGGCGGTTGGCCCGGTCGATGACGATCACCCGTCGCTGGTGCGAACGGCCCGATGGCGCCGTCCCACAGCCGGGTAGGGTGATCCCATGGGTATCCGTGTAGGAGTGTTCGGAGCCGGTGGCCGCATGGGTTCCACCGTGTGTCGTGCGGTGGATGAAGCCGACGACATGGATCTCGTGGCCGCGGTCGACCCCCAGCACCACGGACTCGACCTGCGTCAGGTCACGGGTTGCGACCTCAGTCTTGAGGTAGCCGGTGGCGCCGAAGCGTTCGTGCATGCCGGAGCCGAGGTGGTGGTCGACTTCACCGAGGTCACCGCCGCACGGGAAAACCTGTCGTGGTTGGCCGAGCATGGGATCCACGCCGTGGTGGGCACCACCGGGTTCACCGACACCGACGTCGACGGTTTCCGTGCGGCGTTCAGTTCGTCGAACTGCATCATTGCCCCGAACTTTGCCATCGGGGCCGTGCTCATGATGCGGTTCTCGGAGTTGGCGGCGCCGTTTTTTGACACCGCTGAGATCATCGAGATGCACCACGAGTCCAAGCTCGACGCACCGTCGGGCACGGCGATGTTGACCGCCCGCCGAATGGCTGAGGCGTCAGGGGAGTGGTTGGACGATCCGACCACCAACGAGGTGATCACCGGGGCCCGCGGTGGGGCGGGGCCGGCGGGTATCCGGGTCCACGCCGTGCGTACCCGGGGGGCGGTCGCCCACCAGGAGGTCATTCTCGGGACGACCGGGCAGTCGTTGACCATCCGTCACGACTCCTATGACCGGTCGTCGTTCATGCCCGGCGTGTTGTTGGCCGTGCGTGAGGTGTCGAGCCGACCCGGGGTGACGATAGGTCTTGACGCCCTGCTCGGTCTTTGATTCGAGAGGATCGCTGGCGTCAGGTCTCGGGTTGGTCGGGTGGCGTGTCCCGGTCGTGTTCGAGTCGACGCAACTGTTCGAGCTCGGTGTTGCCGCTGCGCAACTGGCGCAGGCCCACCACCGCAACGGCGACGACCGAGATGCCCAGCAGCCATGGTCGGTAGTCGGCGACCCAGCTGAGCACGGTGTCGATCTGGGCCGCCAGCAGGTCGGCGAACCACATGATGAGCAGCAACCGGCCGATGGTGCCGACCACGTTGGCCACCCAGAACGTGCTGCGCCGCATCCCTGACGCCCCGGCGAGCACACACACGAGATTGTTTGGGGCGATGCAGACCACCACCACGTTGGCCTTGGTGAACCACCGCTCGATTTCGCGCAGCACGTTGCCCGCCAGGGCTGAACGTTTCTCCATCCAGCTGATGCCGGCGTCGCCGTACCACCGACCCAACTGGAAAAAGAACGGGTCGGGGGCGAGGAGCCGCAACCCGGCCACCAACAGGAACAACGCTGGCGCCACGTAGTTCACCACGGCGATCTGGTTGCGCATCGCCGGACTCAGCGCGATGAGCAGCAGCGGGTTGGCGCTGCGGGACGGATCGGAGGGGTCGGGAAGGAGCGCCGGGGTGAGGGCGTTGCCGACGTTGTTGGCCACCACCAACGCGATGATCGGGATCACCACGGCGGTGAGAGCCATGCGGCTCGGGGGCCCGACCGGTTTGGGGGGTGTGTCCGACCCGGCGTCGTCGGTGGGGCCGGGCCCGTCGCTCGTCACATCGCTGATTGTGGCACGGTCCGTGGTGAACCGGTCCATTCGATGGCGGGCCTACAGTGTCCACGCCGGCCGCCCGCACCCGAGGGTGGGGCAACGCACACACGAGGAGCGAACGTGGGTACCACCCATTCCGCCGGGTCGACGCCCGCCGACTCGGTCGGTCGGGCTGTCGTGGCGTCGGCTGCAACGGCGCTGTGCCCCGCCGTTCCCCAAGGTGAGGTGCGCGACCTCGCCGGTGCGCTCTACCCCCACCTCGTCGGCACGAAATACCTGACCATGTTCGACAACGCCGGCATCAACACGCGGCGGCTGGCCCGACCGGTGTCGTGGTACGCCGAGCCTCATTCGCAGACCGAACGCTTCGCTCTCGCCGTGGAGGTCGGCGCCGACCGAGCCCATCACGCCGCTGCGTCGGCGTTGGGTGCGGCGGGGGTGGACGCTGCCGACGTCGACGCCGTGGTGGTGACCTCGTCCACGGTGGTGCGCACCCCAGGCCTTGACGTGGCGCTGGTTGGCTCGCTCGGGCTTCGCTTCGACGTTCGCCGGGTGACCATTGGTTCGTTCGCGTCGCTTGGTGGGGCCGCAGCGCTCGCCCTCGGCGCCGACCTGGTCGCCGCCGGTCACCGGACCGTGCTGGTGGTGGCCTGTGAGATGAACTCGTTCATGTTCACCCCCGGGGACGACTCGCCGGGGGCGCTGGCCCCCATGGCGTTGTTCTCCGATGGTGCGGCTGCGGTGGTGCTCACCGGAGCCGGGGATCCCAACGGGTTGCGCATCGTGGGGACCCACGCCCAACTGGTTCCGGACTCGCTCGGGGTGATGGGGTTCGACGTGAACGACGACGGCCTGGCGTGGCGTCTCGCCCCCAACGTCCCCGAGGTGGCCGCCGCCCACGCCGGCGGTTCGGTGGCGGCCGCCCTCGGGTCGGTGGGGTGGGAGACGTCAAGCGTCGACCACCTCCTCGTCCACCCCGGCGGGGTGCGGGTGCTCGACGCCGTGGCGGACGCCATCGGTGTCGGTCGTGACCGCCTCGGAGTGTCCCTTGAGGTGCTCGCCGACATGGGCAACGTGTCGGGTGCCACGGTGCTCGCCGTGCTCGAACGTCACCTCGCCGCCGGCCCACCGCCGGGACGCACCCTGCTCACCGCCATGGGACCCGGGTTCGGCTTTGAGCACGTGATGATGGTCGCCGGCTGAACCCAAGGGTTTCCGCTGCGGTGTGGTTGCGGCCACCGTCGTAACCTGTGGGGGTGTCCTTCCGGTTCCTCGCCCGACCCAAGTGGATAGCGTGGACCGTGGTCGTGGCGGTGGCCGTTGTGGTCATGGCCAACCTGTCGGTCTGGCAGTTGAACCGCCTCCACGAGCGTCGCGACACCAACGCCGAGATCGCCGCCCGGGCCAACGAACCGGTGGTGCCGGTCGACTCGGCGTCGCTTGACGGCCTCACCCCTGACGAGTTGCGTTACCGGTTTGTGACCGCCGAAGGCACGTACGTCACCGACGGCCCCGGTGGCGGTGATGTGCTCATCGCCAACCAGACCGTTGGCGGTGCCCCCGGGTGGTGGGTGGTCACCCCGTTGCGCACCGGGTCGGGCCTCGTGGTGTTGGTCAACCGTGGCTGGGTGCCGTTCGCGTCGGCCGTGCCGGGCGGATCGCTCGACGCCTTCGCCCCGCCGGCGGGACCGGTGTACGTCGAAGGCTTGTTGCAGACCACCCAGAGCGCGGTGGTTGGCGCTGAGGATGACGCGATGGCACTGCCCCGCCTCGACGTTGAACTGCTGGCCTCGCGCATCGGTGGTGAGGTGGCGCCGGTGTGGTTGCAGCTCGAGGTGCAGGACCCCGCCCAACCCAATGGCGAACCGATCCCGGTGACGCTGCCGCCGCTCGACGACGGACCACACCTCAACTACACGGGGCAGTGGGCCATCTTCGCCACGCTGACCCTGGTGATCTACCTCGTGTTGGTGATCCGCACCGCGCAACGAGGCGGGGACGGTCCCGGAACGGCGCGACGGGCATCCCGGGCGCTCGACACCGATCCCGATCTCGCCGTGATGTGCGCCCTGCGTCTCGCCCCGCTCGTGGAGGTCGATCGACTCCGAGTGGTGACCGACCTGCCACCAGGGGTGATCGACACGCACATCGCCGCGCTCGTCGCCGGAGGTCTCGCCCGCCGCCACGACGTGGCGCCGACGGGGTGGACCCTCACACCCGAGGGCCACACCGCCCTTGAGGAACGACTGCGTGCCCAGCTCGACGCCGCAGGACTGCGCACCGCAGTGACGGCGCTCTACGAACGGTTCTGTGCACTGAACCCCGACGTGCTGGCAGTGGTGACCGACTGGCAGGTCGTCACGTCCGACGATGGGACCATGGTGATCAACGACCACACCGACGCCGTCCGTGACGCCGCGGTGGTTGCCCGACTTGGAGCACTTGGGGATGCCGCCGGGCCACTGTGTGACGACCTGGGGGCGTTGGTGGCCAGGTTCGGGAATTACCGCCATCGGCTGGAGGTGGCCCGAAGGCACGTAGAGTCAGGGGGGTACCGGTGGGTGGACAGTCCACTCATCGATTCGTTCCACACCGTGTGGTTCGAGTTGCACGAACATCTGCTGGCCACGCTCGGCATCGAGCGGGGCCGCCCCGATCCCGCCACACCCGGCGTGGCGACGGGAGCCGGGGACGGCTGAGGGGTCACGGGGGTGCGGGGACCGCGCACCCACGGGCCACGACCATCAATGACGAGTACTGGAGGAACCATGGCCCGCTTCGGCCGCATCGTGACCGCCATGGCCACACCGTTTGACGCCGACGGCGCCGTCGACCTCGACGGGGCGGTCGAGTTGGCGTCGTGGCTGGTGGATCACGGCAGTGACGCGTTGGTGCTGACCGGCACCACCGGGGAGGTGTCGGTACTCACCGACGAGGAACACCTCGGCGTGTGGCGGGCGGTGCGCTCGGCGGTCGACGTGCCGCTGGTGGGTGGCAGCGGTTCCAACGACACCGCGCACGCCATCGAGCTCACGTCTGCGGCGGCGAACCTCGGCATGGACGGCGTCTTGTTGGTCACCCCGTACTACAACCGACCTCCACAGTCCGGCCTTGACGCCCATTTCCGGGCGGTTGCGGCAGCCACCGAACTCCCCGTGATGCTCTATGACATCCCGGTGCGCTCGGGGCGCAAGATCTCGAGTGAGCTGCTGGTTCGTCTCGCCAACGAGGTGCCCAACGTGGTCTCGCTCAAGGACGCCGCCGGGGACCCCGCTGCGACGGCGTGGGTCATGTCGAGGGTGCCCGACACCTTCGAGCTCTACAGCGGTGACGACGCCCTCACCCTGCCCCTGATGGCCCTCGGCAGTCAGGGGGTCGTGTCGGTGGCCAGCCACTGGGCGGGGGTGGAGATGGGGGCCATGGTGGACGCCTTCCTCGCCGGGAACCACGACGAAGCCAGACGCATCAACGACCAGTTGTTGTCGTCGTACGCGTTCGAAGGGTCCGACGAGGCGCCCAACCCGATCCCCACCAAGGTCATGTTGGGGGTGTTGGGTCTCCCCGGAGGCGCCTGCCGTCTGCCTCTGGGTCCGCCCCCCGCCGGTCTCGCCGACCGGGCGGTGGCGGTGTTGGCCGACCTGGGTCGCACACCCGGCGGACAACCGGCGTGAGCACCCCTAAAGGGCGCGGCCGGGTCAGCGTCACGTTCCTCGGCGGGCTCGGGGAGATCGGGCGCAACTGTGCCGCCGTGGAACAGGACGGTCAGATCGTCCTGTTGGACTGCGGACTGATGTTCCCCGATCAGGACATGCTCGGCGTCGACCTCGTCCTGCCTGACTTCACCTGGTTGCGCGACAACGCCGAACGGGTGGTGGGGTGCATCGCCACCCACGGACACGAGGACCACGTCGGCGGCCTGTCGTACCTGCTGCGGGAACTGTCGTTCCCCATCTACGGCTCAGCGCTGACCTTGGCCCTCGCCCGGGGCCGCATCGAGGAAGCCGGTCTCGTCGACCGGACCGAGTTCATTGCGGTCGCCGACGGCGAACGTCGAACCATCGGACCCTTCGAGGTCGAGTTCGTCCCGGTCACCCATTCGGTTCCCCACGGGTTCGCCACCGTGTTCCACACCGCCCAAGGCGTGATCATGCACACCGGGGACTTCAAGTTGGACCTCACGCCCGTCGACGGCCGCCTCACCGACCTCGCCCTGGTGGGGGCCATTGCCAAAGACGAAGGCATCCGGTTGTTGCTGTCGGACTCCACCAACGCCGACGAGCCGGGCCACTCCCGCTCGGAGTCGTCGGTGGGTGACGTGCTCTACGACCTGTTCCACGCCCACGAGGGGCGCCGGATCATCACCACGTGTTTCGCCAGCCACATCCACCGGGTGCAACAGATCGCCGACGCTGCGGCGTCGTTTGGTCGCAAGGTCGCAACCATGGGTCGTTCCATGGCCCGAAACGTGCGACTGGCACGCGAGATGGGCCTGTTGCACATCCCTGACCACGTGCTGGTCGACATCGCCACCATTGGGGACCTCGAGCCTGGTGAGGTGTGCGTCATCTCGACGGGATCCCAAGGTGAGCCGCTGTCGGCACTCGCACTCATGGCCGCCGGACAGCACCGCTGGCTCAAGATCGAACCGAACGACGTGGTCATCATGAGCAGCCACCCGATCCCCGGCAACGAGTCGAACGTGTCGCGTGTTATCAACGGCCTGGTGCGACTCGGCGCCGACGTGGTCCATTCCGGCATCAGTGACGTGCACGCCAGCGGGCACGCCAAGGTTGAGGAACTCAAGACGTTCCTGTCCATCGCCCGGCCCGACTGGTTCGTGCCGGTGCACGGGGAGTACCGACACCTCGCCGCCCACGCCCGCATCGCCCGTCGCATGGGTGTCTCCGACGACCATGTGCTCATCTGCGAGGACGGCGACCGGGTGGTGCTCGACGAGGACGGCCTGCGCGTCGATCGCCGGGCGGTGCCGTCGGGGTATCTGTACGTGGACGGGATCATCGGTGAGGTGTCGAGCGGGGTGCTGCGCGACCGCCAGGTGCTCGCCGAGGAAGGTGTGGTGGTGGTCTTCGTCGGGGTCGACGTGGTCACCGGGGCGCTTCTGACCGGTCCCGAGGTCATCACCCGCGGCTGGGTCCATGCCGACGAATCCGACGAACTCCTTGAGGGGTGCCGCCAGGCGGTGGCCGAAGCGGTTGCCGCTTCGGTGCAGACCGGGGCGACCGACATCGAGAGTCTCCAGCGGGTGGTGCGTCGGGCGGCGGGTCGGTTCGTGAACACCATGACCAAACGTCGGCCGATGATCGTGCCGGTGGTGATGGAGGCCTGATTCCGGGCGGTTTTCCGTCGGGATCCCTTCCGGAGCGGGGGGTCAGCCGGTACAGTGAGGGCGCTGTGTGAGCAGCGGTCACCCGGGCGTGGGCGTCACGTAGGGCCGATGGGTGGTCGGGACTCAACGGCGCGTCCGTCGTGCCCAAGTCCCGCCCAACAACCAACCCCGCCCCCGGCCTTGCCGGCGGTAACGATTCGGACGGCACACGTGGCGACCATCCAGCGATCCCGACCCTCCCGAGCATCGGGAGCGAAGGCCAAGACGACCAAGAAGTCGACGGCACGCGCCGGCGCGACCCCAGCCAAGGCCGGTTCCGCCAAGGCCGCCAACCAGGCGCCGTCCCCGGCGCTCGGGCCGGTGGGTGACGCCTTCAGCGGTCATGGACGTGACGTGGCCGGTGTGGCCCTCGCCGTCGTCGGCGCAGTGGCTGCCCTTGGGCTCTACGCCGATCTCGCCGGACCGGTTGGTGGTGGCCTGGCCACAGCGCTGCTCGTGGCGTTCGGAGTGCTCGCCTACGTCCTGCCGGTCGTGCTGGTCGGCAGCGGGGTGCTCCTGGTGCGCCGCCGCCCCGCCGAACCCACGTCGCTGTTGCGGCCCGTGGTGGGTGGCGCCCTGCTCGTCGTCGCCGGTGCGGGCCTGTTGCACCTGGCCACCGGTGGGCCCGGTCTCACCGCCCCGACCGAGGACCTCGAGGCGTCCGGGGGCTACCTCGGCGCCGTGGTCACCGCCCCGCTCGCCGGACTGCTCGGCGTCTGGGCCTCCGCTTTGGTCCTCGTGGCACTCGCCACCGTCGGGCTCATCGTCGCCATCAACCGCCCGCTCCACGAGGTCGGTGCGTTCGTCGCCGGCGTCGTTCGTCCCGTCGGGTCACTCATCGCCCGTGGCTGGCGGGCGTTGTTCACGCTCGGTGAGGGCGCTCAGGCGGGTGTCGACGAGTCCGACGCTCCGGCGCCGGTGATCAGTGGCGTGTCGGTGAGTGTGCCCGGTGCTGACGACGCCCCGGTCGACGAGGTGGAAACCGACGCCGTTGCGGCGACCGACGAGGCCGAGGTGGACGACCTCACCCCGACGTGGCTGCGTCCCGCAGGTACACCCACCGTGGTGGTGCCCGCCCCCGCGGCGGTGCACGACGAGCCGGCGACGTCGGAGGAGGAACCCGACGAGGAGATTCCCGCCGGCCCGCCCGAGCAGCTCACCATCGATCTCGGTCCTGCCGTGGCGGCCAAGCCGTGGAAACTCCCCAAGCCGGCGCTGCTCGACCGTTCCGACCGTCAGGAGGTGGACGCCACCGCCGTGGAGGCCCGGGGACGCATCCTCGAGCGGGCCCTCGCAGAACACGGGGTGGAGACCCGACTGGTCGGCATGGTGGTGGGTCCGACCGTGACCCGGTTCGAACTCGAACTCGGACCCGGGGTGAAGGTGGCCCGGGTCACGAGCCTGAACCGCGACATCGCGTATGCCATGGCCTCACCCGACGTCCGCATCCTCGCCCCCATCCCGGGCCGGCAGGCCATTGGGGTCGAGGTCCCCAACACTGACCGCCACGTGGTTTCCCTCGGGGACGTGCTCACCTCCGAGGAGGCCCGTCGGGCCAAACAACCCCTCGAGGTGGCGTTGGGTCGCGACATCAACGGCAACAACATCCTCGTGGACCTCGCCACCATGCCGCACCTGCTCATCGCCGGGCAGACCGGCGCGGGCAAGTCATCGTGCATCAACTCGCTCATCACCTCGGTGCTGATGCGCACCACCCCCGAAGAGGTCCGCATGATCCTCATCGACCCCAAGCGGGTCGAGCTCGGCCAGTACAACCGTCTGCCCCACCTGCTCACCCAGGTGGTGACCAACCCGAAGAAGGCAGCCAACGCGCTGTCGTGGGCGGTGCGGGAGATGGAGCGCCGCTACGACCTTCTGAGCGAGACGGGTTTCCGCGACATCGGCGGGTACAACGCGGCGTGGGACCGTGGGGAACTCACCGACGACGAAACTTCTGGCGACGACGGCCCCACCTACACCCGGCTTCCGCTGCTGCTCATCGTGGTCGACGAGCTCAACGACCTCATGATGGTGGCGGCCCGCGACGTCGAGGAGTCGATCTGTCGCATCGCCCAGATGGCACGTGCCGTGGGGATCCACCTCGTGGTCGCCACCCAGCGGCCGTCGGTGAACGTCATCACCGGCGTCATCAAGGCCAACATCCCGTCGCGGTTGGCGTTCGCCGTGTCGAGCCTCGCTGACAGTCGGGTCATTTTGGACCAGCCCGGCGCCGAACGTCTCGTCGGCAAGGGCGACATGCTCCTCGTCGGGTCGTCATCCACCATTGCCCAACGCATCCAGGGCTGCTGGGTGTCTGAACGCGAGGTGCGCGGGGTCGTCGCCCACTGGCGGCGTCAGGCCCCCGAGATCGCCTTTGACGATGCCGCGGTGCAGGGCACCGAAGAAGGTTCGCCCGGTGCGTCAGCGGGGGGTGGCACGAGCGGCGGGGACGACGACGACGATCTGCTCGCCCAGGCCACCGAACTCGTGGTGCGCACCCAGTTGGGTTCCACGTCGATGCTGCAACGCAAACTGCGGGTCGGGTTCGCCCGGGCGGGACGGCTGATGGACCTGCTCGAACAGCGCGGCATCGTCGGACCGTCGGAAGGCTCGAAGGCCCGTGCCGTACTCATGACCCCCGAGGAGCTCGACGCCGGCATGGTGGGCACCGCTCCAGGTGCCGACGAAGCCGGGGCGGACTCAGATGACGCCGAGGTCTGGCCGGCGTAGCGCACGGTGCGCCGAGGCGTCAGGCACGGTGTGCACCGCCTCGAGCGGAACCCCGGGCACGACGTGCTCACTCACGAGCGGTGGCTCCGACGGCAGTTCCGTCTCGGTGGACCACGCCTCAACCACCCCCACCAGCGTCGTCAGCGCGGCGTAGCCGTCGTTGACGGTGCCCTGATCGGTGTCGGGTTCGGGGTTGAGACCGGTGGCGGTGAGTTCCATCTGCAGGCGACCCTGCGAAGCGTCGGCCATGGCGGCGCGCACCGCCCCGAACGCCGCCAGTCGCGCCCAGCGCACCCCGCCAAGGTCGTCGTAGTTGCACGCCGGCACGTTCAGGTTCAACACGGTGCGGGGTGGCGCGCCCATCAGGTGACTTTCAAGGACCTCGAGTGCGCAGCGCGCTGCGGTGTGCCAGTACCAGTCGTCGCCCCACGCCACGCTCACCGCCAGCCCTGAAATCCCGAAGTTCTGGCCGGTGAGTGCCGCACCGACCGTCCCCGAGTGCAGGATTGACCGACCGGTGTTCAGCCCGGCGTTGATGCCCGACACGACCAGGTCGGCGGGTTCCCCGAACGCTCCGAGCTGGGTGGCAAGCACCGTCAACCCGGGTGGTCCCGCCACCGACCACGCCTTGATGTCGGGGGCGCCGGGGATGGTCACCTCGGTCACGTCAATGGTGTCGTCGGGATGCAGGCGACCCAGTGCGGCCCCTGCGCCACTCCAGTCCCGGTCGGGGGCCACCACCCTCACGTCGTGGCCGGCCTCGTGGAGGACCCGGGCGAGGACGTGGATGCCCTCGGATTCGATGCCGTCGTCATTGGTTACGAGCAGTCGCACAGGTTTCCGCTTCCGGTCGGGCCGCACGGTGCGGCCGGGGTGGTTCCACCCGTTGGTGGTGCGACGAGTCTTGCCCACCGAGGTGAACGCCGGGTCACATGCAGGTGTCGGTGGCGCAACGCCGCCCGGTGGCACAGGATGGTGGCCAGGACCACGGGGGGCGACATGGCTGATGGTGAGGATCACGACCACGTGTGGGTGGCGGCAAGAGGTTTGCGGTTCCCCGAGGGCCCGGTGTGGGCCGACGACGCCACGCTGGTGGTGACCGAGATCGCTGCGGGGACCCTCAGTGGGGTGGACCCCGCCACCGGTCTGGTCAGCGTCCTCGTGTCGTCCCTTCCCGGCCCCAACGGCATGGCCCGCTCCCCCAAGGGAACCGACTGGGTGTGGGTGTGCGACAACGGTGGGTACTTCACCTGGTTCGACACCGGTTCGGTGCTCGTCCCCGGCCCGCCCGCCTCCGATCACCGTGGCGGCAGCCTTCGCCACCTCCCCCTCAACCGCGGTGCCGGTGAGCCCCTCGTCGTCGACCGCTGCGACGGCGAGTCACTCGTCGCCCCCAACGACCTTGTCCTCGACGCCAACGGCGGGGTGTGGTTCACCGATTTCGGTGTGCAGCACGACACCGAGGTGGCGGGTCGGCCGGGGGTGGGGTACCTCGCGCCCGGAGCCAACGAGGCCACCGGCGTGGTGTGGGGAACCCATCAGGCCAACGGCGTCGGCCTGTCGGTCGACGGCAGCGAGCTGTACGTCGCCGAGACCCATTCGGGCAGCCTGTGGGCGTTCGACGTGGTCGGCCCCGGACGGGTGGCCGACGGCGGTGCGCCGCTCATGGGTCACGGCGGCCGGCTCGTCCACCGCGCCGAGGGGCGCATGTTCGACTCGCTGGCCGTCGACCCCGACGGCTGGGTGTGCGTGGCCACCATCGGGCCCGGTGGCGGCGTCACGTGTGTCCACCCGTCGACCGGTGAGGTTCGTCACGTCACCGCCCCTGACGACCTCACCACCAACGTCTGTTTCACCCCTGATGACGGTGGTGCCGTGCGGGCCGCACTGACGTTGTCATCGATCGGGGCGGTTGGCGTCATCGCCGACTGGCGCGCCGTGCGCGACGCCACCCCTGCACTGGGCTGAACGCAGCCGCACCCATTGGGGACGGTCGGTGGGCGCACAGGTACGCTGAGCGACTGTGCCCCGCACCTACTGGATCGAGACTCTCGGCTGTCCCAAGAACCAGGTCGACTCCGACAAGTTGGTGGGCACGTTCGTCGCTGATGGGATGACCCCGGCCGATTCGCCATCTGCGGCGGATCTGGTGGTGGTGAACACGTGTGCGTTCATCGAGGCTGCCCGTCAGGAGTCCATAGACGTCGTGCTCGCTCTCGCCGAGGACGCACCGGAGGCCGAACTGGTCGTCACGGGCTGCATGGCCGAGCGCTACGGGGACGAACTGGGCGACGCCTTGCCCGAGGTCGACGTGGTCGCCGGTTTCGGGTCGGCGTTCGTGCCGGTCCACGCCGCCGCCCACGATGCGGTGCCCGTCACCATCGGTCGGGCCGCCCAGGCCCGGGTGCCCCAGTTCGACCTGCTCAACCTGCCCCGGCCGGCGTCGGTGGCGCCGTGGGCGTACCTCAAGGTGGCCGAGGGATGTGACCGGGCGTGTGGGTTCTGTGCCATCCCGAGTTTCCGTGGGCCGCAGCGGTCCCGCACCATGGCCGACCTCGTGGACGAGGCCGGCGACCTTGATGTCCGTGAAATCGTTCTCGTCGCCCAGGACCTCGCCGCCTACGGCCGCGACCAGGGTCGGGGGGAACGATCACTGGTGCCGCTCGTGGAACACCTCAGGTCCATGGTGGATCGGGTGCGGCTGTTGTACCTGTACCCCTCGGACCTCACCGACGAGCTCATCGCCGCCATCCTGGCCACTGACGTCCCCTATTTCGATCTGTCGCTGCAGCACGTCAGTTCGCCGTTGATGCGTTCCATGCGGCGTTGGGGGGACGGCGAACGGTTCCTCAACCGCATCGACGCCATCCGTGCGGCGCGGCCCGACGCCGTGTTCCGGTCCAACTTCATCGTCGGGTACCCCGGTGAGACCGAGGACGACCACGTGGCGCTCGTCGAGTTCGTCGAGGCGGCGCAGCTGGACTGGTGCGGGTTGTTCACCTACTCCGAGGAGGTGGGGACCTACGCGGCGGACCTCGCTGACAAGGTCCCCGCCGGGCTCGCCCGGGAACGACTCGATGAGGTCTCCGCCCTCCAGGACGCCATCACCGCCTCGCGACGCGACCGGCTCGTCGGTGTGCGCGCCGACGTGCTCATTGACTCCCCGGGGGTGGGACGCACCTGGCGGGAGGCCCCCGAGATCGACGGCGTGGTGCTCCTTGACGAGTCGTTGCCGGTGGGGGCCATCGTCGAGGCGACCATCACCGAGTCGCTCGGCACCGATCTGCGTGCGGAACCCGTCGGTGAACCGATGCCGTGGGTGCGTCGTGTCGCCCCCGTTGACGAGGTGGGTGCGTGAGTCGCCCGGCGGGGGATGCCACCGCGGGTGTGCCCGGTGTGCCCGAACGTCCGTCGGGTTTCGGGCCGTCGGCGTTGGCGACTCCGGCCAACGCCGTGACGGTGCTGCGTCTGCTGCTCGCCCCCTTGCTCGTGGTGCGGATCGTCACCGACGGGGCGACGTGGTGGAACCTGGCGCTGTGGGTGGTGTTGGCCAGCACCGACGGGGTTGACGGGTGGATCGCCCGCAGGCAGGGCACGACCCGTTCGGGGGCCTTCCTCGACCCCCTCGCCGACAAGGTCCTGGTGCTCGGTGCGCTGTTCTCGCTGGTGGCCATCGACCGGTTCGGGTGGCTGCCGGTGACGATCATTGCCGTGCGCGAAGTCGCGGTGAGCCTGTGGCGTGTCCATCTCGGTCGCAAGGGTCTCGCCGTACCTGCCCGGGCCAGCGCCAAGGCCAAGACGTTCGCTCAGGCGATCGCCGTGGGGTGTGCGCTCGCTCCGGCGCTGTCGGGGGCATTGTGGGTGGCGGATGTGATCTTGTGGGTGTCGGTGGCGCTCACGGTCGCAAGCGCCGTGCAGTACGCCGCCGACGGCCACCGGGCGGCCACCTCAATGACCCGGGACCGCGACCGCCCGTGAGCCGGTAGCCTTCGCCGCCATGCGCTGTGAGGTGGTGGCCATTGGCACCGAGTTGTTGCTCGGACAGATCGTCGACACGAACTCGTCGTGGATCGGTGAACAGTTGGCGCTCGCCGGTGTCGACTGCCTCCACCAGGTCAAGGTGGGGGACAACCTCGATCGGATCGTCGCCGCGCTGCGCCAGGCACTGGAGCGGGCGGACGCCGTGATCTGTTGCGGGGGTCTGGGTCCCACCCAGGACGACCTGACCCGTTACGCCATTGCCGAGGTGATGGGGGTCGACCTGCTCCTCGATGATGAGCTCGCCGACCGGATCGCCACCATGTTCTCGAGCCGGGGTCGCGAGATGCCGGCGAACAATTACCGTCAGGCGGAACTGCCCGAAGGGGCGTGGGCCATGGCCCAACAGCCCGGGACCGCCGCGGGCCTGGTCTGTCCGGTGGGGGACAAGGTGATCTACGCCGTGCCCGGGGTCCCCGCCGAGATGCGTCCCATGGTCCTCGGAACGGTTCTTGTGGATCTGCGACACCGTGCCGGCGAGGACGCCGCGGTGATCCGGAGCAGGACGATCCGCACGTGGGGGTGGGCGGAGTCCAAACTCGCTGAGGTGCTCGACCCCTACATGGAGGAGCTCGACCGAACCGGTCGAGCCACGGTGGCGTTCCTCGCCAGCGGTTGGGAGGGCATCAAGGTGCGGGTCACGGTGAAGGCCACCACCGCCGAGCAGGCCGATGCCGTGCTCGACACCGAGGTACCTGCGGTGGCGGCGTTGATCGGTGACCCGGTGTTCTCCACACGTGACGAACCCATGGAGCAGGTTGTGCTGGATCAACTGGCGGCTGCGGGTTTGAGCGTCGCGGTCGCCGAGTCGCTCACGGGCGGACTGGTCGCCGCCCGCCTGACGGGCCGGCCCGGTGCCAGTGCGGTGATGCGGGGCGGGGTGGTGTCCTACGCCTCTGACGTGAAGTTCGACCTGCTCGAGGTGCCGGTCGGACCGGTGGTGACCGAAGCCACGGCGGCGGCGATGGCTGAGGGTGTGGCGCAACGGCTCGGCGCTGACGTCGGTCTGGCCACCACAGGTGTGGCCGGCCCGGACGAGCTCGAAGGGGTCGCACCGGGCACGGTGTGTCTGGCGGTGTGGCTCGACGGCACTGCCGAGGCCTTCACGGTGCGTCTGCCCGGTGACCGGGACCAGGTGCGGCAGTTCGCGGTGATCTCGGTGCTGGACCTGCTGCGCCGCCGGCTCGCCCGTCGGTGAGTCCACCGGGAGTGCCGGTGTCGGGTACGAACCGGTTGTTCGTGGCGGTGTGGCCACCCCCAGACGTGCTCGCCGTCGTGAACGACCTGCCCCGACCCGACGAACCTGGGGTGCGCTGGGAGCCGCCGGGTCTCGCCCATGTGACCGTCCGCTTCATCGGCGACGCCGAACCGGAGGTGATCGTCGGGGCACTGCGGGAGGCGCCGCTGCCACCGGCGACCGCGGTGTTGGGTCCGTGCGTGAGTCGGCTCGGTCGGTCCGTGCTGTGCGTGCCGGTCGCCGGTCTTGACGAGTTGGCCGGTCGGGTCGATGCGGTGCTGGTCGGGCGCGGGGTGGCGCCGATCGATCGGACGTTCGCCGGCCACCTCACGTTGGCCCGCTTGAGGGACCGTGCCGCCTGCGGTCTCGCCGGGCACCGGGTGCGCGCCGAGTTCTGCGTGGCTGAGGTGGCCGTGGTCCGAAGCATCCTTGATCCCCGGGGGGTGGCCCCACGTCGTTACGAGACGCTGGCGACGATCCCGGTGGGGGACTGAGGCCCGAGGGTTCGGTTGGCGGTTCAGGCCTCGGGGGGTGTCAGTTCGAGAGCGGCCGAGTTCATGCAGTAGCGCAGACCCGTCGGTGCCGGACCGTCGTTGAAGACGTGGCCGAGGTGAGCGTCACACTCGGCGCAGCGCACCTCGGTGCGCACCATGCCGTGGCTGGTGTCGGTGATGTTGGCGAGCGCCTCGTCATCCATCGGTGCCCAAAAGCTCGGCCAACCGCAGCCGGACTCGTACTTCGTGTCGGCGTCGAACAGCGGTGTTCCGCACACCACACAGCGGTAGGTCCCCGGATCGTGGCAGTCCCAGTACTTGCCGGTGAAGGGCCGCTCCGTGCCGGCCTGCTGGGTGACGTGGAACTGCTCGTCGGTCAGTCGGGCTCGGAGCTCGTCGATGTCGGGCTTGGGCACTCGTCCATTGTGGTCGCTGACCGGGCGCAACACCCACCCCGGCGGCATATTCGGGCCGGGGGCCCACCGGGTCGAGAAAATCCTTGATCGAACACCCGTTCGTAACTACACTGATGGCATCCAGCCGGACAAACCCCGTCATTTCAGGGTTTTCTGGTCGGCCCGGCTTCGTCGGGGGAGGAACGTGACCTGGTTGTCACACCCCCTCCATAGCGTGGCCCCGTCCCCGATCATCGTGGTCAGACACGATCAGTCCACACCATCACAAGGAGATTCAGGTGGAGCGAGACAAGGCACTCGAGATGGCTCTCGGCCAGATTGAGAAGCAGTTCGGCAAGGGTTCGGTCATGCGGATGGGGGAGCGGGAGGTCGTGCCGGTCCCGGCCATCTCCACCGGTGCGCTGGCTCTCGATCTCGCCCTCGGCGTCGGCGGTCTGCCACGAGGCCGGGTGGTTGAGATCTACGGCCCTGAGTCCTCGGGCAAGTCCACCCTGGCCATGCACGTGGTGGCTGAAGCCCAGCGCAACGGCGGCGTGTGCGCCTACGTGGACGCCGAGCACGCCATGGATCCGGTCTACGCCCAGGCCATCGGCATGGACATCGACGGACTGTTGATCTCCCAGCCCGATACTGGCGAACAGGCTCTCGAGATCACTGACATGCTGGTGCGTTCCGGTGCGATCGACGTCGTCGTCATTGACTCGGTGGCCGCCCTCACCCCGCGGGCCGAGATCGAGGGCGAGATGGGCGACACCCATGTCGGCCTGCAGGCCCGGCTCATGAGCCAGGCGCTGCGCAAGCTGACCGGCACGCTGCACAAGACCAACACCATCTGCATCTTCATCAATCAGCTCCGGGAGAAGATCGGTGTGATGTTCGGCTCACCGGAGACCACCCCTGGTGGCCGGGCGCTGAAGTTCTACTCCTCGGTCCGTCTCGACATCCGACGCATTGAGGCGATCAAGGATGGTGTCGAGGTGGTGGGTAACCGCACCCGGGTGAAGGTCGTCAAGAACAAGGTGGCCGCACCGTTCAAGCAGTGCGAGTTCGACATCATGTACGGCAAGGGCATCAGCCGTGAGGGCTCGGTGCTCGACATCGCCGTGGACCAGGACATCGTCAAGAAGTCGGGTGCCTGGTACACCTACGAAGGCGAACAGCTCGGACAGGGCCGCGAGAACGCCAAGGGCTTCCTGGCGGCCAACCCCGAGGTGATGGTCGAGATCTCCGAGCGGGTCAAAGCCGCTGTGGGCCTCTCCGACGTCCCGCCACCAGCCGACGCGTTCTCTGACCTCGACGACGAACCCATCACCGTCGAGGACTGACCGCCCGTCCCCGGACCAGCGCAGGGCCACCTGCCTCCACTCAGCTGCACGAAACGGCTTCCGTCGCTGCCCGCCCTACGCCGGCGGCGGCAGCCCCGTGCAGGCCACCGCTCGGTCCGGGAGCGGGATGGGTCACACAGGGCTGTCGTCGGCCCATCGCGGCGACGTAACCTGAACCGGTGACCCGCCGCTACCTGGTGCGCACCTTCGGGTGCCAGATGAACGAGCACGACTCCGAGCGCATCGCCGGGTTGCTCGACGCTGACGGCATGGTCCCCACCACGGACATTGACGAGGCGGACGTGGTCGTGCTCAACACGTGCTGCATCCGGGAGAACGCCGACAACAAGTTGTACGGCACCCTCGGTGCGCTCAAGCCGCTCAAGGACCAGCGACCCGACCTGCGGATCATGGTTTCAGGCTGTCTTGCCCAGATGGATCGCGACGCGGTGCGTGAACGAGCCCCGCACGTTGATGTCGTCTTCGGCACCCACAACGTGCACCGGGCCGTCGAGCTTCTCCACGAGTCAGAGGCAACCGGCCCGGTCGTGGAGATCTGGGACCGCATGCTCGACACCGAGGACGAGCACTTCCCCTCGGCCCTTCCTTCCCGCCGTGAGGTCGACTGGGCCGGATGGGTCACCATCCAGGTGGGTTGTGACAACACGTGCGCGTTCTGCATCGTCCCGTCAGTGCGCGGCGAGGAAGCCAGCCGCACCTTCTCCGACATCGTCAACGAGGTGGCTGCACTCGCCACCGATGGAGTGACCGAGGTGACGCTGCTCGGTCAGAACGTGAACAGCTACGGCCGGGACCTCACCACCCGTCTACGCAATGGCGAGCTCGCCCATGACGAGCTCGTCAACGTCGCCGGTTCGCTGTGGGCGGATGACGACCGACATCGGCCGAGGCCCCTGTTCGCCGATCTCTTGCGGTCCGTGGCCGAAGTCGAGGGCATCCGCCGGGTTCGATACACGAGCCCCCATCCCAAGGATCTCCGCCCTGAGACCATCGCCGCCATGGCCGACACCCCAGAGGTCTGCCCCCACCTTCACCTTCCGCTCCAGTCGGGCAGCGACCGGGTACTCGCCGCCATGCACCGCGGCTACACCGCCGAGCGCTACCTCGAGCGCCTCGTTGCCGCCCGCGCCTACATCGAGGATCTGGCGGTGACCACCGACCTGATCGTCGGGTTCCCCGGCGAGACCGAAGACGATTTCGAACGGACACTCGAGGTGGTGGCCGAGGCCGGGTACGACAGTGCCTACACCTTCCAGTTCTCGCCCCGACCTGGCACCGAGGCGGCCGCCATGGTCGATGAGTTCATTCCCGCCGACGTGGTGTCACGACGCTTCGAGCGGCTCGTGGCCGTGGTGGAACGCTCGGCGCTTTTGCGACATGAGGCCAGGGTGGGCCGCACCGAGGAGGTGGTGGTCGAAGGGCCGTCCCGCAAGAACCCGTCGGTACTCACCGGCCGGACCGCCCAGTCCAAGCTGGTGCACTTCGCGACACCCAACCCGATTCGACCCGGGTCGTACGCGCTGGTCACCGTGACCGGCGCCGCCCCCCACCACCTCCGTGGCGAACTCGTCGAGGTGCTCGCCGGGCCCCGTCACCGCACCCGCATCCCTGTCGTCGCCGGGTGAGCCGGTGAGCGAAGTCGGGGTCCTCATCGGCCCGACCGCCTCAGGCAAGTCGGCGTTGGCCGTGGCCGTGGCTCACGCCGTCGGGGGTGTGGAGATCGTGTCGATGGATTCGATGGCGGTGTACCGGGGGATGGACATTGGAACCGCCACTCCGACCACTGACGAGCGAGCCGGGGTGCCCCACCACCTTCTCGACGTCGTGGACCCGTGGTGTGACCACACCGTCGCCGACCACCAGGCCATGGTCAACGACGTCCTCGAGTCCATCGCCGCTCGAGGGCACCGCGCCCTGCTGGTGGGTGGCACCGGGCTGTACGTGCGTGCGGTGGTCGACCGGCTCACCATCCCGGCCCGATACCCCGAGGTCCGTGCCGAACTTGAGGCCGACCCCGACACCGAGGGGTTGCATCGTCGGCTGAGCGCGCTCGACCCTCTGGCGGCGTCACGGATGGAGCCGGGAAATCGGCGTCGAGTGGTTCGAGCCCTCGAGGTCACCATCGGGTCCGGTGTGCCCTTCAGCGCCCACGGCCCAGGTCTTGGTGAGCACGCCCCGCTGGCATGGCCCATCGTGGGCCTCGACGTCGAGCGGCCTCTGCTCGACCGTCGTATCGCGGCGCGCTACGAGGCACAGATGGCGGCGGGATTTCTCGACGAGGTTCGGGCCCTCGTCGCACTACCCCAGCCGTTGTCGCAAACGGCCCGCCAGGCCCTCGGCTACCGGGAACTGCTCGGCCACGTCGAGCACGGCCTGCCGCTCGACGTGGCGGTGGCCGACGCCGTCACCCGCACCCGTCGTTTCGCCCGCCGCCAGCAACGCTGGTTCCGCCGGGACCCCCGGATCGAGTGGATGTCGGTCGGGGAGACGGGTTCGGCGCCACTGGTGCCCGGCGTGGTTGGTGCGCTGGGGTGGTGAACACCCTCGGGACGAGTCTCGTGACCGAGGGGTCGGACGCTCGTGACCAATGTGGTGTGGGGTTGGGGCGTTCATGGGCGAGACTGTCGCCGTGAGGCTTCGCAAACTGCACGGCTGGGGAAATGACTTCCTCGTGGCCCTCGACGTCGACCAACCCGGTGGTCCGCTCGACACCGCCGAAGTGGGCCGGCGCGCCCCGGCGTTGTGCGACCGTCGTTATGGTGTCGGCGCCGACGGTCTGATCCACGGCGGTGCGCCGGGTGCGGGCAGCGACGCCGACGCAACCATGGTCCTGTACAACGCCGATGGCGGTCGGGCCGAGATGAGCGGCAACGGCATCCGTTGCCTCGCCCACGCTGTCGTGGTGGCCGGGGGCTGGCGTGACGAGGTGGTGCTCGACACCGATGTGGGCCGTCGGGTACTCGCGGTCCGGCGGCCTGCCGGCGGGATCGAGCCGGTGCCCGACACCGTTGAGATCGTGGCCCCCATGGGGACCGTCGACGTCGGCCCGCAACTTCCCGACGCAGCGATCGCACTCATCGCCGGACGCCCTTACGCCTCCCTCGATGTCGGAAACCCGCACGTCGTGGTGGCGGTCGACGACCTCGACGAGGTCGACCTCGTGACGTTCGGTGGTGCGATTGAGGCGGCCGTTCCCGGTGGCATCAACGTCGAAATCGTGACGTCGACATCTGGCGGGGTGCGGTTGCGGGTATGGGAGCGAGGCGTCGGTCTCACCGAGGCGTGCGGTACCGGAGCGTGCGCCACGGCAAGTGCGGCTCGACGCTGGGGTCTTGTGGGCGACAGTTGCACCGTGGCTATGCCCGGTGGGGTCGCCACGGTCATCCTCGACGGGGACGAGGCCACCCTGGTCGGCCCGTCGGTGTTCGTGGGCACGGTGGAGGTCCCCGACACGTGAGCGACGACCGCCCACCCGACCCGCTCGACGTGCCAACGCACCGCGGGGGTTTTGGGGAGTTCGGTGGTGAACGCAGCGGCCTCATCGAGCGCACCTTCCGTGAGCGGATCATCATCGTCGGCATGGTCCGCACCGACGGCACCGGTGGTGGGACCGAGGCCACCGAACGCTCCCTCGACGAACTGGGGTTGCTCGTGGATACGGCGGGCGCCGACGTCGTGGACCGCGTCGTGCAGCGCCGCAGCGCCCCCGATCCGGCCACCTACATCGGCAAGGGCAAAGCCACCGAGTTGCGAGACCTGTGTGAGGCGCTCGACGTCGACACCGTGGTGTTCGATGACGACCTCACCCCCGGCCAGCAGGCCAACCTCGAACGACTCCTGGGTCGCAGCGCTCTGGACCGCACGGCGGTCATTCTCGACATCTTCGCCCAGAACGCCTCCAGCCTCGAGGGCAAGGTCCAAGTCGAACTCGCCCAGTTGCGGTATCGGTTGCCGCGGCTTCGTGGCCGCGGTCTGGCCCTGTCCCAGCAGGGGGGTGGCATCGGGACCCGTGGTCCAGGTGAGACCCAGCTGGAAGTCGACCGGCGGCGACTGACGCGCCGGGTCCACAAACTCGAAGCGGACCTCGCCGGCATTGCCCGTCACCGTGGCACTCAGCGCAAGGCCCGTCACCGTTCACCGCTGCGGTCGGTGGCCATCGTGGGGTACACCAACGCCGGAAAGTCCACGTTGCTGAACCACCTCACCGACGCCGGGGTGCTCGTTGAGGACCGACTGTTCGCCACACTCGACGCCACGACCCGCCGTCTTGAGCTGCCCGGTGGCGAGTCGGTGCTGGTGACTGACACGGTCGGGTTCATCACCAAACTGCCCCACGGGCTCGTCGAGGCGTTTCGCTCGACGCTGGATGTGGTGTGTGACGCCGACCTGTTGGTCCATGTGGTTGACGGGGCGGGACCCGATCCCGACGGTCACATCGCTGCGGTCCGTTCGGTGTTGGCTGAGATCGGGGCGTCGGAGATCCCCGAGATGCTGGTGTTCAACAAGGCTGACCTCGACCCGACCGCGGTGGGGCGTGCCGCACTGGTGCATCCCGGTGCGGTGGCGGTCTCGGCGGTCACCGGCCTGGGGGTGGCGGCCATGCTCGCCGAACTCGCCGCCCGGCTGCGTGCCGCCAGCGAGGAGGTGGAACTCGTGGTGCCGTGGGACCGTGGGGAGGTGCTCGCCGCGCTGCACCGTCATGGCGAGGTCCTCGACGAGTCACCCGGCGAGGCCGGGATGCGGGTCGTGGTGCGTCTCGAGTCCGCCGAAGCGGGCCGTTTCGCCGAGTTCGTGGCGTGAGCGGGTCGTGTCGGCGTCACTGGGGCAGGATGTGGAGGTGAGTACCGATCGCCCCGGCGGTTTCGACCCGCCGCCCTACCCCTACGACCGACTCGCCGAACTCTCGGCGGTGGCCGCCACCCACCCCGGTGGGGTGGTGGACCTGTCCGTGGGAACGCCGGGTGACCCGCCCCCGGCGGTGGTGGTGGCGGCCATGGCCGACGCCGGCCCCGCCCAGGGCTATCCACCGTCGGCGGGGACGGTGGCGATGCGTACCGCGTTCGCCGACTGGGCGGCACGTCGACTCGGTGCCAGCGTGGATCCCGAAACCGAGGTGGCGGCGTGTATCGGCACCAAGGAGTTCGTGGCGGGGGTGCCGCACTGGTTGCGCCTGCGGGACCCCAGCCGGGACACGGTGTTGTACCCCGAGGTCAGCTACCCGACCTACGCCATGGGGGCCACGTTGGCGGGCTGCCGGGCGGTTCCTGTGCCGATGCGCCCCGACTGGTCGATGGATCTCGACGCCATCGACCCCGCTGACGCCGACCGCGCCGTGTGTCTGTGGCTGAACACGCCGGCGAACCCCTCGGGGGGCCTCGACGATCTGGTGGCGGCTGCGGGGTGGGGCCGTGGCCGGGGGGTCCCGGTGCTCAGCGACGAGTGCTACGTGGAGTTCACCTGGGACGGTCCGGCACGCACCATCCTGCACGCCGGTTGCGACGGGGTGCTCGCCGTGCACTCGTTGTCGAAACGTTCGAATCTGGCGGGTGCCCGTGTAGGTGCGTACGCCGGTGACGCCGAGTTGGTGGGCTACCTGCGAAAGGTTCGCCAGCACGCCGGGTTCATGGTGCCCGGGCCGGTGCAGTCTGCGGCGGTGGCGGCGTGGGGTGACGACGCCCACGTTGATGCCCAGCGGGACCGCTACTGGCGACGTCTTCAACGACTGGTGGGGATCCTCGCCACGGTCGGAGTTGACGCCCCGTTGCCGCGCGGAGCGTTCTACCTGTGGGCGGCGGCCCCCGACGCTGACGCGTGGGGGACGGCGCGGATGCTCGCCGAACGTCTCGGCATCGTGGTCAGTCCCGGGGAGTTCTACGGTCCGGCTTCACTCGGGTGGTTGCGTGTGGCGGCGGTCGCCACCGACGACGCCCTTGATCTCGTGGCGTCACGGGCGGGGCTGTGACCACCCACGACACCCCGGTTCCCGCCGCGCTACCCACCGGTGCGGTCACTCCGTCGGCGTGGTGGTTCCTCGCACCCATTGGTGTCGTTGCCGTCGGGATGTTGGTGGCGGTGACGATCATGGTGGCGGCGTTGGTATCGACGGTGAACGCGGTCGTGGATGGTGGGGTGGCGGTTCCCGCACAGGACACGGCACGCCTCGAGGTCGCCGAGGCCGGTGAGCTTGTGGTGTTCGTCGAGTACGCCACCTCCACGGGTGGAACCCTTGTCGACCCCCCGGTGGTGGTGATCCTCGGTCCCGATGGCGGCGAGGTCCGCCTGGTGCGCAGCGGCGCCACCCAGTCGTGGTCGGCGGACGGCACCTACTTGGTGAGTCTCGGCACGTTTACCGCTGAGACGGCCGGCACCTACCGGGTGGTGGTCGGTCCGACCTCGGGGGCTGGCACAGTCACTGAGGGAGTGGTGGTCGCCCCTGATCCGCTGGCCCGACTGGCCGGGGCATTCAGTGTGGCGGTGGTGGTCGCCGTCGTGGCGTTGGGTGTGGCCATCGTGGCGTTGGTGTTGTTGGTGGTGCGCCGCCGCCGTTCACGCCGCGGGGTGCGGTGAGCGGACCGGTTCTCGTCCCGCCCATGGAGCCGT
>CAMAQM010000019.1 GCA_945860545.1 Bifidobacterium breve | reverse complement strand
GCCGCCACCGGTTGGGTGGTCCCCACCTCGTGGTTCGCCCACTGCACCGCCACCAGTGCCGTGTCGTCTCGGAGGGACCGGGCGACGGCATCAGGGTCGATGCGGCCCGTGGTGTCGACGTCGACCACGGTGATGTCGTGCGTGCCGGCTGATTCGAGAGCGGCTGCGGCGAGACGCACCGCCGAATGCTCGGTGGCGCCGACCACGAGGTGGCGCCCCCTCGGGGCGGCACCCCACACGGCGGACACGAGCGCCTCGGTGCCGCTGGCGGTGAAGACCACCTCACGGTTGCGGGCCCCCACCATCGCCGCCACGGCGTCGCGGGCTTCCTCGAGCGCGACCCGAGCCGTCATGCCCTCGGCATGGATCCTCCCGGGGTCACCCACCGCCCCGGGAACCAGCCACGGGGCCATGGCTGCTGCCGCCTCGGGCCGCAGCGGGGAGGACGACGCGTGGTCGAGGTAGTGCCGAGTCACGGAACCGCAGGGGTCAGGAACCGACGGCGGTGACGCACACGTCGTCACCCCTGGCCCTCGACGACTGCAGGGCCACCGCCGTCTCGGACGGCTCGGTGCCCAACAACTCCGACACGAGACCGCTCACCATGCCCCGGTCCACGGCACAGATCACCGGGTTGTCGAGCACCGCCTCCCCGAAGGGGCAGTGTTCGCTCACGATGCGCATCTCGTTGTTGCGCTTCTCGGCATGGGCGGCGAACCCGTGGGCGGTGAGGGCGTCGGCCACGGCGTGCAGCGCCGTGCGCAACGAGCGCTGCTGCTCGGCGGTGTCTCCCATGGAGCGTGCGAGTAGGCGGCCGTACTCTTCGCCGACCTCGGTGGCGAGCTGTTCGGCAACCCCGGCGGGCAAGGCGTCGAGGGCCCGGCCCAACAAGGTCACGAGGACATCGTCGTGGCGGACCGGGAGCGCCACCTCGGGCAACAGGTCGGTGGTGAGGTAGTGCTTGGATGGCCGGCCGGCGCCGGACCCTGAGCGTTGGACCTCGACGTGGAGGTAGCCGCCGCCGGCGAGCTTGTCGAGGTGGTGGCGGGCGACGTTGGGATGAAGGTCGAAGTGTTGGGCCACACCGCTCGCCGTCGCCCCCTCGGGGAAGTCGCGCACGTAGAGGTAGATCTCGCGTCGAGTCGGATCACCGAACGCCGAGGTCAGCGCCGAGACCATCGAGGAGAAATCGGTGGAGTTCAACTCCTGCCGGGTGGGTGGCTTCACGTCCACCCCGGTATTCTACCTACCGCCGTAGGGGAAATCCCCTGTGCCCGCCCAAGGAGCCCCCAGCCGATGCCCGACGCCCTGCCTTCAGTCGACGAGGTCATTGAGGCCCTCCGACCCGTCGAGGACCCCGAACTGCACCGAAGCATCGTCGAACTCGACATGGTGCGCTCCGTCGAGGTCGCCCCCGACGGCTCGGTGGCGGTGCTCGTGGCGCTCACCATCGCCGGGTGTCCGTTGCGGTCCGAGATCGATCGTCGGGTCACCGCCGCGGTGCTGGAACTCCCCGGGGCCTCAGCAGTGACGCTCGAGTTCACGGTCATGACCGACGAGGAGCGGGCCACCCTGCGTCAGAAACTCCACGGGGACCCCGCAGCAACCGCCGGCACCCAGGCCGCCCACGGACACGCCGAGGGGCGCGCCATCCCCTTCGCCGACCCGTCGTCGCGCACCCGGGTGTTGCTCATCGCCTCAGGCAAGGGTGGGGTGGGCAAGTCGTCGCTGACGGCCAACATCGCCGTGGCGCTCGCCGAGCGGGGCCGGTCCGTCGCCGTGGTGGACGCCGACGTGTGGGGATTTTCCATCCCGCGGATGCTCGGGGTGGATCGACCCCCTGTCGTCATCGACCAGATGCTGCTTCCCCCCGAGGTCCACGGGGTGCGGTGCATCTCCATGGGGTTCTTCGCCGAGGAGGACACTCCGGTCATCTGGCGTGGACCGATGCTGCACAAGGCCCTCGAACAGTTCCTCACCGATGTGTTCTGGGACGACCCCGACTACCTCGTGGTCGATCTGCCGCCGGGCACCGGCGACGTGTCGATCTCGTTGGCGGGGTACCTGCCGCGCGCCGAGGTGTACGTGGTCACCACCCCCCAGCCGGCCGCCCAGCGTGTCGCCCAGCGGGCCGCCTTCATGGCCCGCAAGGTGAACCTGGCGGTCAAGGGCGTCATCGAGAACATGTCGTGGTTCACCGGGGACGACGGCAAGCGTTACGACATCTTCGGTTCCGGCGGAGGCGAGGACCTCGCCACCCGTCTCGGGGTCCCGCTGCTCGGTGCCGTGCCCCTGACCACCGAGCTTCGGGAAGGGTCTGACACCGGCAACCCGGTGATGGTGGCCGATCCCGACGGCGAGGCGGCCAGCGCCATCCGCTCCATTGCCGAACGCATCGACACCGAACTGGTGCCTTCACGTCGTCACCACCCCGAGCTCAAGCTGATCTGAATCGGTTGATGTGACCTTCGGCCCACCTCGGTGACCGGCACGGATGGTCATGATGGGGGAGTGGAACGGTTCGGGGCGGCGACGCCACCTGAGGCAGGTGCCCGACATGAGTGACGCCCGGTGGCACCTGCAGTGGCGGGCCACACGGGTGCAGGGCCGGGTGGCGCGTTACGGCGAGGCCGGCGAGGGCACCCCATTCATATTCCTGCACGGTTGGGGTCTGCGTGACCGCACGTACAAGGAGGCCCTGGCCCGTCTGGCGGCGTCGGGTGTGCGGGTGCTCGCCCCTTCACTCCCCGGGTTCGGGGGCACGGCGCGTCTACCCAATGCGAACTTCTCCATGGAGGGATTTGCCTCCTGGGTGGCGGAGTTCGCCCGCACGGTCGGGGTGCGCGGCCCCTACTACCTCGGGGGCCATTCTTTTGGCGGCGGGGTGGCGATCGTGACCGCCCACGACCACGGTGAGCAGTGCCGGTTGCTGGTGCTCGTGAACTCCATCGGCGGTGCGGTGTGGCGGGCCGGTGAGAACCCTGACGTCCCCGATGAGTTCCTCGCCGACCGGCCCATCTGGGACTGGGGGATCCGGTTCCCCGGTGAGTTGGCGGCACGTTCCGGGCTGGCCCGAGTGGCTCCCGTCATCGTGCAGGACGCGCTGCGCAACATCGTGCGGGACCCACTTGGCTTCTGGCGGGTCGGCACCTTGGCCCGCCAGGCGAACCTGTTGGGTGAACTCGAGGATCTCAAACGACGGGGGCTGCCGATGGTGGTGCTGTGGGGCAACGAGGACGAGATCCTCCCCGGTCCCTCGCTCGACGCCATCGTGGACGCTGCCGGCACCGAACCCGTGGTGGTCGACGGGAACCACTCGTGGCTGCTCGCCGACCCCGACCGGTTCGGAGACATCATGACCAATGTGGTTGCCATGGCTGACGGGCGGGCCAACTAGCGTCGGGAAGGTGACCGAGCTGATCGACGACCTCGCCTGGCGGGGCCTCGTCCACCAGAGCACCGACCCCGACGCCCTGCGCCAACACCTCGCCAGCCCGGGACGTTCCGTCTACTGCGGGTTCGATCCGACGGCGGACTCGCTCACCGTCGGGAACCTGTTGCCAATGACGTTGCTGGCGCGGTTCCGCGCCGCGGGCCACCGACCCGTCGTCCTGCTCGGTGGCGCCACCGGGCAGATTGGTGACCCGTCGTTCAAGTCTGACGAGCGGGTCATGTTGGACCCCGAGGCGGCCGAGGCCAACGCGGCGCGGCACCGCCGCACCATTGGCGACTACCTCGAGGTCGTCGACGGTCCCGACCCGCTGTTCGTCGACAACCTCGACTGGTTGGGTCCGATGACGCTGGTGGCGTACCTGCGTGACGTCGGCAAGCACTTCAGTGTCAACGACCTGTTGCGACGCGACTCGATCCGCAGCCGTATCGAGGGCCGGGAGCAGGGCATTTCCTACACCGAGTTCTCCTACGCCCTGTTGCAGGCCTACGACTACCTCCACCTCCACGAGGCCCACGACGTCACCGTGCAGGTCGGGGCGTCCGACCAGTGGGGCAACATCGTCGGCGGGGTTGATCTCGTGCGCCGGGTGCACGGCGGTCACGTCCACGCCCTGACCTGTCCGCTCGTGACCAAGTCCGACGGCACCAAGTTCGGCAAGTCCGAATCCGGGGCGGTGTGGCTCAGCGCTGATCGCACCTCGCCGTACGCGTTCTACCAGTTCCTCGTGAACCTCGATGACGATCTGGTGCCGACGTTCCTGCGCTTCTACTCGATGCGACCCCACGCCGAGATCGTCGAACTCGAAGCGGCCCACGCCGCCGAACCCGGGGCGCGCACTGCCCAGCGGGCGATCGCCGCCGAGTTGACCACGAGCCTGCACGGGTCGGCGGCGCTGGCACGGGCCGAGCAGACCTCCGAGGCGCTGTTCAGTGGTGAGGTCGGTTCGCTCGACGCCGGCCAACTCGCCGACGCCATCGCCGACGTGCCCACGGCGTCGGTGACTCCCGGCGAGCTCGAGGCGGGCGTCGACGTCGTGGACCTGCTCGTGGCCACCGGTCTCGCCCCATCCAAAGGTCAGGCCAGGCGGTTCGTGTCCGACGGGGCGGTGAGCGTCAACGGCCAACGCTTCGACGGTTCCCGTCCGGTGGGTGTGGGTGACGTCCTTCACGGTGCCGTGGTGTTGCTGCGTCGAGGCAAGCGAAACTGGTCGGCCGCACGGGTGGCCGGGTAGGGAGCGCAGCCCGGGGTACGCCGAGGTGTGGGCCGAACGCGATGGTGCCGCACCCAGAGGGTGCGGCACCATCGGACTTGGAACGATTGTCTGGGCCCGGGTGTTCCCGGGTGACGATCAACCGGTGAAGCGCGGGGAGGCCGCCGCCGGCGTCGGGCCTTCGAATGAGATGGCGGTGACGATGCCGTTGGCGTCCACCGTGAACCATGCGGCCGCCGTGACTACCTGGTCAGCGGTGTTCACACTCGTCACGGTGACGCTGTGAGGCCCAGCTGGGGTGTTGGCGGGGACGGGGTACACGGCGGAGAATGCGCCGTTGACGTCAGTCACGCCGGCACCGATCTGCACCGGGTCGCTGCGAAGGACCACGGTGTAGTCCGCTCCGGGCTTCAAGCCCGATCCGCCCACAGGCACACCAGCGGCGCCGGTACGGATGTTGTCACCCACACGGAAGTCAAGGGTCAGTGAGATCCCGTCAGGACTCGGCTGCGGCCCCGGGTCGGAGCCGCCGGTGACGGTGACCGGCTGGGTGACGGCAGCGCCGCCGGCGTCGTAGGAGAGTTCATCGGGCGACCCACACGACCACACCGCGTTGTAGGCGCCAGCCTGAAGTGTGGAGGGCACCGCCACCTGACCGGTGAACGATCCTTGCCATCCGGACAGGTTGTCGTCCGCCGAGGAGGTGGCCAGGGTCCCCGCGCTGGTGACGAAGCCGAGATCCGAAAGGGGAGTCCCGTTTTCGTACCAGGCCGTCGGCAAGTTGAGTCCAGGTTCGAGGGCCACAGAGGTGGGGAAGAGCCCGAACACCAAGGGTCGACCGGAGTACTGGCCGTTGTCGGGACCGTTGTCACCGCATTGGTCGGCACCGCGCGGAGCATCAAAGGTCACCGTGAGGGTGCCTCCGGCAGCGACGCTCTGCGGTGTGACACTGCCAGTGGCCACTAGCGAGCCATTGGCTCCCACCGGGGTGGAGACCACCCCGAGCGAAGCGATGACGAGACCGGTGATGAGGAATCGAGTTGAAAGGCGCATACACGGATGTTACCGGGGTCAGAACTGGCTGTCTAGACATGGTGTTGATTTCGGGGGTGCGGTCGGTGTCGATTCTCGGGTCGCCGGGCGGGGAGCCGCCCGGGGGCGGGGCCTGCGACCCGACGCCCTACGATGGGGGGGCCGCCGGGGGTCCCGGGGGCACCGCCCGCAGGAGGAAACGTGGACGTTCGCATCGGGGTGTTGCACACCCCCAAGGAGATCGAGGTCGAGTTGCCGGCTGACGCCGACCGGGCGGACATCCGTTCCCGCGTCGATGCCGCCCTGAGCGGCGCCGGTGGCGTGCTGTGGCTGACCGACCGGCAGGGCGCCGAGTTCGCCGTCCCGGCCGACCGCATCGCCTGGGTGCAGGTGGGCAGCGCCGACGTGGAACGTCGGATCGGTTTCGGCTCCTGAGCGTTGACGTGCCGGTGCGGACCGGGACGTCGTGACCACCATGGAACTCCTCGACCGACGCCTGCTGTTCGTCACCGGCAAGGGCGGTGTGGGCAAGACGACGGTGTCGGCCGCGCTGGCACTGGTCGCCGCCGCGCAAGGTAAGCGCACCCTGGTATGCGAGGTCGACGCCAAAGGCAGTGTCGCCTCGTTGCTCGAGTGCGGTCCGGTTGGCTTCGCCCCCACCGAGGCCGCCCCGGGGGTGTCGGTGATGGCCATGGACACCGAGGACTCGCTCAAGGAGTACCTCTCCCTGCAGTTGCGCGTGCCCCTCATCGCCCGCATCGGGCCATTGGCCAAGACGTTCGACTTCGTCGCCACCGCCGCTCCGGGCGTCAAGGAGATCCTCACCGTCGGGAAACTGTGCTGGGAGGTGCGTGAACGCAACTGGGATCTCGTCGTCGTCGACGCCCCCGCCAGTGGACACGTCATTGGTCAGCTGGCTGCAGCGGAGAGCATCAACGAGCTCGTCAAGGTGGGCAGGGTGCGGGACCAGACGCGCTGGATGATCGACATCCTCGCTGACCCCGCCACCACCGGCGCGGTGATCGTCTCGGCGCCCGAGGAGATGCCGGTCACCGAAACCGTCGAACTCGCCGGTCGGATCCGTGCCGAAACCCAGGTGGATCTCGCTGCGGTGGTGGTGAACCGGGTACTTCCCGAACTGTTCGGTCGGGGAGAGGAAGAAGTGTTCGACTCGTTGTCGGTGCCCGACAATGCGGCTCGCCTCGTCGAGGCGGTGGGCGGACCAGTGGGTCCGGTGCTCGACGCCGCCCGTCTCGCCGTCACCTTGCGCCGCACCCGCGCCGGCCACCTCGAACGGTTGCAGGCCGAACTCGGTGGCGTTGCCCCTCTGCTGTTCGTGCCGTACCTGTTCACCCGCAGTTTCGGCATGCGGGCCACCCGTACCGTCGCCGACGCACTGTCTGACGAGTTGGGGTACTGACGTGGCGTCGGGGACTCCGTCGACGTTCGAACAACTCCTGGCGTCGCGGGAGATCGTGGTGACGTGCGGTTCGGGCGGGGTGGGCAAGACGACGACGGCGGCGGCTCTCGGGGCCATGGCAGCGAGCGAACTCGGCGGGAAGGTCCTAGTCCTCACCGTCGATCCGGCCCGCCGACTGGCCAACGCACTCGGTATCGAACGGTTCGGCAACGTTGAAGTGCGAGTCGATGACGACCTGTTCCACCAGGCGGGGGTCGAACCCCGCGGCGAACTGTGGGCGGCCATGCTCGACACGAAGGAGAGTTGGGATGCGCTGGTGCGACTCCACGCACCCGACGAGGCCACCCGCGACGCCATCCTGGCCAATCCCCTCTACCAGAACGTCACCGGCAAGTTCGTGCAGAGTCACGACTACATCGCCATGGAACGGCTCTATGAGATCCACGCCTCGGGCCGTTACGACCTGATCATCGTGGACACGCCGCCCACCCGTAACGCCCTCGACTTCCTCGAGGCCCCTGAACGTATGGCGGACTTCTTTTCGAGTCGCCTGCTGCGTTGGTTGATCGCCCCGTATCGCAACCGGCTCATCAGTGCCGCCTCGAAACCGTTCTACCGGGTGGCCGACGCGATTTTGGGGGCCCAGTTCCTCGCCGACATCGCCGAGTTCTTCATCTTGTTCCAGACCATGTACGACGGGTTCGTGGAACGGGCCCGGGCGGTTGAACGACTGCTGGCGGATCGCCGCACAACCTTCGTGGTGGTCTCCACCCTTGAACCTGCCCCCGTTGCCGAAGCCGAGTTCTTCGTCGACGCGCTTTCGACCCGTTCGTTCAACCTCGGGGGAGTCGTCCTCAACAAGGTTCTGCCCGGCTACCTGCTCGACCCGGGTGCCGCAGAGGTTGCCGGCCGACTCGTCGCCGAAGGCCCCAAGCTGGCCGCCGAGATGGTGCCCGTCGACTCCGGGGTTGATGACACCGGTTCAGCGAGGCGCGAGGTCCTCGCCCGGGTGCTGGCCGAGGTCGGGGAGAGTTTCCTCAACTACCGGGTGGTGGCGACACGCGAAGCCGAACAGCGCAGCGAACTGGCCCGGGTGCCCGACGTGGTTGGGACCGTTCCGTACTTCGACGCTGACATCTTTGAGTTGTCGGGACTGTTGGCCATGGGTCGGGCGGTGTGGCGGTGAGCCGGGCAGGTGTGGAGATCTGATGGCGACCACGACTGAGATCGCTCGGTACCACACGACCCTGCCTGACGCTGCGGTGAACCATCTGGGGCGGCTGGTCGCCACCTGGGGTCTGCTCGCCGACCTGTGTTTCGCCGACCTGTTGTTGATGGTGCCGGTGACCCGTAGCGACGCACTCGGCGACGCCGTGACCGGTCGGTCACTGGTGGTACTGGGTCAGGTTCGGCCCCTGACCAGCCAGACCCTCTACCGCACCGATCTCGTCGGTTCGGTGCTGCCAGCCAGCGTGCGCCCCGCGGTGTTCCGCAGTTGGGAATCGGGCGAGATCATCGACAGTGACCAGCACATCGACGGGGTCACGGATCCGGTGCAGAGCCTGTGCCTCCCGGTTCGCTTCGACGGCTCGACGATCGCCGTGCTGACCCGTGACACCACGGCCAACGTGGGGCGCCAACCAGGCGAGCTTGAACGTGCCTACCTCGAAGTGTTCAACCGTCTCGCCCGCATGGTGGCGTCCGGGTTGTTCCCGTTCTCACACGTCGAAGGCCTATCCGACGAGGCGCCTCGCGTCGGTGACGGGCTGTTGGTGCTCGACGGCGCCGGTCGGGTCGAGTTCGCGTCACCCAACGCCGTGTCGGCGCTGCACCGTCTCGGGTTCCACGCCAACGCCGAGGGCGCCACCCTCGGGGCGCTCGGGATCAACGAGGCGGCGGTGACCGCCGGGTTCTCCCGTCGTCGCCCGGTGGTTGAGGAGGTGGAACGCGGCGCAGAGACGACGGTGGTGGTGCACTGTCTGCCCCTCGTCGACGCAGACGAGGTCACCGGGGGACTGGTGCTCCTGCGGGACATCTCGGAGTTGCGCCGTCGAGACCGGTTGCTCATGACCAAGGACGCCACCATCCGGGAGATCCACCATCGGGTGAAGAACAACCTGCAGACGATCTCGTCACTGCTGCGCCTGCAGGGCCGTCGACTCACGTCACCGGAGGCCAAGACCGGCATTGACGACTCGGTGCGGCGCATCCGCTCCATCGCCGTGGTGCACGAGACCCTCGCTCACGGTGTGGGTGACGACGTCCCCTTCGCCGACGTCGTCGATTCGCTGGTGCGAATGGTCTCAGAGGGTCTCGTCGACCCTGAACGCCCGGTGCGGGTCGAGGTGGCCGGAACAGCGGGCGTGTTGCCCGGTCCGGTGGCCACCTCGCTGGCGGTCGTGTTGAGCGAACTGCTCCAAAATGTCGTGGAGCACGGCTACCCACCTGAGGTCATCGCCGGGGGTGGGCAGGTCAGGGTCGGATTGCGCAACGACGGCGAACGGCTGTTGGTGAGCGTGGTCGACGATGGGGTGGGCCTGCCCACGGGGTTTGCCATCGACGACACCACGAGTCTCGGGCTGTCGATCGTCCGCACGCTCGTGACGAGCGAACTCCACGGCACCATCACCATGGAGAACGGGTCAGGGCCCGCCGGTCGTCAGGGAACCGTGGTGGTCATCGATCTGCCACTCGCAGATCAGACAGATCCGATCACCGGCTCGGTGCCGGTGGTGCGATCCTGAGGTTGGTTCAGCCGGCCTTGCGGCGGGCAGCGACACGCTGACGCCGAATGGCGCGGCGCTCCTCTTCGGAGGTGCCGCCCCACACACCCGAGTCCTGGTTGGACTCAAGCGCGAACTCGAGGCACGGCTCACGAACCTCGCACTCGTTGCAGACCCGCTTGGCCGACTCGATCTGCTCGATGGCCGGACCGGTGGTGCCCACGGGGAAAAAGAGGTCGGGATCGGTGTCGCGGCAGGCCGCCAGTTCCCGCCACATGCCACGTTCGTCAGTAATTTCAAGGGCAGGGGTGATCGTCACCGATGCCTCCGGGAGGTCAGGCTTCCGGCTCGGGGGCGAGACAAGTCACACCACCGGGTCGTGAAGCGGTTCACATGCCACCGCCGCCGAAGCTGAGGCGTGTGGCTGGGACTTGCCCAAGATAATTGACTCCGAAGGTGCCCGCAAGGGGTTGGGCGAACTTTTTCGCGAAGTCCTCGTTCAGAGCCCGTCCGCTGACGGGGGGACCACGAGATCGAGGACTTCGGGATGGTGGCGGACCGTGAAGGACTCGGCGAGACCGAGGTACTCGCCGTCCACCTGGTGGGGGACGGGGCGGTAGGCCGCAACCGTGAGCGATTCCTGGTTGTCGGCGAGTTCCACCCATCGGCTGTGACCTGCGGCATCCCCGCCCCGCAGGGCCCGGGCCACCAGCCCGAGGGCCACACCCAAGCGCAGCGACCGCAGCGTGAGCACCGACAGCGGCCGGTCCAAGGAGGCGTGCGGTGCCACCGAGAGCGCCCTAGGTCCGAAGTAGGTGTACGGGTCGGTGTTGAGGCACAGGGTGAGGTAGCCGTCGTCAATGACCGTCCCGTCGCCGAGATGCACGGCGAAGGCGGCCACGCGGTGGTCGTAGTGGCGAAACCACGTGGTCAGTGCCGACCACGCGAACCAGGGGTGGCCGGCGACACGTTTGAGGTGGCTGCGACGTTCCACTCGTTCCACCACCGCAGCGTCGAATCCGATGCCGACGTGGAACAGGAAGTACCGGCCGTTCACCGACCCCAGGCCCACCCGTTGCACGGATCGCTCTTCGAGGGCCGCCAGCAACGCTCCGGTGGCCTCGACGGCGTCGTTGGGCAACCCCACGGTGCGGGCGAACACGTTGGTGGACCCGCCGGGCAGTGCCGCCAACGCCGTGGACGATCCAACGAGGCCGTTGGCCGCCTCATTGAGGGTGCCGTCGCCCCCGAGGACCACCACCACGTCGGCACCTCCGGCTGCGGCGTCGGCGGCGAGCCGGGAGGCGTGTCCACGCTGGTTGGTGTCGACCACTTCCACGTCGTGGTCGGCGGCGAGCGCCTTGGCGATGACGGTGCGGACCCGGGCCGTGACCGACGAAGCGGTGGCGTTCACCACGAGCAGGAGTTTCACCGGTTTCGGACCGTAGCAGCAGGCCTCCGCCCTTCCGGGGGAACCGGGGCGAAGTGTGCGCAGGATTTGGCCAGCGGGGCGATTTCGGCAAAGAATGACGCCATGAACATTGTCGTCTGCGCCAAGCAGATCCCGGACCCGGCCGAGCCGGGTGCGCTGGATCCCCAGACCAAGACGCTCAAGCGTGACGGAAAGCTCATCCTCGACGAGTCCGACATGTACGGCGTCGAGATGGCCCTCCAGCTCGCCGAGGCAGCCGGCGGCGGCGAGGTCACCCTCGTCTCCATGGCCCCCGACAACAAGGTGGACGGGCTTCGGTCCGGTCTCGCCATGGGCGCCGCCAAGGCCGTGCTCGTCAGTGATCCCGCTCTGGCGGGCACCGACGCTCTCGGCACCGCCAAGGTGCTCGCTGCGGCCATCGGCAAGGTCGACGGTGCCCAGCTGGTGCTGACCGCCACGGAGTCCTCCGACGGCTACACCGGCACCGTGCCCGAGCAGATCGCCGCCATCTTGGGGATGCCGTCGATCACCTTCGCGAAGAGCATCGAAGTTCGTGACGGCACCGTGTACGTCAAGCGTCAGACCGACGCCGGTTACGACGAGGTTGAGTGCCCCCTGCCGTGTGTGGTCTCGGTGACCGCCGGTGTGGTGGAGCCCCGCTACCCGTCGTTCAAGGGCATCATGGCGGCCAAGTCCAAGCCACTCGACCAGCTCACCCTCGCCGACACCGGCGTTGATGCGGGCAGCGTCGGTTGGGGCGGCGGCGGCCAGGAGATCGTCGGTATCGAGGATGCACCGGCCCGCGAGGCCGGCGAGATCTTCGAGGATGACGGCAGCGGCGTCGACAAGATCGTCGCCTACCTCGAGAACCTCAAGATCGTCTGATCGGGCTGAAGGAGACACTCCAATGACACTGTCCAAGATCTGGGTGTACGCCGAAGCCACTGATGGCAACGTCTCAAACACCACCCTCGAACTTCTGACCAAGGCCCGTGAGCTCGCCGGCACCGTTGAGGCGGTGTTCGGTGGTGACGGCGCTTCGGTGGCCGCCACCCTCGGCGAGTACGGCGCCACCACGGTGCATGCCACCGGTGACCTCGGTGGCGTGCTGGCCGGTGTGCCGGTCGCCGCGGCCATCGCTGCCGCCGTGGCCGGGGGCGCTGCTCCCGACGCCATTTTGTTCGGCACCAGCTACGACGGCCGTGACGTGGCCGGGCGCCTCTCGGTGGCGCTTGACCGCACCGTCATCACCAACAACGTGGACCTCGAAGAGGACGGGGGTGCGCTCGTGTGCACCGAGCCCGTCTTCGGCGGCGCCACGCTGGTCAAGACCAAGTTCACCGGTGCCGGCCCGAACCTGGTGCTGGTCCGACCCAAGTCCTTCTCCGCCGAACCCTCAGGTGGCGCACCCGCCGCCATTGAGGCGCTGGCGGTGCCCGACACCGGTGCCGCCGGTGCAGCACGGGTCACCAACCGTTTCGTCGAGGAGCGCTCCGGCCCGTCGCTCGACGACGCCGCCATCGTCGTGGCCGGCGGTCGCGGTCTCGGCGAGTCCGACAAGTTCGAACTCGTTGAGGACCTCGCCAAGCTGCTCGGTGCAGCCCCCGGAGCGTCACGAGCAATCGTTGACGCCGGATGGGTGCCCTACAGCTACCAGGTCGGCCAGACCGGCAAGGTCGTCAAGCCCACCGTCTACATCGCTGCAGGCATCTCCGGTGCCACCCAGCACATGGTGGGCATGAAGGGCTCCAAGAACATCATTGCCGTGAACAAGGATTCCGAGGCCCCCATCTTCGGTGTGGCCGACCTCGGCATCGTGGGCGACGTGCACAAGGTGTTGCCAGCGCTCATCGAGGCGCTCAAGTCCCGTAGCTGAACACCTCCACGCAGTGTCTCCGACGCCCCGCTGCGCCACTTCGGTGGCCGGCGGGGCGTTCGGCGTTACGGGGCCGCCGTCACCGACGCGTTGACGGCCCACGCCAGAGCGTCGATGGGGTCGGCCACCGCCAGCCTCAGGTGCCAACCGGTGAGCGCCTCGGCGTCATCGAACACCCACCACGTGAGCCCCTCTGCCACCGACGCCACCTCCTCGGGATCGAGTGGCCAGTCCTGTTCGCACCCGCCGAGGGCAGCGACGGCCCACCACGCGTCGAAGCGCCCTCGGGCCAGGCCCCGCCGACGCCCGGTGTGACCACCACTCGCCGCCGCCCACGCCATGAGCGCCATCGCCTCGGCCGGCTGCACCCGGGCCCAGTGTCTCGCCCCGGGGGCCACGGCACACACGGCGCTCTCCGCCGGGCCGTCGACGGCGGCCACCCGGGTGCGCACCGTGGTGCCGGGTTCGCCTGACCAGCCCTCGACGAGCTCCCGCAGCGCCGCCGCGGCATCGTCGGACGTCAGGGGGTCGGATGTGGCGGCGGGAAGGGGGCGAAACGCCGAGGTGGGCGGCAGGCCTGGTCCGGCGAACTCGGCTCGGTCCGGGTGGTAGGTGGCAACGGGGTAGCGGGGCTCCCACCCACCAAGCCGAAGCGGCACCCCCTCGTCGTGGGCGAGGCGCTCCACGTCGCCACGAACCACGTCCGCCGTGAGGTCCTCGCCGCGGGCTGCGCACTCGTGGGCGAAAGTCGACGCAGCCGGGCCGGGAGTGAGGTGGGGTGCGAGCTCAGCGAAACGATGGGTGCTGGCCGCCACCTCGGGTAACGGACCCAAAGCCCACAGCCCGGCGCCATCTGCGAGTACCCCCGCCGCCCAGCGGGGCGGGGCGAGAAGCGCCAGGCGGTACTCGGCCAGCGATGCGATCGGCCACAACTGGTGGCCTCGCTCCAGTGCCGCCCGACAGCGATGACGCAGGTCTTCGAGGTCCTCCCACGCCTCGGCGCGACACAGGCGATCCACGTGCCGGACCAAGTTGTCGAGGTCGCCTTCGGCGACCAACTCAGCGTTGGCGTCGGACACCGTTACACCGGGGGCCACGGCCAGCGCTGGCCTGAGGGATCGTGGGGGAACACCCCGGCGTGGAGCACGGCGCGGGCGCGCGCACCCACGGCGTCACGTTCAAAGGGATCGAGCAGCTCGGCGAGGGCGTCAGGCAGTTCTCCGGCGGCCAGCGGCTCGAGGGGGACGAGCAGGCCCGGGGGGATCTCCTCCCCGGCGAAGTCCCACAGCACGGTGCGCAACTTGAACTGGGCGTGGAACGTGAGACCGTTGTCGATGGCCCAGACGTGACGGTCCTCGTCGACGACGAGGTGACCACCCTTGCGGTCACAACTGTTGGCCACCAGGTCGAACACGGTGACACGGCGCAACTGATCCCCGAGTTCGGGGTCGTCGCGCATCACGAAGTAGTGCTCGTCGGGGTCGTGTTCCACGAACAGTTGCAGCGAACCACCTCCGAACGGGGTGTCGAGACGCAGCACCGTGGGGGGGACCAGGTCCCACCCGAGGGCTTCAGCCAGCACCCGGGTGGCGACCTCACGCCGGTACAGGCCGTCGGGGAAGTCGTGGAGGGGGCGTTCACCCTCGGCGGGCTTGTACACCGCCACCACCGAACGGTCCTCGTCCCCGACACGCACCAAAAAGGCGTTGTTGGAGCTGTAGGGGAGACGTCCGAGGAGTTCCACCTCGCCTTGGGCGAGAAGCGTGCTCACCTCGTCTACGGAATCGTGGTGGTCGCCTTCGACCATTGGTCAGTTCAACCTCGGACAGGGGTGGCCGTCGGGGTCCATCGGGTTGCCACACAGGTCACACAACGGTCGTCCGGCCGCCGCGATGGCATGGCCGAGGGCGATGAACCCCGGCACCATTGAGCGTGGCACCCGGAACCGGGCGGTCGCCCCCGTCGGCCCCGCGCCGAACAGGTCGTCGTCACCGTCGTCGTCGGTCACGAGTTCCTCGGCAACGATGAGGATCCGGTCCTCGGCATGTTCGTAGGCGACGCCGAGGGAGCCGACGATCCATGCTTCCTGCGCTGGTTGGCGGATTGGTCCACCGTGACCCGGACCGGTGGCGGCCTCGGGAAGGTCGGCCATCATGGCCTCAAGGTGGTCACACAGGGCAACGACCTGCTGTTTTTCGAGTCGGAGGGTCACCACCTGACCGTCCCCGGCGGCCTGAAGGTAGAAGACCCGCTGTCCGGGAACTCCCACCGCACCGGTGGTGAACAGGGTCGGGTCGGTGATGTCGAACGAGTCGCTCATGAGGGCACCAGTGTGCCGAGGTCATTGCCCGTCGAGTTCACCGCCAACACGACTGGCGCTCCCGACCCGTAGAGGATGGCGGTCACCGAACACGGCGACACCACGATGCGCTGAAAAAGGTCCAGCGGGGTGCCGAGCGCCTGGGCGGCGACGGCCTTGATGGGGTCGGCGTGGGACACCGCCACGATGGTCTGCCCCGGATGGTTGGCGACGAGCCGGTCGACTCCCGAGGCGATCCGTACCTGCATCTCGGGGAACGACTCGCCACCGGGGAACCGGAACCGGCTCGGGGCCTGCTGGACGGTGACCCACTCCTTGCGCTTGCGCAGGTCGCTGAGTTTGGCGCCGGTCCACGACCCGAAGTCGCACTCGAGCAGGCTGCGGTCGGTGCGCACCCGGTTGCCGGTCGCCCGGGCGATCGGCGCTGCGGTCTCCCTTGTCCGTTCCAGCGGCGAGGCGTACACGGCACTCACCTTGTTCAACTCTCCGATGCGGGAAGCCACCGCCGTTGCCTGCTCGACTCCGCGCTCAGCGAGGTGCAACCCCTTTGCCCGTCCGGGCAGGACAGCACCGGTGGTGGGGGTGGTGCCATGTCGGACGAACAGCACGAGGGTCGGGGCGGTCTCAGCCTGGCGAGTGGAGGATTTCCCGGGTTTCGGCACGTAATGAACGCTAGCAACGTGGTTCCCCGGTGCCACTACCGACACGTCTGCTCACGCTGTTGGCAGGGGCACCCGCAGCCGTCTGGTTCGGCCTCGAGTCGCCGTCCACTTGCTGAGGGTTCGTGTCGGGCCTGGCGTCACTCTGGTCGGGACGCGCCGGGGGCGGCGACCCCACCTTGTGGTGGATGTCGCCGCCCCCGGTCATGTCACGGGGTGTTCCCGTTCAGAACCCCTCAGGGGATCTGGTACTCCGAAGCGGCTTGCGAGGTCTGGTTGATCTCGACGCCCACAAGGAAACCGGTGGCCGTCGACGTCGGATCGACGGCGAACACCGACGACGCACGCGGCGGGTTGCGGTCCGCAGCCGGGCCGTAGGTGTAGTCGCCCACGAGGCCCCCGAAGGTCAGTTCGGTGATCTGTGATGCGGCGGACACGATGCCGGCCTGGCTGAGGTCACCCAGCGCCACTGCCTTTTCCAGAACCTGGGCGGCGGCCCATGCCTGGGCGTAACCGAAGGCGAAGTAGACGTTGGCCGTCTGATCGGGGGCGTAGGCCTTGATGTCCTCAAGCATCTGGGCCATGCCCGGAACGCTCGTGTCACCCCACTGCGGGCCTTCCGACATCAGCAGGAAGTTCTCGGCAAGGTACGGGCCGAGTTCGCCAGCACCGAGGAGGCTGGTCCACGCCGGGGAGTTGGCGATCCACGTCGGGGCGAAGCCCTGGGTGGAGGCACCAGTCATCATCGGGATGGTCTCCGTGGGGAGCGAGGTCAGCCACACGATCTCACAACCGGCGCTGCTCAGCGCACCGATCTGGGCGGTGTAGTCCTGATCGCCCTGACGGAACGTCTGCTTGGCGGCGATGGCGATACCTGCCTGCTCGGCGGCGTACTCGAGGCCGCCCAGGCCTGCCTGACCGTAGAGGTCGTCCTTGGTCATGGCACACACCGTCGAGTTGGCGGCGTCGAGCTCGCGGATGGCGTAGTCAAGACCGTTGATGGCCTGGATCTGGTACGGGGCACCGATCGGCATGAGCAGCGGGTTGCGCACCCACTCGGCATCAAGGGTCGCCGGGCCCGACAGGATCTCGTCGGTTTCCTGCTCCACGAGGATGGCCTCCTGGATGGCGGTGCCGAGGATCTGGACGTACATGGCGACGCTGTCCTTGGTCGCCGCGTACTCCTGCACTGCCTTCTCAGCGCGGTACTCGGTGTCCTTGGGGACGAGCTGGACCTTGTACTTGCCGGCGATGCCGCCTGCGGCATTCACCCGGTCGAAGTAGAGCTGGTTCCCGGCGGTCAGTGGGTCGCCAATGGTGGCGGCCAGACCGGTCTGGGGGGTGAGCACGCCGAGGCTGATGGTGGTGCCATCAAAACCTGGCACGCCAGCCGGCGGGTTCCCAGCGTTGGCGTTGCCGCCGCCACTGGACTCGCCACCCGAGCTTTCTTCGCTGCGGCCGCAGGCTGCGACCACGAGCGAAAGTGCAAGTGCGATGCCAACGATGGCTCGCCCTCGGTTGCTGCGCATGGTTTCTCCTTGGGTTGTTTTGGTTGGTTGCTTGATGGGACTTTACGACCGATGACCGGTGCGGGCCCGGTGATCGCTAGTACGAGAACGGCCAGGCCTTGAAGTACGTCGTCACCCGTCGCCACAGGGCGATGAGTCCGAGCGGCTCGGCGAGCAGGAAGATGATGATCAGAAGACCGAAGACGATGAGGTTGAACTGGCCGACGAGCATCAAACCGTCGTCGTTGGGTGTCTGCTTGAGGAACGGCAGCAGGTCGACGAAGCGGCTGGTGACCTGACGCAGCGTGACCACGACGAGCGACCCCACGATCGCACCACTGATGGTGCTGATGCCGCCCACGATGATGATGGCGATGAAGGTGATGGAGGTGACGAGACCGCCGAAGCCGGTGAAGATCTCGGGGGTGATGGTCCGAACCACGATCATCCCGTAGATGCCGCCGGCCACCGCCGCGATGCCGCTCGACAGGGCGAACACCCCGATCTTGGCCCGGGCCGGGTTCACCCCGATGATCTCGGCGGCCACGTCCCGGTCCCGAATGGCCTGCAGCGCCCGTCCGGGGCGGGACCGGACGATGTTCTTGGCGAGCAGGGCCACGAGCGCGACCAGTGTCCAGACGAACCAGAACTCTCCCTGCTCGGGGCTGAAGGCGCTCCCAAAGATGTTGAGATCCGAGAAGTTGACGGGGCCGATGGACGGTTCGGCAGCGATCCGCAGGCCTTGGCTGCCGTTCGTCGCCGAGACCCACCCCAACAGGATCCAGTCGCCCACGAAGAGCAGGCCGATGCTCACGATGGCGAGGTACTGCCCGCTGAGGCGCAACGCCACTGGGCCAACCAACGCACCGAGTGCCGCTCCGATGAGTCCCGCGAGGGGCAACCACACGATCATGGGAAGGTCGAGGAACAGGATCTCATCGCGAGTTCCCACGGCATTGCCCCCACCGAACCACGCCGCGCAGTAGGCGCCCACGCCGAAAAAGAAGGCGTGGCCGAGTGAGACCTGACCGGCGTATCCGGTGAGGAGGTTGAGGCCAACCGCACCGATGGCGTAGACGCCGACGGTGGCGAGGAGACTCAGCCAGAAATCGTCGAGTTGCAGGGGCAGCACGACGAACAGAGCGGCGAGCAACAGGAGTCCGGCGCGCTTCCACGACGACCCGAAGAGCCGGAGGTCCTTGCCGTAGTTCGTAATGAGGTAGGGACTCTGTCGTGCCATCAGACCCTCTTGATCTCAGGTGTGCCGAACAGGCCGTAGGGGCGGACAAGGAGGACGAGAACCATGACGATGAACGGCATGACGTCATCGAATCCGGCCCACAACCAGGGGAAGAGTTCGTTCTGGTACCCGGCGGTGAGGCTCTGGGTCACCCCGATGATGAGGCCACCGATGACGGCGCCAAGGGGAGAGTCGATACCGCCCAGGATGATGGCCGGGAACGCCAGGAGAGCCACGAACTCGACGGACGGGCTGACGCCGGTGGCGCCGGCAGCCACCCCGACGCCAGCGATCGCAGCGGTGGCACCGGCGATCCCCCACGCCGCCATGTACACCTGCCGTGAGCTCATCCCCTGGGCGAGTGCGGCCTCCTGGTCGACGGCGGTGGCCCGCATGGCGAGGCCCAGCTTGGAGAACCGGAAGAACAGGAAGAACACCACCAGCACACCAATGGCGAGAGCGGCGGTCCATAGGTCCCGTACCTCAATGATGACTTCGCCGATGCTGATGGTGCTGATGCCCCAGGGGTCACCGAGGTTCAGTGGTTCGGCACCCCAGATGGCGATCACGAGGTTCTGGAGAATGAACAACAGCCCGATGGTGACCATGACTTGCGCGAACACGGGATTGCCAAGCATGCGCCTGAGCACCAGTCGCTCAAAGAGCAGCGCCACGCCAGCGGTAACGATCATCGACATGACCACGGCAAGCGGGAACGGGACCGACTGGCCGGAGGTGAAGTTGTAGACGAGGTACACCCCCAGGGTCAGCAAGCCACCCTGGGCGAAGTTGATGACCTCGGTGGCCTTGTAGATGATCACGAACCCGAGCGCCACGAGGGCGTAGACGAAGCCTTGGGCAAGCCCGGCGAGGGCGAACTCGATGAATCGGGTCACCAGATCACGCTCCCTTGTACATCGAGTCGATGAGGTCGGCGAACTCGGCGGCGATGGCAGCCCGCTTGACCTTCTGGGTGGCAGTCATCTCGCCATCTTCCTGGTCGAGTTCCTTTTGCAGGAGCCGGAACGCCTTGATGGTCTCGACCTGGGCGAGCTCGACGTTCGCTTCGGCCACCACGTCGGCGATGAGTTTTTCCACCTCGGGCTTGGCCGAGAGGTCGGCGTAGGTGGTGTAGGGGATCTGCTTGCGCGTCGCCCAGTTGCCAACGGTGTCGGACTCGATGCCGATGAGGGCCGTGAGGTACTTGCGACCGTCGCCGACCACGATGGCCTCGCGGATGAACGGGCTGACCTTCAGCTTGTTTTCGATCTCCGACGGCGAGATGTTCTTGCCGCCGGCGGTGATGATGATGTCCTTCATGCGGTCGGTGATGGTGAGGAACCCGTCGCCGTCAATGACACCGACGTCCCCGGTGTGCAGCCATCCCTCGGAATCCACGGTCTCGGCGGTTGCCTCGGGGTTGCGGTAGTACCCGACGAACGTGCCAGACCCCCTGGTGAGGATCTCGCCGGTGGCAGGATCGATCCGCACCTCGGCACCGGGCACCGGTACGCCAACGGTGCCGATGCGCACGTCCCCCGCAGGGGTCATCGTTGCCTGGGCGGTGTTCTCGGTCTGGCCGTACACCTCACGCACCGGGACCCCGAGAGCCCAGAAGTACTCGAGGACCGCAGGTGAGATCGGCGCAGCTCCCGACACGGCGTTGCGCACCCGCATCAGGCCCAGTTTCTGGCGGGTGGAGCGGTACAGCATCGCCCAACCGAGCGCGTACCAGACATGGTCGAATGGGTTCATGGCGTCGCGCATGCGCTTGCGCGCCAGCCGGGTTCCCTGCGACTTCCAGAATCGGTAGACGGCCCGCTTCAGCCAGGAGGCATCTCCCATGCGGATCTCCACGGCCGCCAGCATCTTCTCCCAGACCCGGGGGACACCCACGAAGAAGGTGGGCTGCACCTCACCGAGATCGGTGAGCAGCGCGTCGCCACCCTCACCGAAGTTCACCCGGTACCCGAGCCCGACGGCGTTCACCACCGAGATGAGCCGTTCTGCGATGTGGCAAAGGGGCAGGTAACTGAGGACGTCGTCGTCAGCGGCCACGTCGTAGATGCCTCGCGCCGAGCGGGCGGCGGCCATCAGATTCCCGTGGGAGATCATGGCGCCCTTGGGCGGGCCGGTCGTGCCTGAGGTGTACACGATGATCGCCACGTCGTCGCTGGCAAGCCGGGCGGACGCCTCAGCGAGTTCGTCAATGGTGGCCCCGGCGCCCATGGCTTCAACGTCGGCGAGCGTGAGTACGGTTCCGTCGCCGTCGTGACGCACACCCCGGGGGTCGACGACCACGATGTGGCGGAGGTGGGGGAGCAGGTGGCGGACCTCTGCGGTCTTGTCGTACTGCTCTTCGTCTTCGACGATGACGACCTTGGCCTCCGAATGGCTCAACAGGTACTCGACCTCGCTGGCTGGACTCGTGGGGTACACCCCGACGCTGATCGCACCCATGGCCTGAATGGCGAGGTCGGCGAACACCCAGGCCGGTCGGTTCTCAGCGTGGATGGCGACCTTGTCGCCCGGCTCAACGCCGAGTTCCCGCAAGCCGGCCATGGTGGCAGCCGTGCGACGGGCGTAGGTCTCCCAGTCGTATTCCTTCCAGCGCCCCAACATCTTCTTGCGCAGGGCGATCGTGCCGGGTGTGGTGCGGGCCCGGTGCACGAGGATTTCGGGGAGGCTGGTTGCCTCGAGAGGATCGGCGAGAGTGCGGGGCTGGGGGGCGACGGCGGTCATGACGCCTTCCCCAGGTAGGCGTCGATGACCCGCTGGTCCTGTTGGACCTCTTCGGGGGTGCCGGTGGCGAGGCGGACGCCGAAGTCGACCGCCATGACCCGATCGGCGAGGTCCATCACCACGTGCATGTCGTGTTCGACCATGATCATTGTCATGTCGAGGTTGGAGCGAACCTCGATGATGTAGCGGGCCATGTCCTCGGTCTCCTCGAGGTTCATGCCGGCCACCGGTTCGTCCAACAGCAGCAGTCGGGGTTCCATGGCGAGGCAGCGGCCAAGCTCGATGCGCTTTTGGATGCCGTAGGGCAGCATGCCCACCGGCTTGCGCCGGAAGTTGCCCAGTTCGAGCAGATCGATGATTTCCTCGACCTTGGCGCGGTTGGCGATCTCTTCTCGTTTGGCCCGACCCCACCACACGGCACCGCTGAGGAAGCCGGTCTTCATCAGGTGGTGGCGGCCCAACATGAGGTTGTCGACGATGTCGAGGTTGCCAAACAGCCCGAGGTTTTGGAACGTGCGGGCGACACCCATCTCGGCGGTCTCGCGGGAATGCATCCCGACGATCTCGACCCCGTCGAGGCGAATTGACCCTTGCTGGGGCCGGTACACCCCGTTGATGCAGTTGAAGATCGAGGTCTTTCCTGCACCATTGGGTCCGATCACGGCGAACAGTTCGCCACGGTTGACGCTGAAGGTGACGTCGGTGATGGCCTGCACACCGCCGAAGCGGAGGCCAATGCCGTCTACGACGAGCAGGGCGTCGGCGGAGGCAGCAGGACTGGTCGTGTCAGGGGTGGAGGTGTCGCTCATGAGCTCCAGCGCTTCCGGCGTCGATAGGTCTTCACGTCACGGAACGATTTGCGACCGGCGTCGCCCACGCCGAGGTAAAACTCCTGAATGTCCTTGTCGGCGAGGAGCTCAGCACCGGGGCCGTCCTTGACGACCCGCCCGTTTTCGAGGACGTATCCGTGGTCGGCGAGGGAGAGCGCCATGGTGGCGTTCTGTTCCACGAGGACCACCGACGTGCCCTGGGCGTTCACCTCGCGCACGATGCCGGCGATCTGTTCGACAATGAGCGGAGCGAGGCCCAGCGACGGTTCGTCAAGGAGCAGAAGGGTTGGCGAGGACATCAGGGCCCGGCCGATAGCCACCATCTGCTGTTCACCACCGGAGAGGTAACCCGCTGTCGACGTGCGGCGGTCGACGAGAACGGGGAACAAGCTGAGGACCCGGTCGTAGTTCTCCCGGATCTGGGCCTTTGACCGGACGGTGTAGGCGCCGGTTCGGAGGTTCTCGTCAACGGTGAGTGCCGGGAAGATGCGGCGGCCTTCCATGACCTGGGCCATGCCTGCACGCACGATGCTGGCAGGGTCGCGCCGTTCGAGCGGTTGGCCCTCGAACTGCATGGAACCCTTGGTCACCTTGCCGCGATGCACGTCGAGCAGGCCGGTGAGGGCACGAAGCAAGGTGGTCTTGCCCGACCCGTTGGAACCGAGCACCGCCACGATCGAACCACGCTTGACCTCGAGGCTGACGCCTCGCAGGCCCAACAGGACGTCGCGGTACACGACTTCGACGCCTTGAGCGGACAGCACGACGTCTGCGTCGGTGCCAGGGGCGTTGTTGGTTGCAGTCATTGAGGTGTTCATGGTGTGCGGTGAGTTCCCGTTGCGCCGTGGTGCCCCCCGGAGAACCCCGCAGGATCGTAGTCCGTTCACCGGGGCGACGCCCTTTTCGGGGTCGGGTTCACGGGTTCGTGGCCCGACGTTGGGAGTGGGACGACGGACCCGGTTAGCGTGGGAGGGTTCATCTCGACAGGAGTTCACAACAGATGTCGTCCACGATGCCCCGCTCGCTCAAGACTCCCCGCCGTTCCCCCCGCCGTGTTGGCATGGTGCTGATCGCCGCGGCGGCGTTGACCCTGGCGGCGTGCACCGTCCCGAGCAACGCCCCCGAGGCCTACGGCGACGCCGTGCGGGAGAATTTCGTGACGGGCTGCACCGGGAGCATCCCCGAGACGAACAACACCACCACGTCGCTCGCCCCCACCGATTACTGCAACTGTGCGTATGAGGCGTTCGAGGCTCTGGTTCCGTTCAACGATGCCGAGCGGAGCGACTCGCAGTACGCCGGGTACCCCGCCGACGCGCCGACCTTCACGTCGTTCAACGACGAGTTGTCCAAGTCCGACGACCCTGCGTCGGTGTGGTCGAAGTTGCCTGCCAACGTGCAGGAACGACTGAACAGCTGCCCGCTCCCCGCGCCCGCTCCTCTGGCGTCAACGACGACCACTTCGGCAGGTGGCGCCGAGGGCGGCGCCACCTCCACGACCGCAGCGCCCTAGTTGGCGGGTGCGGCGGCCGGCTTGTTCGCCGGCGCCTTCTTCTCCGGCAGGCCGAGTCGCACCTCTTCGTTGGCCCACGTGGGCCAACGCTGACGGCTCTTGGCCGCCAGTTTGTGCATCAGCGCGATCGCTCCGGGGTCGTCGTCGCCGGGCCTGGCTTCGATAGCCCCCGAGGAGATCATGCGGCTGATGATCTCGCGGCCTAGTTCGGTACGCACCACCGTGAGGGTCCAGTCGGCGTTCTCCCCGATGCCACCGCACGAGATGTCGGCGTGCTCGGCGGCGAAGTCGGGGCAGTGGGTGCAGCCCTCGCGGGTCCAGGCGTGGCACTCCTTGAGGTTGATCTCATGGTACGAGCCGTCACGCATCCAGATCTGGAACACACCCTTGATGTTCATCTTGACCATGTCCTGTTTGCGGAGCCGGTACTTGGCCCAGAACAGTTCCTCGAAGATGGCGTCGTCGAAGGTCTTCGAACACAAAAGACCGATGTTGAACACGATGGGTTTGGAGATCTTGCCGATCTTGCGGTGCCACATCACCGGGGCGATCGATGACTGGCAACTCATCCCCACCAAGGCCAGTTTCGACAGGCCCCGCTCTCGGGCCTCGTCAATGGCGAGGGTGTTGGCGGAGTAGGTGTAGCGACTGCCCGCGGCGGCGAGGACCTCGTCGTTGTTGGTGGCGACCCCAGGGGTCGCCTTCCAGTCGCCCGCCTCGCCGTCGAGATAGCTGACCAGTGCCCCGTCGATGTACCCCTCGTCTAGCGCCCAGATCAACAGCGCCGAAACGAGGCCGCCGTCCTGGCCCATGCGCAACACCATGTCGTCAGATGCCCGGGTCAGCAGGATGTCGGAGTAGATGCCCGACATCTCATCGGGGGAACGGTCCGCATCGAAGAGATGCTCGTTGGCCTCGCTCTCCCACGATCTGAATCGCGGGCATGCCCGCGTGCAGCTCGTACAGCCCTTCTGGCCGTGACCGCAGTCGGTGGGTCCGAGTTCGTCTTCAAGGTGGAACGGGCGGTACTCACCTTCGCTGTGGTGGTAACCGATGACGTCGTGAGGACACGAAATGACACAGCCTGCACATCCGGTGCACAGCTTGGCGTCAATGACCTCCTCGAACAGTTCTTTCCACTGGGCGGTCCAGCGGGTACGTACTGGTGGGGAGGTCTCGGTGGCCGTCACGGCTCCGAGGTTACCCCCGACCGGTAGTGTCGCCGTCGTGGGATGGTTCCCCGGCGAGCTTCTCGAAGAGGTCCGACTGGCCAGAGCTGAGGATCTGGCTGATCGACGGCGCGCCCGGGAGCGCGCCCGGAAGGCTCGTAACGGTGCGGTGGGACCTCGCCGCAACCTTGACGAGTTACTTACCGATCTGGGCCGCAGCATCGACGTCGGCGATCGCATCACCCGTCGCAGCAGGCACCTTGGTGTCTCGGTCATCGCTGGCGCAGGACGGTTGGCCTTCGGACTGTCGTTGGTCGCCCGCGTCGTGATCGGGGTCTGGATCATCGAGGTGTTCGACCCCCCGGTCTTCGTCCTCGGTGTCGCCGTGGTCGGTGTCACCGCTGCATTGCGCCAGATGGTGGGGAACTGCCTCGCCCGCCGATGGCGCCATTGGGCGCTGGCGGCCGCCGGGGCATGGGTTGTCGTTGTCGCCGCTGCGAGCACGGTCATGTGGGTCACGGGGGGCCGACCCTTCATGGCTGTGGCCTTCGTGATGTCCGAACTGGCGGCCTGGGCGGCGCTCGTCCTGTTCGCGCAGGCCAGGATCCAGGCCGGGCCGGGGGTCGTTCTCGCCTGAGGTCCCAGTGGACAGACACTCGCTCGGCCTGGTTCGCCGTCGGTGTCATCTGGATGCTTTCCAACTTCCGGCCAGCTACGACGGTCCGCAACGAGCGACGTCGACGATGCTCACGACTGTCGGGTGGCTCGCTGGCGCAGCGCACTGGCTCGCACCGCACTAGCGTCCCGGCGAACGTTCCCCACCACCAGCGCGTCCAAAGGAGCGGTTTCCATGGCCCGACCCTCAACCCTTCAACTCTTCGGAGCGGCGGCTGCCGTTGGTGGCCTGCTGTTGGCATCGGTGTCGGCGGCCGCTGCACAACCCGAGGGCCAGGGCACCTGCGCCACCACGGGGGCGTTCACCGCCGCAGGCACCTGCACGGTGCTCGCCGGTGAGACCGTCTCCCTCACGGTCGAGTCTGGTGCCGGCGGATTCGGCGGCGACGGTGGTAACGGTGGTGCCGGTGGTGCCGGCTGGACCGGCGTCGGGCCGGTTCCCGGCGGGCGGGGCGGCCTTGGCGGGCAGGGGGGTGCCAGTGGGGCTGGCGCCAGGATCGAGGGCACTTTCACCAACGACACCGCATCAACCTTGACGCTCAACGTGCTCGTTGGTGCCCGCGGAATTGACGGGCAGCCCGGTGAATCTGGTTTTCCCGGCTTCCCTGCAGGCGCGATCCCGAACGTTCCGGGCAACGGAGCTTTTGGATCCTCTGGAAGTGCGGGAACCAACGGTGGCCTCGGCGGCGCGTCGAGCATCACCACCGAGAACGACGCCGCCCTCGTCTTCTCTGCGGGTGGCACAGGTGGGACGGGCGGGACCGGTGGAGCGGGCGGGACCGGCGGGACCGGCATGGGCTCCACGGGCTTCGACGGCTTCGACGGCCAAGATGGATCGCCCGGCTTGTCCGGGGACGAAGAGAGTTTCGTGTCCGGGCTCCTTACCGTCTGGTCGTTAACCACCCCCACCGGCACGCCCGGCGTCACGTTCAGTGGCGAGGCTCCCGAGCCGACCACGTCGACGCCGACCACCACCCCGACCACGGAGGCGCCGGTGAGTACGACCACACCGTCGACGACGTTGGCACCCCGCCCTGCCGGCGGGGAGCTTCCGGCCACGGGTCTCGGCACCGGCCTGTCGTTGGTTCTCGGCCTCGGCGGAATCGCCAGTGGTGGGGCGATGCTCGTCGCCGCTCGCCGACGAGGCAGCCACGAGGGGTAGGGCACGTAGGCATACAACGCCGTTCCCGGACTGCGTCTGGGGATCCCAAGCGGGGCATCGCCACCAGCGGCGGTGCCCCGCTCTGCGTTCGGTTCGCCCCCCGTTGCCATCATCGGGCAACATGGCCACATGGATCTCAACTACCCCGCAGATGCTGAAGCGTTCCGGTCCGAGGTGCGCACCTGGCTCGAGGCCAACCTGCCCGAGGGCTGGTTCGAAGACGGGTTCGCCATGGACAACGACGCCAAACTGGAGTTCCAGACGAACTGGACCCGCAAGTTGTTCGAGGGTGGCTGGATCTGCGCCACGTGGCCCAAGGAGTTCGGTGGTCGGGGCCTAACGACCATGCAGGGCGTCGTCGTGGCCGAGGAGTTCCATCGTGCCGGTGCCCCGCTGCGAGCCGACTTCTTCGGTGACACACTGGTCGGGCCGACGATCCTGCAGTGGGGAACAGAGGAACAAAAAAAGTTCTTCCTGCCCAAGATCCTCTCTGGGGAGATCGCCTGGTGCCAGGGGTTCAGCGAACCCGACGCCGGCAGCGACCTCGCCAACCTCAACACCAAAGCCGAACTCGACGGTGACGAGTGGGTCATCAACGGCCAGAAGATCTGGACCACGCAGGGGTTCGTGGCGGACTACATCTTCGTGCTGTGCCGCACGGACAGCGACGCCCCCAAACACAAGGGCATCTCGTACCTGCTGTGCCCCATGAACCAACCAGGCATTGAGGTGCGACCCATCGAACAGGTGGACGGTTCGGCTGAGTTCGCCGAGGTGTTCTTCACCGACGCCCGCTGCCCCAAGGACAACGTCGTGGGTGGGGTCAACAACGGCTGGAAGGTGGCCATGACCACCCTTGGGTTCGAACGCGGCACCTCGGCCACCACCGGGTACCGACGGTTCGAAAAGGAACTTGACGCCATCGTCGCCATCGCCGAGCGCAACGGGGCCATCAACGATCCACTGATTCGCCAGCGCATCGCGGCGGCATGGTCCAAGGTGCAGTTGATGCGCATCGCCGGGTTGCGGACCCTCACCGCCGTCGTGCAGGAGAAGAAGGATCTCGGAGTGGCGGCCCTTGGCGCCACCAACAAGATGTTCTGGTCGGAGTACCACCAGCAGGTCATGGAACTCGCCATCGACATTTTGGGTATGGACGGCCAGATCCTCACCGGTGACCCCACTGTTGAAGAGGCGGTGCCCGGCTACGGGGCCCGCCGGACCTCGGCGCGGTACCCCTCATCCACGTTGCAGTCGGGTTTCTTTTTCTCCCGGTCCGAGACCATCTGGGGCGGCACCAGCCAGATTCAACGCAACATCGTGGGCGAACGGGTCCTCGGACTTCCCAAGGAACCTCGTCCCCTCGACGAACGCAACGCCAAAGCTGCCGTCGGCTGAGAGGCTTGTGCCCGGGGCGTTCGACCCTGGGAGTGGCACGTCACGGTGGTGGGGAGCCGCTACCGTGGATTTCCCATGCAGTCCGGCGAAAACCCCCGTCGCCGCCGGCCAGATGACGCCTTTGACTACGGCGTCGCGCCGTCGGATCGTCCCGAGCCCAGCGCCCGGGCTCAGCGGGCGACCCCGCCGGGAGGCGGGTCGCCCCCACGACGTAGGCGACGGCGCTGGCTGTCGGTCACCGGTGTCGTTGTTGCACTGGTGATTCTCGGGGTCGTCGGCGCCGGCGTGGTAGCCAACAACAAGTTCAACCTGATTGAACGGCTCGGGCTCACCGGACTGGACGCCGCTGCTGCGGGTGGCCCCCGCAACTACCTGATCGTCGGTTCCGACGACCGTGCCGGACTCGACCCTGACGACCCCAACACCGCCGTGTTCCTCAACGGCGGCGATGACGGCCCGACCGGTCAGCGTGCCGACGCCATCATGATCCTGCGGGTCGACCCCGGCGCCGGGAAAGTCGACGTCGTGTCCATCCCGCGGGACCTGTGGGTCCCGATTGCGGGTTGGGACACCGAGGAGCGGATCAACACCGCCTACACCGAAGGCCCACAGCAGCTCGTCGACACCATCCGCGAGGATTTCGGTGTCGAGATCAACCACTACATCGAGATCGACTTTGTCGGGTTCCAGAGCCTCGTCGACGCCGTCGGTGGGGTGCCCATGTGGTTCGACACCCCGATGCGGGACCCGAACTCGGGTCTTGACGTGGCCGAGGCCGGATGTGTTTCCCTCGACGGTTACCAGGCGCTGGCGTTCGTGCGGGCTCGCTACCTCGAGCAGTACGGCGAGAACGGGTGGGAGACGGACCCGACCGGGGACGCCGGACGGGTCTCCCGCCAACAGGTCTTCATCCAACGGGTGCTGGCCCAAGCCGCCCGTGAGCTGTCGCTCACCGACATTGGTTCGCTCAACCAACTCGCCGACGTCGCCATCAACTACGTCAGTCTCGACGCCGGTCTCGACGTGCGGGAACTGATCGATCTTGGACGTCGGTTCACCGAGGTGGGGGCCGGCGGCATGACGTTCCATTCGCTCCCCACCGAACGCTGGTTCACCCCCGGTGGCGCAGACGTGCAGTTGCTCCAGGCCGATGAGGCGGAGTCGGTGCTGTCCATCTTCCGGGGTGGGGCGGTGCGCGAGGTGACACCCACGCTCAAGCCCGTCACGGTCCTCAACGGCTCGAGCGTTGAAGGCCAGGCCGGTCGGACCGCCTCGTCGCTCGAACAGGCCGGATTCACCGTTGCCGAGACGGGGAACGCTGGTGCGACCTACACCCGCACGATGGTGCGTTACGGGGCGGGTGGCGAACCGACGGCCCGCTACCTGGCCAGATTCGTCGCCGGTGGCGCAGACCTCGAACCCGACGACGGGCTCCCTGACGGAGCGGTCATTCTCGTCACCGGTACCGACTTCTCAAGGGTGCTTCCCGAACCGACGACCTCGACGTCGAGTACCGAAGCCCCGACGCGGTCCACGGGCACGTCAACGACATCGGCGTCGGGTGCCGGGTCGACGTCGACCACGGTCGAGGTCATCGGCGTGTTGCCGGGCGAACCTCCCGAAGGTGTGAGTTGCCCCTAGGGGGTTCGACGCGTCAGGCAAGTCGGTGTTGGCGGAAGAACGCCCACATGACTTCGTTGGCCGAAACCGTGTCCGTCGTCGGTCCGGCGATCGCCGCGATGTTCTTTGAGAACTCGCTGCCCGGCCAGGTGTGGCCGCCGCCCACGACGGCGTAGAACTCGACGTCGTTGCCGGCGGGGCAGTCGAACATCCAGTGCTCCACGTCAGTTCCGATGCGTTCCTTGGTCGGTTCGGGTGCGCAACCGTTGTGTGCCGCCCACGCCCGTGTCGCGGCGGGGTAACCCTCCCCATCGAGAACAGCTTCAGGGGCAGACAATGACCCGTTGCCCGCAAGCAGGGCGCCGAGGTCGCCGATCCCGCCGTTGTAGTAGAGGATCGGGTCCACGGTTCCGTGGAAGGCCAACACCGGGGTGGTGGTGCCGGCGTCGCACTCGGTGGGGCTGCGCAGGCCGGCGACGGGTGCCGCAGCAGCGAACCGATCGCCTCGGACGCAGGCCAACAGCGACGTCATCCCCGCTCCGTTGGACAGACCCGTGGCGTAGACCCGGGAGGTGTCGATGCACTGTGTGGCCTCGATCTGGTCCAACACGGCGTCCACGTAGGCGAGGTCCGCCTCGCCGTCGAGGTTCGCGCCCTCGGCGGGCAGTGCGTTCCAGCGGATCGGTGTGCCGGTGCCGTTGGGGAACGCCACGGCGAACCCGTTGTCGACGGCGAACCCGCTCAGCGCCGAATGGGCGGCGTGGATGGTTGCGCCTTCGGTCAGGCCGTGGAAGTCGAGCACCAGCGGCACGGGCTCGGCACCACCCGCGACCGGTGGCGTGGTGAGCAGGAACCAGCGGTTGGCGCCGGTGTCTGGGTCGGGGATTGGGACCTCACGACGTTCCTCGGTGACCGCCCCCGTCGTTGCGTTTGCGCAACCCGCCGACGGGACTGCGGGCAGTGAGGCGACGTCAGCGACTGGTGGAGCCGCAGTGGTCGACGATGCGGTCTCGGTGGACGACCCGCACGACGAGGCGAACAGGGCGGTGGCGAGGAGCGTGACACCGACGATGGTGCGCTTTGGGAGGTGCATGGCCGGCCACGGTAGACGACGGGCCGGGATCGACGCCCGCAAGGCGGCGTCGGTGTCGCCGGTCAGAGGAACTCACACAGGTAGGCCGACGGTTCGCTGGCACGAATCTCAAATGCGCTTGATCCGGGGACCTCGAACACGTCGCCGGT
>CAMAQM010000018.1 GCA_945860545.1 Bifidobacterium breve | reverse complement strand
CGACACGGTGATCAATCGGGCTGACGGAACCACCGAATCGGTCGAAGGTCCTGCGGTGGTCGAACTCAACGCCGGCGACTGGATCGTTGAGGAGGAGGACCTCGTGCATTTCGGGGCCAACGAGGGAACGGAACCGGTGACGGTGGTCCTCGCCGTCTTGGTCCGCGAAGGCGCAGGACGGTTCACCCCCGTGCCGTAGCCGACCCCGGTGACCTGCGCTTTGGACCGGGGCGTCAGTCGTCTTTCAGCGCCACGGCGTTCGGCGTCACGTTCATCTTTGGTTCGTAGGCCTCAGCCGTCGCCGCCCGCGCCACCCCGACCATCGTGGTCCGCAGTTCGCTCCGGCACGTCGCACACGGTCCGTAGAAACGTTCGGTCACCGACGTGCCGCACCGCGGGCACGCAAACGGAGCGGCTTCGTCAAGCGTCCCTTGGTTCGACATGCCTTCAATCGAACCACATCTGCGGCGCGGCCTCGACCCATTCCGGCCAGTGGCCTCCGGTGGTCATCTGCCGGAACTGTCAGACCGCACTACGTTGCGGAGGTGCTCCACACCCCGCTGCGCATCGGGTCGATGACGGTCCGTAACCGCCTGTATCGCGCACCGGTGCTCGAAGGAGCTGGCGACGGTCCCGACGCTGCAGAGGCCTACGCACGACAATTCGTCCCCAACGCGCGCTCAGGTGTCGGCCTCATCATTCAGGGTTCTTCGTGCATCCTCCCCGAAGGTCGCACCTCTCCGGGGATGACGTGTGTCGACACCAGGGAGAAGGCCCTGCGGCTCGCGCCCATGGTTCGACAGGTCCACGCCGAGGGGGCGGCGATCATGCTGCAGCTCGGTCACGGCGGATTGTTCGCCATGGAGGCGTGGCACGAACCGTACGCTTCGGCGCGCACCGGACCGCTCCTCGCCGTGTCGAAGGTACCGATGCTGATGCGCCCGGCGTTTGGCGGCGTGCCGATCCACGTGTTGCGCACCGACGAGGTGTACGACCTCGTTGACCGGTACGCCGAGGCTGCCACGTGGGCACGAGAAGCCGGCTACGACGGGGTCCAATTGGGGTCGGCGAACGCCAAACTCCTCGACCAGTTCCTCTCGCCGCTGTACAACCGCCGCGACGACGAGTTCGGCGGGTCGTTGCGCAACCGGGCCAGAATCCTCGAGTTGATACGTCAGCGGGTTGGGGAACGCGCCGGCACGGACTACCCGTGCACCATCAAGGTGCCTGTGGAAGTCGCACCGCCAGGGTTTCGTCGTAGCGGTCGTGCCGAGGCACTCGAGTTGGCTCGAATGGTTGAGTCGTGGGGATTTGATGCCATCACTCCGGTTGAGGTGTCAGTGTTTCCCGACACGACTCTGTCGCGAGGTGACGCACCGGACGCGCTGTGGACCAACCCCGCGATGGCCGAGCGCCTCCGAGCCGCAGCCCCATCGCGCCGTCGTCGGTTCACCCTGACCGCTGGCGCCCGACTCGGGGCCCGCCGGGCGCCATTCACCCCGGTGTGGAACCAGGACCTGTTCGCCGAAGTCCGATCCCTGGTCGACATCCCGGTATTCGCCGTCGGAGGTATCCGCACGGCGGGAGAGGTGAACGCCATCCTTGATGCGGGGGCTGCCGACATGGTCGGTATCGGACGTCCGTTCTACGCCGAACCGGATCTGGCGGCCCGCATCCTCGCCGGTGACCCCGCACCAACGAAGTGCGTGAACTCGAACAAATGTGTCGCCGCACAGATGTTGGGCATGAAAGGTCTCTGCTACAACCCAGCCGTGCGAGGTCGTTGACCCGACGGGAATCCACCGTTGCGTGTCGTTGCGGTGGGACCTTTGAGTCACACGCGGACTCTGGGACCGATCAAAACCCGTCCCAACCTGGCAGCACTGCCGCCCGCTGCAGCCATGCGACGAACTGGGTCTCGTCAAACACGCCGTCCTCGGGGATGTGGAGATACCGGGTGGTGGGGTCCTTGGAGGCAACGGGTGGGAGCGGGTCGAGCGACGCACCGTTGAGGAACGACACCTTGACGTACCGGGTGAAGCAGTGGAACCCGAGGAACCATCCGTTTCCCTCCGCGCCGTAGAACGGGGTGTTCCAACGCACCGCCTTGCGCACGTTGGGGACGCCTTCGACGATCAGCGTGTCGAGGCGGACCCCGACACCATGTTTCCATTCGGGCATGGCGTCGAGGTACGCCTGCACGGGTCCATCCCCGTCACCCTTTGGGATCTGGGGGTTCCCTCCAGACAACAGTGTTGGGGCGTCATCTTTCGGTGACATGAGCGAAGCATGCCACGGCACACCCCATCACCCCACCCCGGTGGCACGCGCGTGCTCCGCTCGGTCGCAACCAGACACAACGCGCTGAACCGTAGACTTCACTGAGGTCCGCAACTGACCCGAGCCCTACCCCCTCACAGATCAGGCGACGCCATGAGCGCCACTGACACCACAGCGCCCCATCAAGCCCCCCCTCATTCCGATAGTCCTAGTTCCGACACTCCCCCGTCGAGCACCGGGTTCCCGCACTTGCAAGCCCTTGACGGGCTGCGAGGCCTCGCCGTGGCGTTGGTGGTGCTGTCGCACTTCACCCCTGAGGTGACCCCCGGTGGATTCCTCGGGGTGGACCTGTTCTTCGTCCTCAGCGGGTTCCTCATCACCAGCCTGTTGGTCGCCGAACACCGCGGCACCGGCCGGGTCGCCCTCGGAAACTTCTGGGTCCGTCGGGTCCGGCGGCTGTTCCCGGCGTTGTTGGTGGTCCTCGCCGCCAGCGCGGTGGTCACGACCCTCACCGAGAACGGCACCACCCAACACCAGGTGGGTCTCGACGGTCTGGCGTCACTGTTCTACGTGGCGAACTGGCGCTTCATCGCGTCGGGCCAGTCGTACGTCATGGAGTTCGTGCAGACCGGTCTGAGTCCGCTTCGTCACATGTGGTCGTTGGCCATCGAGGAGCAGTTCTACCTGGTGTGGCCATTGGTGGTCGTGGGGGTCGCTGCGGTGGTGGCACGTCTACGACGGCGCTGGGACACCCTCACCCTTGGTTGGACGCTGGCACTGCTGTGCGGTGTGTTGGCCATCGGGTCGGCGGTGTGGATGGTGTCGTTGGCCGGTGCGGGCTGGGACCTTGATCGCCTCTACTACGGCACCGACACGCGGCTGTTCATGATTCTCGCTGGCTCGGCCATCGGCGCGGTGACCGTGGGCCGGCCCCAACTGGCTGGCGTGTGGCGACCCGTTGTGGTCACCGGCGGCGCCGTTGCCGGCGTGCTGCTCGTCGTCGCCACCGTGGTGGTCCGCACCGACGACGAGTGGTTGTACCGGGGCGGGTACGTCGCAGCGGCGCTGGGTTTGTGTGTGTTGTTGGTCGGTAGCGCCCAGGATGGCCCGAACCCGTTGGCCCGGGTGCTTTCGGTGCGACCACTGGTGGGGCTCGGGTTGATCTCCTATGGCGTGTACCTGTGGCACTGGCCGATCCGGGTGTGGGTCGACACGGAAACCACGGGACTCGACGGACCGGTCCTGTTCATCGTTCGTTCGGCGCTCACCCTTGCGGTGTCGCTCGTCAGTTACCGCTTCGTCGAACGACCCATACGACGTGGCGACCTGTCAAGGCTCGGTTCGTTGCGCTGGGTGGCCGCACCGGCGTCCGTGGCGTTGCTCACGTTGGGGTTCGTTGTGCCGGTAGTGATCCATCCGGCCATCCCCCCGGCCCCGACAGGGCCTGCACCGAGCACCATGACCCGAGGGGACTACGTCGCTGCCCCACGCTGTGATGACCCGGCCCCCACCGAACGGCTCGCCGGGGACGACACGCTTCAGTTCCAGTTGATCGGCAATTCGCTCGCCGGTGAGGTGCGCGACTGTCTTTCCGAGATCCTTGGGGCTCGGGGCGCCGAACACCACACAGTGGACCGTGAGGGGCTGCTGATGTGCGAGATGGTGCCAGAGATTGAAGACCAGATTCGCGACGTGGAACCGGACTTCGCCGTGCTATTCGTGTTCGTGGCTTACGACGACCGATGTGGTGAACCGTGGCATGGGTGGGTGGACCGGTTGATCGACGCGTGGTTGGCGGCAGGCACCCACGTGTTTCTGGTCCCCACCGTGCCGATCGTCGACGGTGGTCGCACCGACCTGCAACCCGGTGCCGATCTTGAACACGACTACTACCACCAGCTGGCGGCCTTGGATCCTGACAACATCACCGCAGTCGACGGAGGAAGGTTCGTGCGGGACCTCGACGGCACCTACCTGTGGCGCATGCCGTGTGTTGCCGGTGACGAACCAGGGTGCACCGAAGATGGCACCGTGCCGGTTCGCTTCGTGGACGGAATGCATTTCTGCGCCAATGAGAGTTTCGGGCTCGAGGGCTGCATCCGGGACGAGGATTCGGCTGGGCAGCGTCGCGCGGCGTCGTCGATCGCTGTGGACGTGATCCCTGCCGTGCAGGAACGATTCACGAATCAGCCATAGGTGCCCGCCACCTTGGCAAGCCCCACGGTCGACACATTGCCACCGACAACGGTGGGAGACCACGTCCACAGACGCGGGGGTCGATCACTTCCAGGTGGCGCTACTCAAGTCCGTCGCCGGCGATGGGCGTCCGTGTGGTTCTCGCGCGCCGACTGGGGTTGGTGACCGAGGCGGCGTGGTCAGCCGGTGAACGATGGTGCGACGGGAGCAGCAGGCGTCGGGGGTTCGGGTGCGGGCCCCGGCGGCGGGTTCGGCCTCGTGCGCTGCAACGACACGAGGTCGAGTGCCGTCTGGGCCACCTGCGCCGGTGCGGCGTTGGCGGCGCCACTCGTCAGCGTGACCCCTGCGGAGGCGAACTCGATGGCGACCACATAGGTGCCCGCAGGCACCGTGATCGATGTCGCGGTGCGTGCCATCGTCGTCCCGGTGGCGACCCCACGGGTCGCCCCAAGTTCCTCGAAGTCCGTGTCGTAGCAGAGCACTCTCCACTCCAGCGTGCCGATGCTCCAAAACGAAAAATCGTGGGGACCTGGTTCCACACCTTCTATTGACTGGAGAAGTATCGAGCCGCCCCCGATCACACAAAGTCGCTCCCCTGCGCCCGATGGAGGCGCAAGACCCAGTGCGGCGTAGGTGACGACACCGGTGGTGAACCACGGGTCAAGGGTCAGAAAGAGTGTCGATTCTCTCTGGATGTTGTAGTCCGCCAGGGTCCGGCCGTTGAGAAGCACCTCGTCGGCGAACGTGAGGGTTTGGACATCTGGAGGGAACCCTTCCACGTCTTGGATCTTCGCCTTGACGTTCTCTATGGAGTCTGACGGCTCGACTTCAAGAGGGATCGTCCGGGTGTCGGGAAGCCGAATGAAGATCTGCATCAGACCAGCTGCCCCCATCCTTCAATTGGCGCCCCAAGGGGACCTGATTCGAACGAGCCGTTGGTGACGAGTTCCCGATACGGGTCGAGAGCGGCGCCCTGAGCACCAGCAGGCACGATCCCGGTGAACCCGACCAGTTGGGTTCCAACGGACACCGCGGCGGCGGACGCCCCAAGGGCGATGAGAAAACCTCGTCGATCCATAGGCATGGGCCAACTGTAACCAAAGGGCACCCTTGGGGCCGGCGGGACTGAGCGACACCTCGACCGGGCGATCTCCCGGGGTGTGGGCGATGATGCACACTGGTTCTGTGCCTCGCCTCGCCGTGTCCCTCGTCGTTGCGCTGTTGGCTCTCGCTTCCGTGGCCTGCTCGACACCTCGACAAGACGCCGCCCCTGCCGATCGACTCGCGTCGGGGCCCGTCGACGGTGAGCCTCCCGGCATCGCCGGGACCCTCGTGAGTATGGGTGACTCGTACATTTCGGGCACTGCGGGTCGGTGGCGCGGAAACTCCAACGGCTTCACCAACCTCCCTGCAAACCTCTCGGCGTTCCAACGGTCCGACACCGGGTCCGACGCCTATGACAACTACGGGCTGGCGTTTCCCGGCGATGAGTGTTTCCGGTCCCGGTCGGCTGCCATCCACCTGGGAGGAGCGTGGGAGTCGGTGAACATCGCATGTTCCAACGCTCGGACGACCAGCCGCATTGACGAAGAAGGGAAGTTCAAACCCGGCATCGATAACGACGGCCAACTGGCCGTACTCGCCGACCTCGCCCGGTCACGGTCCGTGAAGATGGTCGCCGTGTCGATCGGGGCGAACGACTTCCGCTTCGGCCCCACGATCAAGAGCTGTGTCACCGGTTTTCTCACGAGCTTGTCGGCGTTTCCCGATCGGTGCAGCGAAGACCCCGAATCCACCGGCACCGTCGCTCCCGGTGCGGTGACAGTTGTCCGGGCATCGATCACCAAGGCGCTGGGCGACATCGTGACGACGATGCGCGACGCCGGCTACGCCGATGAAAGTTGGGTGCTCGTGAGCCACAACTACCCCACGCCACTTCCACCTCCGTCGGCCATGCGGTACCCCGAGTCGGGGTACGGGCGCGCAGTCAGTGGCGGCTGCCCGTTCTATGACGCCGACCTTGACTGGTTCTCCCGCTGGATGGCGACGGTGAACTCTACGGTGGCGAACGCCGCCCGGGACGCCTCGGTGGAAACCGGCAAAGCGGTGGTGTCCCTCGACATGGCCGAGTTGTTCAACGGTCGCCGCCTGTGCGAACAGGGAACACGACTCGTTGAGGAAACCCGAACCGATGCGGAACTTGTGAGCTCGGCCGAACGAGTCGACATGATTCGACTGACCTCGGTGCTCCCGGGCTCCCCCTACAACCTAAACGAGGGTGTGCACCCCAATCATCTGGGGCAGGCCGCCATCCGTGCCTGCCTTCGATCGGCGTTCAATGACGGCGCAGCCCGATCGGGGACGTGCGCTGCACCTACCGAATGGGGAGACGTCGATTCACGGAACGAACCGGCGGTCACGTTCACCCCCAGGTAACGGTTCCGTTAGCTGGTTTAACGTCGGGTGATACCAATGAAGAGCCGACCCGCCCCATGAGCGAACCGAACGGAGCCACATGACCCGAGAACTCGTCTACACCGGATTCATGTCACTAGACGGTGTCGCCGACTCGCCAGGTGCCGTCGCCGAGGGACACCGAAGCGGTGGCTGGGTACTCGACACCGAGTATCTGCCCGAGGCCTTCTCGTTGAAACACCAGGAACTTGAGGACACGACGGCGCTCATGTTCGGTCGACGAAGTTACGAACTGTTCGCCCCGGTGTGGAACCAGTCCGAGGACCACGCCGAGTACCAGGAGCTCCCCAAGTTCGTGGTGTCCTCGACCATGTCCGAATCGGAACTCGTTGGAGGGTGGGGTCCCACGACGATCCTGCGATCGACCGAGGAGGTGGCTGCGGCCAAACAGGGCGACGGGGGTGCGATCTTCATCCACGGCAGTGCCGAACTGGCCCGCCGACTCTCCGACGCCGACCTGATTGACCGGTACAACCTGCTGGTGTTCCCGGTGCTCCTCGGTGCCGGGAAACGCCTGTTCAGCGGCTCCGATCGGGACAAGCTGCAGTTGCGGCTCCGCGAATCGGCAAGCTACGACAACGGCGTCACCAAGTTGGTGTACGACGTCGAGCGCTGAAGGCATTCAGAAACTCTCTTGGTCTCGTCCGCAGCCCGATTGCGGGCACCCCTGAAATCTGGTCGCGCCATGGTCGCCAAAGAGCCACCGGCTCAGGTCGTTGATCGTCGTAGTCGGACACCGCCGAGGATGGCGACACGTCGACCAGTCACGATCAGTGGCACCACGGCGGCGAAGCTGATTGCGGCATAGGCAAGCAGGGTGAACAACGCGAGATCGGCGACTGGATCCGCGGCGGCGACGGCCGTGAACATCGATGTCCGCACCAGCAGCCCCAGATTGGTGTTCCGCACCGTTGTCTCAATGGTGACCGCCACCACGTCCGGCCACGGTCGACGAGCCGCCATCGTCGTCACCATGCCGACTCCGGCGAGCAGGAGCACAACGACAGTGACCACAGCGAGGTTGGCAAAGCCCATCGCTTCCACGTCGAGCCGTCCCGATGCCGCTGACCCGACCACGATGACGCCGATGAGGACCGCGGTGATTGCCAGGGCCAGCCGCGATAGTTGCGCCGCGCGCTCGGGCCACCGACGGAGCACTGCCATGCCGATGGCGAGGGGCACGAGGAGCGTGACCACGATCTCGAGGGCGATTCGGCCACGGGGAAGGCTGAAGTCCGCAGCGACGTACGCCCCGACGAGCCATTCGAGGACGAACGGGACCGTGACGACACACGCCAGCGACGTCACTGCGGTGAGGGCGATCGAGAGTGCGACGTCGCCCTTGCCGGCATAGGTGAAGACGTTCGACACCGTTCCACCGGGGACCGCTGCGATGATTGCGAGACCGATCGCCACACCCGGGTCGAGATCAACCACCTGCAACAGGACGTACGCCACGATCGGGACCAGCACCATCTGGGCACCGAGCCCGACAAGGAACGAACGTGGCAGGACGATCACGGCCCGGAAGTCCCTCATGTGCAGGGTGGCACCCATTGCGAACATCGCCATCATCAACTGCGCGAAGGTGATGGCGTACTCGTATTCGACGTAGAGGGCACCCACGGGCGACAACCCTACGGTCCGGCTATGCCGCTGCTGACACGACCACTGTGTCGACTGGCCGAACAGCCTCAGGTTCCACAACGGCGCGCCCGACAAACGCGAGCATTCCCCCGACATTCGCCGGCACAATGCGACACGTGGACACCCACACCCCACAAAGCCGACAGGCCCGCCGTCGCAGCGGATCCGCTGCAACCACGGGCCTGGCTACCTGGCACCCCCAACGGGATTCGAACCCGTGCCGCCACCTTGAGAGGGTGGTGTCCTAGGCCGCTAGACGATGGGGGCCTGAGATGGTCTTGCTGTTGGTACCGCCGCCGCATCCCTCGGGGTTGCGGCCCGGTTCCGTTCGGGGGGGAGGACTCGAACCCCCAATAACTGGACCAGAACCAGTTGTGTTGCCAATTACACCACCCCCGAAAGGTGAGCGCTGCATCCTACCGTGAGCCCGGGAGCGCCGACAAAGACACACGGATCCTCCGAGACGACCCCCCGACCCGTCGGGGAGTGCCGGCAAGCGGTCAGGTCCAGTTGGCGAGGCGGCGGAACCCGATGAGGCGACCTGCTGCCACGGCGGCGGTTTCGCGGGCCATGCGGGGCAGCCCACCGGCACCGGACACGGCGGACATCTGGGGGTCGAGGCCCACCTCGTCGGCGACCATCTGGGTCCGCAACGCGTGGTAGCCGTCGGTGACCAACAGCACCCGGTCACCCACGCCCGCCGACCTCAGGATCGCGGCGGCCGCAGCCAATTCTCCGTAGGTGTCGGTGCCTTCCACCTCGACGAGGATGGCTTCGTCGGGCACGTTGCGACCACGCAGGTAGTCGTAGGCGGCGAATCCCTGGCTGACACGATCCCCCTCCTGTTTGCCGCCGGCCACCACGATGCGGGGGGCCGCCCCGGCGTTCCAGAGTTCCACCGCCCGGTCGAGTCGCCGCTGGAACACCGGGGAGGGGGCACCGTCCCATTGGGCGGCACCGAGCACCACCACGGCGTCGACCGGACCGGTGTCGGCGCGACCCGCCGCCTGCCACACCTGCACGAACGTCACCGCGAGGTACACCCCCGTGAGCGCCCCAACGACGACGAGTGCGGCGAGCACCGTGTTCAGCGGACCTCGGCGGTCACGCCGCCGACCACCCGAAGGGGTCACGACCCGGCGGCACCCTCGCCCAGCGAGTCCGCCAGACGTGTCGCCGCGGCACCGAGGCGATCCACGGTCGTCGTCCGACCGAGCACCTCGAGGGACTCCCACAACGGCGGGCCCACCGACGCCCCAAGGACAGCGACCCGGATAGGGGCCTGCGCCCGTTTGCGGTTCACGTCGCCGTCGTCGCGCCGAAGCGGACCGTCGGGGACGTCGAACACCACCGCTTCGATGGCCGACGCCGACCAGCCGGTGTCACCCAACGCGTCGAGACCCGCTGCACACCGTCGCAGCTGGTCGACGGCCAACGCGCCCTCCTTGACCATCACCTTGTCCCACGACACCGGGTCGATGGGCACCGGGTCACAGAACAGGAACGCCACATACCCGGGCACCTCGTCGAACCGTTTCACCCGTTCCTGCACGAGTGGCGCCAACGCCGCGAACCGCTCGGCGTCGAACGCGTCGGGGGTCCACGGCGGCGCACCAGGCACCGTGACCTGGCCTTGGGCCTCGCCGGTCAGCCACGGTGTTGCGCGCTCGATGAACTCGGTGGTGGACAGCCCGCGGATCTTGTCGCCACTGATGTGTTCAAGTTTGCGCACGTCGAACGCGGCGCCGGCCTTGGACACGGTTGCGAGGTCGAACATGGCAACGAACTCGTCGAGGGGTCGTTCCTCAACGCCGTCTGGTGGGCCCCACCCCAGCAACGCCAGGTAGTTCGTCATGGCCTCGGCAGGGAACCCACGGTTGATGTAGTCCCCGACCGACACGTCGTCACGCCGTTTGGACAGCTTCTGGCGTTTGTCGTTGACGATGAGGGGAAGGTGGGCGAACACGGGGTCGTCGTTGATGCCGAGGGCGTGACGCAACAACAGGACCTTGGGGGTGACGTTGATGAGGTCCTCACCGCGGATCACGTGGGTGACTCCCATGTCGGGGTCGTCGACGGCGTTGGCAACGAGGAACAAGGGTGCGCCGGTGGAGCGTTGCACGACGAAGTCCTCGAGGTCGGCGTTGGCGAAGGTGATCGGCCCACGCACCACGTCGTCCCAGCCGGTGGTGCCGTCGTGGGGGACGGCGAACCGAACGACCCGTCCCGGCCCGGGCCCCAGACCACGTTCCCGGCAGTGCCCGTCGTACCCGGGAGGCCCACTGCGGGCTTCGGCGCGGGCTTTGACCTCGTCTGGGGTGCACGCACACCAGTAGGCGTTGCCGCCGGCGAGCAGCCGTTCGACCGCTTCGGCGTACAGCTCGCTGCGCTGCGACTGGAACACGGGTTCGCCGTCCCAGTCGAGCCCGAGCCATTCGAGCACCCGGAAAATGACGTCGATGAGTTCGGGTCGGGACCGTTCGGTGTCGGTGTCCTCGATGCGCAACACGAACTCGCCGCCCATATGGCGGGCGTACATCCAGTTGAACAGGGCCGTGCGGGCCCCACCGAGGTGGAGGTACCCGGTGGGGGCAGGGGCGAAACGGGTGCGCACGACCGGGGTCACCCGCCAATGCTACCGACCGGCCGCCGAACGCCGAAAACAGCGGGGCCGCCTTGCGGAGGACGCGGGGCACCCTCCTAACATGGCGGCGTGACCCGTAAACGCCTCGCCATCGCCGTCGCCTCTGCCGTTGCCGCCATCGCCGTGATCGTCGGCGTGGTCGTAGTGGTGAGTCGCGGGGAGGATCCCGCCCCGGTCGTTGCACCGGAGACGACGACGTCGACGACGACGTCGACCACGGCTCCACCAAAGGGCGACGAGTACCAGGTGGCGACCGCCAAGGTCCCCAAGGTCGACGTGACGGTGATCCCGCCTGCGGGGGTGACGCCGACCCCCGGATTTGAGGTGCGGCCCACCGCGATGCAACCGATCCCGCGGACCTCGCTCAATTCGGCGGGGGTGCGGGCCACCGATCTCGGCATGCAGTACGACAACCCGACGTACTTCAACAACCCGTTGATCTTCGGCGTGGTCTCGGTGCAGGGCGACTGGGTGGAGGTGTTGTTGCAGGCCCGGCCCAACGGTCAGGTCGGCTGGGTGCGCAAGGCCGACGTGGACCTCGCCACCTACGACGCCAAACTCGAACTGGATCTGTCGACGAAGGTGTTGACCGCCACACTCGACGGCGAGGTGATCATGGAGACGCCTGCCACCATCGGTCTCGACGCCAACCCCACCCCGCCGGGGACGTACTACATCTTTGAAGTCATCCCCCAGAGCTGGACCGGTGGGGCGTTCGGGCCGTTCATCATGGCCACGAGCGCCTACTCGGAGGAACTGAACCTGTTCGAAGGGGGCCTGCCCATCGTGGCGCTGCACGGCACCAACGAACCCGACACGATCGGGGAGAAGGCGTCCAACGGCTGCATCCGCATCGACAACGACCTGATCACGGTCCTCGCCGAGAAGATGCCGCCCGGTGTGCCACTCATCGTCACCGAAGGTGTGGCGGTGCCGGTGGCTGCCCCGTCGACTGCTGCACTCCCCCAGGCGGCCTGAGGGGCCCGATCAGTGGTGGGCGGGGGCTGACGCCGCAGCGACGTCGATGTTGGCCCGCCAGTTGGGCGCCACCGTTGCCGCCGCCGCAGGCCCGAGTCGCAGGACGTCCTCGTTGACGAGTTCGGCCACCCGGTGACGTCCCGCCCCGTGGTGGGGGTGGGCGATACCTTCAAAGAGCGGGCGGCGCAGAGCGACGAGTTCGGGATCCGCCCCGCCGAGGAACCCCCAGATGGTGAACGCAACCGTGAGGTCGTGGATGACCGGCGCCCGGCCGAACATTGACGCCCGACGCAGGGCCACCGCCACGCATCCCGCCTCGGCATCCGACGCGTGTTCGCCGTTGGTGAGCACCAACTGACCGTCGAACTGACGCACCAGCCGCAAGGCGTAACCCTGATCGGGACCCTGGTACCCGAGGCCCGGACCGGCGGGCTGGCCGTCAGCGAGTTCGGCGGGGCGGTCCGCCATCCACTCCTCGGGGCGTCGGGGAGGTGAGACGTAGGTGCGGGCGGTGTCGGTGACCGAACGGGGAACGTACTCGGGAGCTGCCACGTCAGGAGTCTACGGCGGCGACCACGAGTCCGTAGACAAGTGAGTCCAACAACGCCTGCCACGAGGCTTCGATCACGTTGGTGTCGACCCCCACCGTGGTCCATGCGTGGTCCCCGTCGGTGGAGTCGATGAGGACCCGCACCACCGCACCGGTGGCCGCTCCCCCGTCGAGGACCCGCACCTTGAAGTCGGTGAGGTGGATATGTTCGAGTGCGGGGTACCGGCCGTTGAGGGCACGGCGCAACGCCGAGTCGAGGGCGTTCACCGGGCCGTTCCCCTCACCCACCGCCACGATGCGTTCCCCGTCGACCCACACCTTGACGGTGGCTTCGGTGGAGGTCTCCACACCGCCGTCACCGGTGGCGACCCCTTCACGGTGGTGCGATGCGACCTGGTACGACTCGACCGTGAAGAATTCCTGACGCCAGCCGGTGGCGGCCCGCATCAGGAGTTCAAGACTGGCGTCGGCGGCCTCGAACACCCAGCCGCGACTCTCGAGTTCCTTGAGTTGGGTGACGAGTCGCACCGCTGCAGCGTCGTCGAGGTCGACCCCGAACTCGGCGGCCTTCATGGCCATCGACGCCCGACCGCCGAGGTCGCTGACGAGCACCCTCGAACCGTTGCCCACCACCTCAGGTTCGACGTGTTCGTAGGTGGCCCCGCCGGCACGGTCGAGTGCCGAGGTGTGCAGGCCGCCCTTGTGGGCGAACGCCGAGGTCCCGACGTAGGGGTCGGCGGGGTTGGGTGGCAGGTTCACCAGTTCGGCGACCCGACGGCTCACCACGGTCAGGCGCTCCATGCGGCCCGCCGGCAACGTTTCGACGCCGAGTTTGAGGGTCAGGTCGGGGATGACCGTCATCAGGTTGGCGTTCCCGGTGCGTTCTCCGTACCCGTTGACGGTGCCCTGCACGTGGGTGGCACCGGCGACCACGGCGGCCACCGAGTTGGCCACGGCGCAGCCCGTGTCGTTCTGGGTGTGGATGCCGACCGCCACGTCACCACCGAAGTGGCGAACAACCTCGGCGGTGACCGCCTGGACCTGGTGGGGCAACGACCCGCCGTTCGTGTCACACAGCACCAGACATGACGCCCCGGCGGTGGCGGCGGCCTCGAGCACGCCGAGGGCGTACTCGGGGTTGGCCCGGTACCCGTCGAAGAAGTGCTCGGCGTCGAAGAACACCCGGCGTCCCTCGCCGGCGAGGAACCGGACCGAGTCGGACACCATGGCCACCCCTTCATCGAGGGTGGTGCGCAGCGCCTCGGTCACGTGGTAGTCCCAGCTCTTGCCCACGATGCACACGGTGGCGGTCTGGGCGCCCAACACGGCAGCCAGCGTCGGGTCGACGTCCACCTTGCCGGCGGGTCGGCGGGTCGACCCGAACGCCACCAGTTGGGCGGTGCTGAGCGGCAGCTCGGTGAGGGCGCGGGCGAAGAACTCGGCGTCTTTGGGGTTGGCCTGGGGGTAACCGCCTTCGATCCAGTGCACACCGAGCCAGTCGAGTTGTTCGGCGACCCGCAGTTTGTCGTCGACGGACAGCGAGATGCCTTCGAACTGGGCGCCGTCGCGCAGCGTGGTGTCGAAGATCTCGACCGCGGCGGGGGTCGAAAGAGATGCGCCGGAGGTGTCGGCGTCAGCCGACATGGTCCACCCAGTGCTTGTAGCGGTCCACTTCGCCGCGCACCGCCCGGGCGTACTCCTCGGCGATCGCCAGCGTCATCGGCCCCGGGCACGGCAGAGGACGGTCGTCCACGGAGTTCACGGCGCTGACCTCCGCCGCGGTGCCGCACACGAACATCTCTTCGCTGATGTACAGGTCGGAGCGGGTCAGGTCCCCGACGCGGACGCTGAACCCGAGGTCGCGGGCGATGGTCATGACCGAATCCTGGGTGATGCCTTCGAGCGCCCCGGCGGCCAGTGGCGGGGTGATGAGGGTGCCGCCGCGGGCACAGAAGATGTTCTCGCCGGTGCATTCGCTGACGAGACCGGCCAGGTTCAACATGATGGCTTCGTCGTATCCGGCCTTGAGGGCCTCGACTTTGGCCAGCGACGAGTTCACGTAGTTGCCGGTGGTCTTGGCCGCCGGCGGCATGGTGTTGTGGTCGTGACGGTTCCACGACGAGATCTTCATGCGGACACCCTTGGTGACGGCGTCGTCCCCGAGGTAGGCCCCCCACGGCCAGCACGCAATTGCGACGCTGACTTCACACGGCAGGGTGTTGAGACCCATCTCGCCGTACCCGTAGTAGGCGATGGGACGGATGTAGCACGACGGCAGGCCGCTGGCCCGCACGGTGAGACGCACGGCGTCGCACAGTTCATCAACGGTGTAGGGCAGGTCCATCATCACGATGCGTGCCGACGCGTGCAGCCGCTCCATGTGTTCGCGCAGGCGGAACACGGCGGGGCCGTCAGCGGTCTCGTAGGCGCGGACGCCCTCGAACACGGCGGTGCCGTAGTGCAGCGAATGGGTGAGGATGTGGACGTTGGCCTGATCCCACGGGACGAGTTCGCCGTCCATCCAGATCTGTTCGGTGGGAGTGAAAGGCATCGTGGTTCCTGGTCTGTGAGGTCGTGGACGGTTCGGGTGGTCGGAACTATGCGGTCACGAGGGCGGCGACGGCGTCACCGAGTTCGGTGGTCGAACCGGTTCGGGACGACACCTCGGCGCAGGCGGCACGGACACGGTCCGCGGCGTCGCCCTCGCCGAGGAAGTCAAGCATCATGGCCGCCGACAGGATGGCGGCCAACGGGTTCGCCTTGTTCTGCCCGGCGATGTCAGGTGCGGACCCGTGGACGGGTTCGAACATCGACGGCCCGGTGCGATCGGGGTTGAGGTTTCCCGACGAGGCGAGTCCGATGCCACCTGACACGACACCGCCGAGGTCGGTGAGGATGTCACCGAAGAGGTTGTCGGTCACGATGACGTCGTACTGCGCCGGGTTGGCGACGAAATGGATGCACGCCGCGTCCACGTGCTGGTAGTCGGTGCGCACGTCGGGGAACTCGGCGGCGACGGCGTCGAACGTGCGTTGCCACAAGTCTCCGGCGAAGGTGAGCACGTTGGTCTTGTGCACGAGGGTGAGGTGTTTCGCCGGCCGGGACGAGGCCAGTTCGAACGCGTACCGCACGCAGCGCTCCACCCCGAACCGGGTGTTGACCGACCCCTGGGTGGCGATCTCGTGAGGGGTGCCCTTACGCAGGAACCCACCTTCCCCGGCGTAGGTGCCCTCGGTGTTCTCGCGGATCACGACGAAGTCGTGCCCTTCGCCGTCTGCGGGGGTGTACACGAAGGGGCGCTGGTTGACGTACAGGTCGAGGTCGAAACGCATCTTGAGCAACAGTCCGCGTTCGATGACGCCCGGTGGCACCTCGGGTCCGCCCACGGCGCCGAGCAACAGGGCGTCAAGGCCCCGCCACTCGTCGACGATCTCGTCGGTGAGCACCACCCCGTCCACCACGTAACGATGGGCGCCGAGGTCGTAGTCGACGGTGTCGAGGGACACCCCGGCAGCGGCGATGACCTTGAGGGCCTCGGGGATGACCTCTGCCCCGATGCCGTCACCAGCGATGACCCCGATCCTGTGGCTCACCTGCTGGTTCCTCCTGCAACTCGGGTTCGTTCCTCCCGGCTGTGGCCGGCCTCCAAGTCTGACCGGGCGCCCGTCAAAGCGTCAATTGGGATAGACGAAACGGGGACTGCGGCGCCCCGGGCGACGATCGCTACGCTTTCGGCCATGCGTGACGTGCACCACCTTTCCCAGGCCACCCATGACCGTCTGAGTGCCGAACTTGAGGAACTCACCACCCATGGCCGCACCGAGATCGCCCGCAAGATCCAGTCGGCGCGTGAACTCGGGGACCTGTCGGAGAACGGCGACTATCACGCCGCCAAGGAGGAGCAGGGCAAGATGGAGGCCCGCATCCGCCACCTCCAGGGTGTGCTCGAGGACGCCGAGATCGTCGAGGTCGCCGCCTCCGACGTGGTGGTGGCCGGTTCGGTGGTGACCCTCACCTACGAGGGTGACGACGACCAGGAGCGCTACCTGATCGGCTCCATCGAGGAGCGCCACGACGACCTCGAGGTGATCTCGCCCGGGTCACCGCTTGGGAGCGCTCTCTTGGGTTCGGCGGTGGGTGACGTCGTCGGGTTCGAAGCTCCCAACGGGTCGACCCTGCGCGTCGAGGTCATCGACATCGCTTGAGGGTGCGAGGCGCGAGCCGTGGAGCCCCACGACCCGACACCGTGATCAGGACCCCGTGTCACCCGCCGACACAATGCGAACCGACCGACCGACGACCTCCTCGAGTAGTCCCCGACGCTCGGTGGCGGTGAACAACTCGAGGTCGAGCGACACCCCTTTGCGCGCCGTCACCTCGATGACGAGGTCCTCGCCGTCCTCAACGAGGTCGAGGCCGTCGACGGCACCGTCGTGGGTGCGGTCGAGTCCGATGGCGACCCGCAGGACCCCGGCGAGGACCCGCACCCTCCACTGATCGTCGGGGTCGAGGGCGGCGAACGCGTCGTGGCTCTGTTTGGGTGGGCTCTTGCGGTGGTAGCGGGCGACCTGGGCGATGAGTTCGATCTCGTTGTCGGTGAATCCGGCGAGATGCTCGGAGTTGCGGATCACGTAGTAGGCGTGTTTGTGGTGCCCGTCGTGGGAGATGAACAGCCCGACGTTGGCCAGCAGCGCCGCCGCCTCGAGCAGTTCACGATCCTCGCCGGTGGCGCCGTGCCACGGCTCGGTGAGGTCGAACAACTCGAGGGCGAGGCGAGCCACGGTGGCGCTGTGATCGGGTTCGTCGTCCATGAGGTGGGCGAGGTGTTCGACGCTGCGGCGCCGCAGGTCGTGGAGGTGGTGCAGCGTCCCGCCGCGGCGGCGGTGCAGCGCGTCGAGCAGCGCCCCTTCGCGCAGGGCGTAGTCGGAGTAGACGAGTTCGTCGGCGTCGAGGGCGGCGAGGGTCTCTTGGGCGATGAGCGCCCCGGCGAGGATGATGTCGGCCCGCGACGGGTCGAGCCCGGGGAGTTTGCGGCGCTTGTCGAGGGTCTCGGCGTCGATGAGGTCGTCGACGACGGCGTCGAGCTCGCTCACGTTGAGTACGAAATTGTTGAACGTGCGTGGGGCGTCGTGACCGGCCCGGGCATTGGCCATGGCACACAGTGTGGCGATGGTTCCCGACGAGCCGACGGCCACGTCGAAACCGTGTCGGCGCACCTGACGGGCGACGGGGGCGAGGGTGGCCTGCAGCCACCGCCGGCACGAGTCGACCGCTGAGGGGTGCAGCCGGTTGGACCGAAAGAAACGTTGGGTCAGTCGCAGGGCACCGACCTTGAGGCTCACCACCGAGAGGGTTTCGCCCTCCTGGCCAATGAGGATTTCAGTAGAGCCTCCACCGATGTCGATGAGCAACAGACGGCGGTCGAAGACCGGTACCGCCTGGAGGACCCCGAGGTGGATGAGTCGGGCTTCCTCGGGGCCGCTGATGACCTGCACGTCAACCCCGGCGTCCTCGCGGGCACGACGGATGAACTCGGTGGCGTTGTCTGCTTCGCGCACCGCCGAGGTGGCCACGGCGTACAGGTCGGCGCCGTGGGCGGCCGCTACCTGACCGAGACGACCCAGCGCAGCGATGCCGCGTTCGATGGCGTCAGGTTCGAGGGTGCGCATGTCCGCACTTCCCGAACCGAGGCGCACCAGTTCCTTCTCGCGGGCGATGACCTCGAACCGGTCCGACGAACCAGTTCTCGCCACCACAAGGTGGAACGAGTTCGTGCCGATGTCGAGTGCGGCGAGGACGTCGGTCATCACCACTGACCTTACGCGGCCCAGGTGCTCGTTCCGCGCCTGTGGGTGCGGTTGGCGCGGTTCGGTGGCGTCAGCGAACCGTCAGCAGGTGGGACTCAACGCAGACCGGCGGCGATCTCGATGGATCGTGCCGCAGCCACCACCGCCGCGCCGTAGCGTTGTCCGGGTCGGCGACTGGTGCGACCCACCGGGCCTGACACCCCGACGGCGGCAACGACCACGCCGTCACCGTCGCGCACCGGTGCCGACACCGACGCAACCCCTGGTTCGCGCTCTTCGACGCTGGCGACCCAGTCCCGGCCGGCGGGTGGGCGCCACGTTGGGGTAAGTACCCGCCCCGCCGATCCACGGTTCAGCGGCAGCACCGCTCCGGTGGGGACGATGGTGCGAAGTCCGTGGGGGGATTCGAGCGAGGCGATGCAGACCCGCTCCTCGCCGCGCGCCACGTACAGCTGCACGCTCTCCCCGGTGACGTCGCGCAACTCGGCGAGCGCCGGACCTGCTGCGGCGGCGAGGGGGAACTGGTCGGCGGCGACGCGCCCCAGAGCCACGAGGGCCATCCCAAGGGCGAAGCGGCCGTCTGGGTTGCGGCGCACGAGACCGTGGGTCTCAAGAGCGGTGGCCAGCCGGTGGGCGGTGGCCCGCGACATTCCGGTGGCCGTGACCAGTCCTCCGAGGCCGACGGGCCCATCGGCGAGCGCGTCGAGGATGGCCACCGACTTGTCGACTACCCCGACACCACTTACACTGTGTTTCACAAGGCAAGACTATTATCTCAAATAGTGAGATAGTCAAGGGAGTGCGACATGGCACCGAGAACACTCAGCGAGAAGATCTGGGACGCCCACCAGGTGGTGGCCGGCGGCGACGGTCCAGAGTTGCTCTACGTCGACCTGCACCTCGTGCACGAGGTCACCTCGCCCCAGGCCTTCGACGGCCTTCGCCTCGCCGGACGGGGTGTGCGCCGTCCCGAGTTGACCGTGGCCACCGAGGACCACAACGTCCCCACCGAGGCCACCGACCAACCCATCGCCGATCCCATCTCCCGCCGTCAGGTCGAGGTGCTGCGCGAGAACACCACGGCGTTCAACATCACCGAGTTCCCCATGCGCCACCCCGACCAGGGCATCGTCCACGTCATCGGCCCGGAACTGGGCCTGACCCTGCCAGGCATGACCATCGTGTGCGGCGACAGCCACACCTCCACCCACGGTGCCTTCGGGGCGCTGGCCTTCGGCATCGGTACCTCCGAGGTGGAACACGTCCTCGCTACCCAGACCCTCCACCAGCAGGTCCCTGACACGATGGCCGTCAACGTCGACGGCGCCCTGCCCCCCGGCGTGACCGCCAAGGACATCATCCTCGCCATCATCGGGCTCATCGGTACCGGTGGCGGCATCGGCTCGATCATCGAGTACCGCGGCGAAGCCATCCGCGCCCTGTCGATGGAAGGCCGCATGACGGTGTGCAACATGTCGATCGAGGCGGGAGCCAAAGCCGGCCTCATCGCCCCCGACGACACCACCTTCGCTTACCTCGAGGGACGCAGGCACGCCCCCTCGGGGGCAGCGTGGTCAGAGGCGCTCGACTACTGGCGCAGCCTGCCCACCGATGAGGGCGCCACGTTCACCCGCGAGGTGCACCTCGACGCCGCCGCACTGGTCCCTCACGTGTCGTGGGGAACCAACCCCTCTCAGGTGGCGCCCATCACCGCCGCCGTGCCCGACCCCGACACCCTCGCCGACGCCGGCGCGCGCGACGCCGCCCAACGGGCCCTCGACTACATGGGTCTCACCGCCGGCACGCCGATCCGCGACATCCCCGTCGACACGGTGTTCATCGGGTCCTGCACCAACAGCCGAATCGAGGACCTGCGGGCCGCCGCCCGGGTGGCCGAGGGCCGCACCGTGCGATCCGGCATGCGGGCCATGGTCGTGCCCGGATCGTGGGCGGTGCGCAACCAGGCCGAGGCCGAAGGTCTCGACAAGGTGTTCACCGCCGCGGGGTTCGACTGGCGGGAACCGGGGTGCTCAATGTGTCTGGCCATGAACCCCGACAAGCTCGCCCCCGGCGAACGCTCGGCGTCCACCTCGAACCGGAACTTCGAAGGCCGTCAGGGACGCGGCGGGCGCACCCACCTCGTGTCACCGGAAGTGGCGGCAGCCACCGCCATCGCCGGCACGTTCGCCACCCCCACCGACCTCGACTGAAACCACCTGACCTCAGGCACAGGAGACCACCATGGAACCCGTCACCACCATCACCGGCACCGCAGTGCCCCTCGATCGCTCCGACGTCGACACCGACCAGATCATCCCCAGCGACTGGCTCAAGCGCGTCGAGCGCACCGGTTTCGGCAAGGGCCTGTTCTCCGAGTGGCGCGACGACCCCGAGTTCGTGCTGAACCTGCCCCAGTTCGGGGGCGCGTCGGTACTCGTGGCCGGCACCAACTTCGGCACCGGCTCGTCACGCGAACACGCCGTGTGGGCCATCATGGATTTCGGGTTCAAGGCCGTCGTGTCGTCACGGTTCGCCGACATCTTCCGCAACAACTCGACCAAGAACGGTCTCGTGCCCGTCCAGGTCCCCGACGAGGTGGCCGACGCACTGCTGCGAGCCGTTGAGGCCGACCCGTCACTTGAGATCACCATCGACGTGAGCGAACGCACCGTGTCGGCCCCGGCGGCAGGCATCCACTCGGCGTTCGAACTCGACGACGCCACCCGCGAACGGTTCCTGTTGGGCCTCGACGACATCGGCCTCACCCTTGAACACGCCGATGCCATCGACACCTTCGAGGCCAACCGTCCGGCGTGGATGCCGTCGATTCCCCGCTGAGCGAACCCGCCGGGCGTTGCCCGCAGTACTAGATGGCTGCGGGGGTTGTGCCAAGTGATCCGGGGCGGTCACCCTTGCCGAGGCTGGCGCCGGTGTCCCGGGCCCGCACCGTGCGGTTGATGGCGTTGAGGAACGCCCGGGCGGACGCCTCGACGACGTCGGTGGCCAGACCACGACCCGGCACGGCGTGTCCGTCCACCTCGAACCGCAACGCCACGTCGGCGAGGGCGTCCACACCGCCGGTCACCGACGTCACGGAGTAGTCGGTGAGGCGACCCTCGATGCCGGTGGCCTGACGGATGGCGGTGCACGCCGCCTCCACCATGCCGTCACCGGTGGCGGTGGCCTCCAACTTTTCGCCTTCGGCATCGATGACCACCGTCGCCGTCGGTGTCGAGTTCGAACCACCATGACAGTCCACGGCGACCAGTGAGAACCGGTAGCGGACGGTGTCACCGACCTCCTCGGCCACCAGTGCCTCAAGGTCGTCCTCGCTCAACTGGACCTTGCGGTCAGCGAGTTCCTTGAACCGTTTGAACGCCTCATTGAGGGCGTCTCCCTTGATGTCGTAACCCATCTTCGCCAGCGCGTCGGCAAAGGCGTGACGGCCCGAATGCTTGCCCAGAACCAGTTGGCTCTCCCCCGCCCCCACCGCCGCGGGATCCATGATCTCGTAGGTGGTGCGTTCGTTGAGCACCCCGTGCTGGTGGATGCCCGACTCGTGGGCGAAGGCGTTCCGACCGACGACCGCCTTGTTGTACTGCACGGGGTATCCCGTCAGACGGCTCACCAGGCGGGAACTTCGGGCGAGTTCCTCAGAACGGATGTTGGTGTCGATGCCGCCGAACTGGTCGGAACGGGTACGCAACGCCATGACGATCTCCTCGACGGCGGCGTTCCCGGCGCGCTCCCCGATGCCGTTCACCGTGCACTCCACCTGACGGGCACCGGCCTCAATGGCGGCCAACGAGTTGGCCACGGCCAGACCGAGGTCGTTGTGACAGTGGGAACTGATGATGTAGTCGCCCTTGACCCGGTCCCGGATGGCGGCGATGCGCGCCCCCCACTCGGTGGGGATGGCGAACCCGACGGTGTCGGGGATGTTCAGGGTGATGGCGCCGTTGTCGACAGCGATCTGGAGCACCTCGCACATGAAGTCGAAATCGCTGCGTGACGCGTCCTCGGGCGAGAACTCGACGTCGTCGGTGTACCCCTTGGCGTGCGCCACCGCCCGGGCCGTCTCGGCCTTGACCTGTTCGGGGGTCATCTTCAGCTTGTTGGCCATGTGGATCTCGCTGGTGGCGATGAACGTGTGGATCCGTCGCTTGGCGGCGGGTTCAATGGCCTCCCAGCAGCGGTCGATGTCGGCCAGTGCGGTGCGTGACAAACCACAGATCGTTGGGCCGCTCACGCCACGGGCGATGGCCTGCACCGCCTCGAAGTCCCCCTGGCTGGCCACGGGGAACCCAGCCTCGATGACGTCGACCCCGAGACGGGCCAACTGCTCGCCGATCTCGAGCTTCTCGCCCTGGTCGAGCGAGATCCCGGGCGACTGCTCGCCGTCGCGCAGGGTGGTGTCAAAGATCACGACCCGGTCGGTGGTGGTTGGTTCGGTGGTGGTCATGGTTGGCCTCGCATCGGTGCGGTGGTTTGGGGTGGTCGTCGGTTCGGGTGCGGCGATGGCGCCGCCGGGGTGAGGGCCGGGGGCAACAAAAAACCCCCCGGCCGGAGGCACAGGGGGAGGCGGGCGCCAGATATGGGGGCACCCGCCTAACTAAGGAGAAGCTCCAGAGCCGCAAAGGAAGAGAACGTGGTCACGGCACAAAGGGTAGCAGCACGTCCGCCGCGCGCCAACACCCCCGCCTGCCCGCGATGCAGGTGGACGGGGATGTCGGCACTGTGGACCCCCTGCGAGTCAGACCCGACGAGCGCGGGCCAGTTCACCGCCGTGAGTAATGAGGGCGTAGAGCACCAGCGCCTCAAGAGTGAGGACGACCAGCGACCACAGTGGATAGATCGGCAGCGCCAGGAAACTGACCAGCATGGACAACGCCACGACAACGGCGCCGACCGCACGGCCCGCCCCGTTGCCGCTCAGTACCCCAAGTCCGGCGACGGCCACGAGAACACCAACACCCAGATGTATCCAGCCCCACTGGGTCAGGTCGAGGTAGACGACCGCACGGTTCGACCACACCGCCCACTCATCGTTGTAGATCGCGATCAGCCCATAGATCGCGTTCATCGCCCCCAGGATGATCATCATCATCCCCCCGAACGCGACCCAGCCGGCCCAGCCCGTCACCTCCGGACGCGCACTGGTGGCCAGGGCGCCCGGCGGGGCACTTGAAGTTGGAACGGCGGCCATCGCACTACCTCCTCGTCATCGCTCGGACACGTTGTCCGTCGCCCTTCGAGGATCCCCGTCAGAATGAACGATCACAACGCAGTCGCGCTCACTCGACGGCACCGTCACCAAATTGGCACCGCAACGCCACCGGTACTCAACACGATGACGAGGGTTGTGACGGTCAGAGGTCGACGCTGTGCACGCTGACGATGCCGGGCACCGCCCGCAACGCCTCGGCCACCTCCACCGGGACCGCCTCGGTGGTGGCCACCACCATCATCGCCGCCGCTCCGGTGGGGGAACGCCCGACGTCCATGTCGGCGATGTTGAGACCAGCCTCACCGAGCACGGTGCCGACCACGCCGATCATGCCGGGACGGTCCTCGTTGCGCACCACCAGCATGTGCGGCGACGGAGGCAGGTCGACGCCATGACCGTCCACGGCCACCAGACGCGGTTCACCGTTGTGTCCGGCCAGCGTGCCCGACATGGTGTGCTCGCCGCGTCGCAGGGTGATGAGGTTCACGAAATCCACCGTGGTGGTCGTCGCCACCTCACGCACCTCAATGCCGTGGGCGTCGGCGAGCGCCGGGGCGTTCACATACGACACCGGTTCGTCGGAGATCCGGCCGAAGAAGCCCTTGAGCACCGACAGCGTCAGGATCCGGTTGTCGTAGCCACCGAGTTGACCCTGGTAGTCGATCTCGAGCGGGCCCGACGCCCCGGCGGTCAACGAGGCGAACAGGGCCCCGAGACGTTCGGCGAGCGGCAGGAACGGACGCACCGTCTCGGACGCCTCGGCCGCCGCAACGTTCACGGCGAAGGGCACGAAGTCCCCGCCCAACGCCAACTCGACCATCTCGGCAATGGTCTCCCCCGCCTTGTCCTGCGCCTCTCGGGTACTCGCCCCCAGGTGCGGGGTGACCACCACGTTGGGCAACTCGAACAGCGGCGAGGCGGTGGTCGGCTCGGTGTCGAACACGTCGAGGGCGGCGCCGCCGAGATGACCCGACGCAATCGCCGCCGCGAGGTCGGCCTCCACCACGATGCCGCCGCGGGCGACGTTGATGATCCGCAGCCCCGGCTTGGCCTTGGCCAGGCGTTCGGCGTCGAGCAGACCGGCCGTCTCGGGGGTCTTGGCCACGTGGATGGTCACGAAGTCAGCAGTGGCCAACAGATCATCGAGGTCCATGAGCGTGACGTTGATCTGACGGGCCCGCTCGGCGGACACGAACGGGTCGTAGCCGACGAGGCGCATCCCGAACGCCTGGGCCCGTTGGGCGACGAGCGTGCCGATGCGACCCAGTCCGATGATGCCGAGCACCTTGTCGGACAACTCGACACCCTCCCACCGGGAACGTTCCCAGCGGCCGTCGACGAGGGCCGTGTGGGCCTGTGGGACGTTGCGGGCCTGAGCCAACAGCAGCGCCATGGTGTGCTCAGCGGCCGACAAGGTGTTCGATTGGGGGGCGTTGACGACCATGACACCCTGGGCGGTGGCGGCGGGCACGTCCACGTTGTCAAGACCAATGCCGGCACGACCCACCACGACGAGGTCACGTCCCGCGGCGAGCACCTCGGCGGTGACCTGGGTGGCCGACCGGATGATCAGTCCGGCCGCACCCGCCACCAGTGACGGCAGGGTGTCGGGGGTGAAGTCGAGTTGGACGTCCACCTCGTGGCCCGCGGCGCGCAGCCGGTCGAGTCCGCGGTCGGCGATCTTTTCAGTTACGAGGATGCGGGCCATGGCCCCCAGCATGACCGCTGGGCATGCACCGGTGCCACATGGTTCAGTGCCCGGACAGGTTCTCGATGTCCACCGGCGGCCACGGCCCCCCGTATCCCGGTGGGGACTCGTGCCCACCGGGCAGGTCGAGCACCGAAGCGAGGAAGTACGCCTCGGCCACCAGTGCCCGCTCCAGCGTCTCGGCCCGACGGAACCCGTGTTGTTCGCCGTCGAAGAGCAGGTACCCCACCGGCACCCCGGCGCTTCGCAACGCCCCGACCACCAGTTCTGCCTGGCTGGGCGGCACCACGGCGTCCTGGGCCCCGTGCAACACCAACAGGGGCCGGTCGAGACGGTCGATGTGGTGGATGGGGGAACGGTCCACGTAGCGGTCGGCGTGTTCGGGCAACGCCCCCACCAGCCAGTCGTTGTAGCCGGATTCGAACCGGTGGGTCTCCGCCGCCAACAACTCGAGGTCGGCGATGCCGTACAGGCTCGTGCCGGCGGCGAACACATCGCTGTCACAAAGCGCCGCCAGTGTCGTGAACCCACCGGCCGACCCGCCCCGAATCACCATCCGGTCGGCGTCGACCCGGCCCTGGTCGGCGAGCCACTGCGCAACCGCCACACAGTCGGCCACGTCGACCACGCCCCAGCCTTCGTGCAACTGGTCCCGGTAGCGACGCCCGTACCCGGTGGACCCCCGGTAGTTCACGTCCGCCACCGTCCAGCCCCGCGACGTCCAGTAGCGCACCGCCATCGACACCAGCGGGCGCGCCGCCGCGGTTGGGCCCCCGTGGATGAGCACCATCAACGGGGTGGGGCCGTCCCACGCACCCACGTCCGGGTTGGCCGGCGGGTACACGAGGGCGTGGGTGCGTTTGCCTGACGTGGTCGGCACGCTCACCGGGTCGGGCCACGTGAACCAGCCGGCATCGAGGCCGAGGTCCCGCGCCGCACGACGCACCCGCACCGGGGCACGGGTGCCCGACACCGCAGCGTCGCGCAGGTCGTCGAACCCGATCACCACCACCTCGTGTTCGGCGGTGAACGACCCGGCGATGAGGGCCACGGTGCCGTCGACGACCGCCACACCTTCCACTGCGGTGTGGCCGCTGTGGACCCAGTGGATCTCGTCGGTGCCGGACCCCATGACCCCGATGTGGTCGTTTCCGTCGGCCCGCCACACCCCGACCACGTCACCCGCCGAGGTGGTGCCCCACGTCTGCTGACCGAACACCCACTGCGGTGGGGCCAGTTCCCCACCGACCACGGTGGCTTGCGTGAACCCCGACCCGTCGGGTCGACCCGGCACCCCGGCCACCCACAAGTTCCACCAGTTGTCGTCGTCGGACACCACGGCCAGCCGACCGTCGGGCATCCAGTCCGGCTGGGCCAACGACACACCACCGCCGCCGAGCACGGCGGCGGGCGTCCCGAGCCGAGGGGTGCCGTCAGGGTCGTCGTGGACCAGTTCGGCAACCCAGAGCACCGACGACTGCCACGGCATGTCGGGAAGGTCCCACGCCAACCAGCACACCAGTCGTCCGTCAGGGGACACCCGCGGGTTCGACACGAAATCCGACCCGGACCACAACACCACGGGCGCCACCGGGTCACCGTCGGGATCCGTCCGCACGGCGATGAGCTCGTCGGGGGCGTGGCCGGCGTCGGGTTCACGCACACACACCCACCATCGCCGGTCACCGGTGGGTCGCGGGTCGGCGTGACGGTCCGCCGTTGGGGTGGGCGGTTCAGGGGTCAGCGGGGTCGGCGGCCCGGTGGGCACTCCGTCGTCGTTGAGGGTGCAGCGCCACAGACGCTGGTCGTCGGCGTTGGTGAACACCACGTCGGTGTCGGTCGCCCACCACGCCCCACCGCCGTACTCATGGGCCCGCGACCGGGCCGAAAACCCTTCGGGCAGCACGTCGACGGCTCCCCCGTCGCCGTCGAGTGACCGGTGCACCAGCTGGACCCGGCCTCCTTCGTGGGGGCGCGCCTCGGACCACCAGACACGTCCGCCGGCGAGCTGGGGCCCACCGAGGCCCACCGACGAGGCCACGACCAGCGACGCGGTGATCGGTGACGGCCACGCACCGGGGGCCAGCGGGGGGCCGGGTGCGGTCACGACCCGCTGAGCAGAGCGCCGAGACGGCTCACGCCCTCGACGATGTCGTCGTCACCGAGAGCAAAACTGAGGCGCAGGTACCCGGGGGCGTCGAACGCTTCACCGGGCACCACGGCCACCTTGGCTTCGTCGAGTGCCACGTCGGCGAGTTCCGCCGTGGTGGTGACGGAACGTCCGGCGATGGTGCGCCCGAGGTGGGCGCGCACGTCGGGGAAACAGTAGAAGGCCCCCTGGGGTTCCAGACACGTCACCCCGTCGATGGCCGCCAGCATCTCGTGCATCCGTCGGCCGCGACGTTCGAAGGCTTCGCGCATCCGTTCCACGTCGCCGAGGCCACCCTCAAGTGCGGCGAGCGCGGCGCGCTGGGCCACGTTGCACACATTGGAGGTCTGGTGGCTCTGGAGGTTGGTGGCGGCGGCGGCCAACGGTCCGGGGGCCACGATCCACCCGACGCGCCATCCGGTCATGGCGTAGGTCTTGGCCACACCGTTGACGATGATGCACTGTTCGGCGAGTTCGGGCACCACCACCGGCATGGAGGTGAACACGTGATCGCCGAACACGAGGTGCTCGTAGATCTCGTCGGTGATGACCCAGATGCCGTGCTCGAGCGCCCACCGACCGATGGCCTCGGTCTCCGCCCGGGTGTACACGACCCCCGTCGGGTTCGACGGGGACACGAACACGAGTGCCTTGGTCGCCGGGGTACGGGCCGCTTCCAGCTGCTCGACGGTGACCTTGAACCCGGCGGCCACGTCGGTGGGCAGCACCACCGGCACGCCGCCGGCGAGACGGATCGGTTCGGGGTAGGTGGTCCAGTACGGCGCCGGCAACAGGACTTCGTCCCCGTCGTTCAACAACACGGCCATGGCGTTGTAGATGGCGTGCTTGCCGCCGTTGGTGATCACCACCTGAGAGGGGTCGACCTCGGCCCCACCACGCAGCGTCACCGCCGCCACCGCCGAGCGCAACGCAGGCAGGCCGGCGGCGGGGCTGTAGCGGTGGGTGGCGGGGTCCGCAGCGGCGACGACGGCAGCGTCGACGATGTGGGCGGGGGTGGGGAAATCGGGTTCGCCGGCACCGAAACCGACGACGGGTTCACCAGCAGCGATGAGCGCCTTGGCTTTGGCGTCCACCGCCAGGGTCGCTGACGGCGCGATGGCCGACACTCGGCGGGAGATGGCGGAACGGGGATCCACGGTCATCCCTTCACGCTAACGTCCGAACCGAGCACGGTCCGCACCGGTTGGCGGATCGCAGCGCACACCTCGAGCGTCACGGGAGTCACCCATGCCGAAAGTCTTCGTCCACGGCAACCCTGAGACCGCCGCCATCTGGGATGACCTGGTGGGTGAACTCGCCGCACGAGGCGTGAACGACGTCGTGCGACTCAGCCCACCCGGGTTCGGCGCACCGGTCCCCGACGGCTTCGGAGCGACCGCTGCGGACTACCGACGCTGGCTCGTGGACTCGCTCGAGACGCTGGACGGTCCCATCGACGTGGTGGCTCACGATTGGGGGGCGGGCCACCTCTTCGGTGCGCTTTGGGCCCGCGGCGATCTCGTGCGCTCGTGGGCGGCGGACTGCGCAGGGTTGTTGCACCCCGACTACCAGTGGCACGACGCTGCGGTGGCGTGGCAGACCCCTGAGATCGGAGAGCAGGTGGTGGACGCCATGGCCACCATGGGTCCCGACGTCCTCGCCCCGGCGCTCGTCGACCAGGGCATGACCCCAGCTGCGGCACAGGCCTCGGCGGCAGCGTTCAACGACGATATGGCTCGCTGCGTCCTGGCGCTGTACCGCAGTGCCGTCCAGCCCGCCATGGCCGAACTCGGTGCGGAACTGATGGCGACCCCACCGGCACGAGGGCTCGTGTTCGTGGCACCCGAGGACACCTACGCCGGGGACACGCGGCAGATGATCGAGGTGGCTGAACGCCTCGGCGCCGCCACCGTCGAACTTCCCGGGTGCGGTCACTGGTGGATGATGCAGCGCCCCGACCTCGCTGCCGACGCGCTCGTGGCCCACTGGGTCGCCGGCTAAGCGATCCCGGAATTGTTCAGGCTGACTCGACGACCGGTTCGCCGAGGTGGAACACCGCCCCGAGCCGTTCACCCCATGAGGCGAACCCCGGGGTGGTGGGCAGACCCAGACTTCGGAGCTCGTCGGCGACGACTCCCGAACCCAACTCGATGGTGACGGCGGCGGCGTCCACCACCGGTTCACCCATGTCCATCTCGAGCGTGGTGGCGTAGGGGACGCCGTCGAGGTACGAGTAGCTGACCGCAGCGATGCGCACCGGGGCGTCAGTGGGTTCGGGGGTGGGGACGCTGAGCCGCATGGCCATCTCGCCGTCGCATACAAGGACGAAGGTCACCGACCCTTCTCCGCGGGTCACCTCGATGCCCTCCACCGTCTTGGGAAACCCCATCACCCGGTTTCCCGCCTCACAGGTGAAGGTCTGGTTCACCGGCATGCGGTACACGAACGACCCGATGATCTCTGGTGGTGCGCCACGGGGCCGGGCGAGGAACCCGAGGTTGATCTCGTCGTAGTCCCCCCACGGGTTGTCCCGATAGTCACACGCCGCAAGCACCAACTGGGCCGTCCCCGGGGCGGTTTCCACGATCTCAAAGGCGTCGCCGGGCAACAGCGCCGCAGCGGCGGCAAGCGGTACGTCGTACAGGACGGTGGCGACCGCCACGTCAGGGACCTCCATGGGAAAGGTGATGACCCGCCCGTCGATCTCACCCCACACCACCCCGGCAGCGTCTGTGCGCTCCACCATGCCGTCCTCCTCCCCCTGGCCTGCCTCGACTCTAGGTGCCCACCCTCCGGGTGAGGTCACTGAAGTGGGAGCGGCGGACGTCCCCGGGTGCGCGAGACTTGCCGGGTGAGCCCAACCCCTGACATCACCATCCCCCCCGATCTCCTCCCCGCTGACGGCCGGTTCGGTTGCGGCCCGTCGAAGGTCCGACCCGAAGCGGTCGATGCCCTCGCTGCGGTGTCGCGCACCTTTCTCGGCACCTCCCACCGTCAGGCCACGGTCAAGGACATGGTGGGTCGGTTGCGTTCGGGGGTCACCTCGCTGTTCTCCCTGCCCGACGGGTGGGAGGTCATCTTGGGCAACGGCGGGACCACCGTGTTGTGGGACGCGCTGTGCTTCGGACTGGTTGACCGGCACAGCCAGCACCTGAGTTTCGGCGAGTTCTCGTCGAAGTTCGCTTCGTGCGTGCAGGCGGCACCCTGGCTCGCCGACCCCGAGGTCATCGCCACCGATCCGGGCAGCCACCCGGTGGCCGAGGGTCGCAGCGGGGTCGACACGTACGCGCTCACCCACAACGAGACCTCGACGGGTGTGGCCATGCCGATCAGGCGACCAGCCGGGGCTGAGGCCGGGTCACTGGTGGCGGTGGACGCCACGTCCGCCGCCGGAGGGCTGCGCTTCGACCCCAACGAATGCGACCTCTACTACTTCGCGCCGCAAAAGGCGTTGGCCTCCGACGGCGGGTTGTGGATGGCCGCGGCCTCACCGGCGGCCCTCGAACGCATCGAGCGCATCGCTTCGAGCGACCGCTACATCCCAGCCTCGTTGAACCTGGCCACGGCGCGGGACAACTCGTCGAAGAACCAGACCTACAACACGCCGGCGCTCGCCACCATCTTCCTCGCCACCCAGCAGATCG
>CAMAQM010000017.1 GCA_945860545.1 Bifidobacterium breve | reverse complement strand
ATGAGGGCCGCCCGACGCTCGGGGGACTGACCGACCGGTCACCTCGCCGGCGGGCGAAAACGTTTGATTTAAGGGGGAAACAGCCCATCTGGCCGTGAGCCGGTGGGCTGTTTTCGCGCCCGGAAGTCGACCCTGGAGGGGTGTCGACTTGGTCACAATGCGTCATTTCCTTTGCGGGATTGTTGCATTTGGGTGACGGAATGACCATCATGGGGTTCACCGACCCATCCCCAACGCCCCGTGCGCAGCCACCCCGGCTGTCCCGGCGGAAAGGAACCCCCCGTGTCGAACCCCAAACCCTCCCTCATCCGAGGCGCGCTCGGACGCCTCCACCCCTTCAGCGTGGCGGTGGTCCTCGCTGCGGTGATCGCCACCCCGATCATCCTCGGGTTCTCCGGCGGCATCGGCCCCGCTGACGCCCCAGCCCCCCAAGCCCCCCAAGCCGAGGCGGCCACCTCCACGTCGCTGGCGTCAGGTGAACTCGTGGCCACCGAGCCCGAACCCGAATTCAGCGCCGAGGACATCGCCTACTTCGAGCTTCTGGTCGCTGACGAGCAGGCCCGCTGGGCCGCCCTGGTCGAGGCCGACCTGCAGGCCCGCTGGGCCGCGCTGGCCCCGCCGCCACCCCCGCCCCCCGCTCCCGCTCCCGCCCCGGCCCCTGAGGTCGGCGGTGGCCCGCCGGCACCCGAGGTGGCATCCGGGTCGGTGTGGGATGCCCTCGCCCAGTGCGAGTCCAGTGGCAACTGGGCCATGAACTCGGGCAACGGCTTCTTCGGCGGCGTCCAGTTCATGCACCAGACCTGGGTGAACATGGGCGGCCGCGACTACGCCGAGTACCCCCACGAGGCCACCCGCGAACAGCAGATCGAGGTCTCCGAGCGTCTGCTGGCCGCCTACGGCTGGGGTCAGTGGCCGGCGTGTTCGGCCAAGCTCGGCCTTCGCTGAACGCACACACTTTCGCCCCACGGCATCCACCAGCCCCCGCCGCCCTTCCCCCCAAGGGCACCTCGCGGGGGCTGGTGCGCGTCCCGGCTCGTGGAGGTGACCTCGCGGGCGGCTAGCCTGCGGTCACTGTTGTCCGAGTGTCCCAGGAGAGACCGACATGGCTTTCGAACTGCCGCCCCTTCCCTACGCCATCGACGCGCTGGCCCCCCACATCAGCGCCGAGACGCTTGAGTTCCACCACGGCAAGCACCACCAGACGTACGTGACGAACCTCAACAACCTCGTCGACGGCACCGATCACGCCTCGTCCAGCCTCGAAGAGGTGATCATGGCGGCCGACAACCCGTCGCCACTGTTCAACAACGCCGCCCAGGTCTGGAACCACACCTTCTACTGGAACTCCATGGCGCCCGGCGGGGGCGGTGAGCCCACCGGTGAGGTGGCTGAACGCATCAACTCGGCGTTCGGCTCATACGACGCCTTCCGCACGCAGTTCGCCGAGGCCGCCACCACCCAGTTCGGTTCGGGCTGGGCGTGGCTGGTCGACGACGGCAGCTCGCTGTCGGTGGTCAAGACCGCCAACGCCGATCTCCCGATGCGGCACTCGGCCAAGGCCCTGCTGACCATCGATGTGTGGGAACACGCCTACTACATCGATTTCCGCAACGCGCGGCCCAACTACATCTCGACGTTCCTTGACAGCCTCGCCAACTGGGACTTCGTGGCAGCCAACCTGGCCAGCTGAGACGTTTCGTCCGACTTCCGGGGGTGCTCCGCTCGGCGGGGCGCCCCCGAGTCGCGTCCGGGGGCAGACACCCGTTGTCAGTCTTGGGCGGTGGGGGCCTCGGGGACGAGCGTCACGTCAACACGGAGTCCGTCATCGATGGATGTCGCAGTTTCGGTGCGCAGTTCGAGTACGGCCCCGGCATCGATGACGTCACCCTGAGCCACCTCGAGGGCGGCGAGGGTGTCGGCGTCACCAAACACCACGGCGAGGGCCACCTCAGTGCGCAGACTGCGCTTGGCTTCGGTCTTGGCCCGGCGGACCTCACTCAGCGCTGATGCCGCCACGTCGAGAACGTTCGGATCAGCGCCGCCAAGATCACCGAACTCCCCGGTGTCGGGCCACGCCGAGCGGTGCACCGAACCGGTCTGCCACCACGACCACACTTCCTCGCAAACGAAGGGCAGCACCGGGGCGAACAGGCGGAGCAGCGCCGAGAGGGCGAGCTGCAGGGCGGTCTGGGCAGAGGCCTGCGGTCCCGGCCCGGCGCTTCCGTAGGCACGCTGTTTGACCAGCTCGAGGTACTGGTCGCAGAACTTCCAGAAGAACGATTCGGTGCGTTCGAGCGCCCGCGCGTAGTCGTAGTTGTCATAGGCCCGTGTCGCCTCGTCGATGAGACCGGCGAGTTGGGCGAGCATGGCCCGGTCGATGGGTTCGGTCACCGCACCGGGATCCATCATTGGCTGACCCTCAGCCGTACCGAGCGTGAACTTGCTGGCGTTGAGGATCTTGATAGCGAGACGCCGCCCGACTTTCATCTGTGCCTCGTCCACCGCGGTGTCGGTGCCGGGACGACCGTTCGCCGCCCAGTAACGCACGGCATCCGCGCCGAACTGTTCGAGCAGCGGCAGGGGAGTGACCACGTTGCCCTTGGATTTCGACATCTTCTTGCGGTCCGGGTCGAGGACCCACCCCGAGATCGCTGCGTTGGTCCACGGCAGCGAGTTGTTCTCGAGGTGGGCGCGCAACACCGTCGAGAACAGCCAGGTGCGGATGATGTCGTGGCCCTGGGGGCGCAGATCCATGGGGAACGTGCGGGCGAACAGGTCGTCGTCGACCCCCCAGCCACACGCGATCTGGGGTGTGAGCGACGAGGTGGCCCACGTGTCCATGACATCGGGGTCGCCGATAAACCCACCCGGCACCCCACGTTGGGCCTCGTCGAATCCGGCGGGAACGTCCACCGATGGATCGAGGGGCAACTGGTCCGCGGTGGGGATGATGGGGTGGTCGTGGTCGGGGGTGCCGTCGATGCCCACCGGGTACCACAGTGGGAAGGGGACGCCGAAGAAGCGCTGACGCGAGATCAGCCAGTCCCCGTTGAGGCCCTCCACCCAGTTGCGGAACCGGACCTCCATGTGGGCGGGATGCCACCGCAGTTCGCTTCCACGCGCCAACAGGGCGCCTCGCAGATCGGCGCCTGACACCTCGCCGCCGTCACGCCCACCGTTGCGGAGGTACCACTGGCGGCTGGTCACGATCTCAAGCGGACGGTCACCCTTCTCGAAGAACTTCACCGGGTGGGTGATAGCGCGCGGCTCGCCGTGGAGCGACCCGGCGTCAGCGAGCAGTTCCACGATGCGCTTTTGTGCCGTGGGGACCTTGGAACCGGCGAGCTGTTGGTATGCCTCCTGTCCGGCGGGACTCGTGATCCACGACGGTGTGTCGGAGAGCACCCGGCCGTCGACCCCGACGATGGCGCGTGTCGGAAGGTTCAATTCCCGCCACCACACGACGTCGGTGGTGTCACCGAACGTGCAGATCATGGCGATGCCCGAACCTTTCTCAGGGTCCGCCAGGGGGTGGGGATGCACGGGCACCTCAACGCCGAACAGCGGGGTGCGTACCGTGGTGCCGAACAGCGGCTGGTACCGCTCGTCGTCGGGGTGGGCGACCAGCGCCACGCACGCCGGCACCAGTTCGGGTCGTGTCGTTTCGATCATGACGTCGCCGCTGCCGTCGGTGGCTGCGAACGCCAGGCGGTGGTAGGCGCCGGGGCGCTCACGATCCTCGAGTTCGGCCTGGGCGACGGCGGTGCGGAAATCCACGTCCCACAGCACGGGGGCGTCCGCCTGGTACGCCTCACCCCGCGACAAGTTGTTTAGGAACGCCTGCTGGGCCACCTTTTGGCAGTGGGCGTCGATGGTGGCGTACGTCATCGACCAGTCGACGCTGAGACCGAGCGTCCGCCACAACAGCTCGAACGCCTTCTCGTCCTCGACGGTGAGCTGCTCGCACAGTTCGACGAAATTCCGGCGGCTCAGGTGCACCGGAGGTTGTTCGCGTTCGGCCTTGGTGCGCTCAGCCATCGGGGTGGGGGCAGTGAAAGAGGGGTCATAGGGGAGTGAGGGGTCACACGTCACGCCGTAGTAGTTCTGCACCCGACGCTCGGTGGGCAGACCGTTGTCGTCCCAACCCATCGGGTAGAAGACCTCTCTGCCGCGCATGCGTTGAAAACGGGCCACGGTGTCGGTGTGGGTGTAGGAGAAGATGTGGCCGACGTGTAGCGAGCCCGAGGCCGTGGGGGGCGGGGTGTCAATGGAGAACACCTCGTGGCGGGACTTCGACCGGTCGAAACGGTAGGTACCGTCGTTCTCCCACTGGCCACCCCAGCGGGTCTCGAGGCCCTCGAGCACTGGTTTCTCGGGCACGATCCATTCGGAACGGGGTGCGGGGGGCGAGGCGGCGTCATCAGCGGACATAAGTGTCTGTGAGGCTAGCGAACGCCCGCCCCCGGCTTCGCAACAGAGGTGCGGTTCCAACGAGAAGTCTCCCGTGAGTGGGGTGCACCAACCCGGCCCCGAGGGTGGGAGCCGGTAGCCTCTCGGCGTGATCCGTCTGTTCGACACCGCCACCGGTGAGGTCCGACCGTTGCGCCAGCGGCGCGAAGGCGAGGTGTCGATGTACGTGTGTGGCCCCACCGTGTACGGGCCGCCGCACCTCGGGCACGGCCGGTTCGCGCTGGTCTTCGACGTGTTGCGGCGGTACCTGATGTGGTGCGGCACCGAGGTGGTGTACGTGTCGAACATCACCGACGTCGACGACAAGATCATCGATCGTGCTGCACGTGAGGGGACCTCACCCGAGGAGGTGGCGCGACACTGGGAGGACGTCTGGTGGGGCGCCATGGACCGCATTGGGGTGCTGCGACCCACGGCCGACCCTCACGCCACCGCCTACATCGACGACATGGTCACCCTCGTTGGCGACCTGATCGAGCGCGGTGCGGCCTACGTGCTCGCCGACGGGATCTACTTCGACACCTCTTCTGTTGCGGATTACGGCCTGTTGGCCCGCCAGGACCTCGAGTCCTTGCAGGCTGGCGCACGGGTCGACGTCGATGACACCAAGCGGTCACCGACCGATTTCGCCCTGTGGAAGCTGGCCAAGGTTGGGGAGCCGGCATGGGACTCGCCGTGGGGCCCGGGCCGTCCGGGATGGCACACCGAGTGTGTGGTGATGAGCCTTGACCTGCTCGGACCCGGGTTTGACCTTCACGGCGGCGGGCAGGACCTGGCCTTCCCTCACCACGAGAACGAACGGGCTCAGGCCGTTGCGGGCGGTGAGACCTTCGCCGGTCACTGGATGCACAACGGGTTCGTGGAGGTGGCGGGGGAGAAGATGGCGAAGTCACTCGGCAACTTCACCGACCTCGCCGATCTCTGCGACCGCCATGACCCCCGTGCGTTCCGCCTGTTGGTGTTGCGCAGCCACTACCGGTCACCTGTCGAGGTGAGCGACACCTCGGCGGCAGACGCCTCTCGCGCCCTTGAACGCCTCGATGCCTTTGCCCGGCGCGTCGGCGAAATCACTGGTGCGGCCACGGTTCCCGATCCCGCCACACTGGATTCGTTCCGGGCGCTCATGGACGACGATCTCGACACGCCTGGGGTGATGGACCTCGTGTTCACCAGTGTGCGCCGCGTCAACGCCATGCTCGACGACGGTGATCGTGACGCGGCGGCACCACTTGCCGCTGCGGTGCTCGAGGTCTGTGGTGCGATGGGACTCGACGTGCACGCCGCCGCCGACGGCGACGTACCCGCTGTTATGGCGGACCTCGCCCGCCGCCGGGACGAAGCCCGCGCCGCCCGTGATTTCGCGCTGGCTGACTCCTTGCGCGACCAGATCCAGGCGCAGGGCTGGGTGGTGGAAGACACCGCGACGGGCACTGCCATCCGACGCTCCTGAACGTTTCGCATGAGTGGCGAGACTGGTGTGCGCCGACTAGCGTTCCCGTTGTTACCCCTCGGTAACATTGCTGTTGTAGCCGTCCTGCCCATCACCCAGGAGCCCTGATGTCCGAGTTTTCGCTTCACCTCTCCGACGACCAGATCCAACTCAAGGACTGGATTCACCAGTTCGCCGCCGACGTCATCCGTCCGGCCGCCGAAGAGTGGGACGAACGGGAGGAGTTCCCGTGGCCGATCGTCCAGGAAGCGGCCAAGATCGGCCTCTACGGCTTCGACTTCATGGCCCAGATGATGATGGGCGACCAGTCCGGGCTGTCGATGCCGGTGGCCATCGAGGAGATGTTCTGGGGCGACGCCGGCATCGGCCTGTCGATCTTCGGCTCGGGTCTTGCCGCAGCGGGCATCGCCGGGTCGGGCACCCCCGAGCAGACCATTGAGTGGGTGCCGCAGTGCTACGGCGACGCCGACGACGTGAAGCTCGGTGCGTTCTGTGTGTCCGAGCCCGACGCCGGCTCCGACGTTTCGAGTCTGCGCACCCGGGCCGTCTACGACGAGGCCAAGGACGAGTGGGTGCTCAACGGCACCAAGGCGTGGATCACCAACGGTGGTATCGCCAACATCCACGTAGTCGTCGCCTCGGTGGATCCCGAGCTCAAGAGCCGCGGCCAGGCATCGTTCATCGTGCCGCCCAACACGCCCGGCCTGTCGATGGGTCAGAAGTACAAGAAGCACGGCATCCGCGCCTCACACACCTCCGAGGTGGTCCTCGACGACGTGCGCGTGCCGGGTCGCTGTCTCCTCGGCGGCAAGGAGAAGCTGGATGAGAAGCTGGCTCGTGCCCGCGAGGCGCTGTCGGGCAAGGCGGTGTCGTCAGGCAAGCAGCCGGCCATGGCCACCTTCGAGGCCACCCGCCCCGCCGTGGGTGCCCAGGCCATCGGTGTGGCACGAGCGGCATACGAGTACGCGCTTGAGTACGCCAAGGAGCGCAGGGCGTTCGGCAAGGCCATCATCGAGAACCAGTCGATTGCGTTCATGCTCGCCAACATGTGCATGGAGATCGACGCCGCCCGACTGCTGGTGTGGCGTGCGGCGTGGATGAGCCGCAACGGCGAGTACAAGAACGCCGAGGGCTCGATGTCCAAGCTCTACGCCGGCCGCACCGCCGTGTGGGTCACCGAGCGGGCCATCCAGATCCTCGGCGGCTACGGCTACACCCGGGAGTACCCGGTGGAGCGGTGGCACCGTGACTCGAAGATCTTCGACATCTTCGAGGGCACCGAGCAGATCCAGGAACTGGTGATCAGCCGGGCCATCTCGGGCCTGCGCATCGAGTAGTCCATCCCCTTTGTTTACAGCGTTTCGGCCGGCTTCGCCTCCCACGAGGATGCGTCGTCGGCCGAAGTCGCGTCTGCGCCGCAATCGCCGGAATCGACTCGATTGAGCCCCGATTGCCGCCCATTCTGTGACAATCTGTGACGCGTCAGCCCGTCAGACGAGTGCCCCGTTGAGGTCGTCGGGAGCGTGGTGTTCATCGTCATTGCCGTGGCGGCGATCGTGGCGGGACTGCGCTACGGCGAGCACGCCGTAGCGCGGGTGTTCGTCGTGTTCCTGACGTTCGCCACCCTGCAGGTGATCGCCAACATCTTCGCCCTCATCGCCTCGTCCGAGTTCCGGGAAAACAGCTGCCTGTGGGGTGTCTGGGACGTGGGTGCCGCCTACGCCATGATCGTCGCCGTCTTCACCGGCTGGTACTGGGTCGCCGACCACCTGCTCCCCAACGGAGCGTTCGAGTTTCCCGAGGTCAAGGGACGACCGCACCGCCATCCGGACGTCATCGACTACCTCTTCATCGCCTTCAACACCAACGCCACGTTCGGCCCGACCACCGAGGCAGTGATCTCACGCCGGGTGAAGGCGCTGATGATGCTGCAGACCGTCTGCTCACTGCTGGTGCTGATGGTTCTCGTGGCCCGGGTCGTCGGCCTGCGCAGCTGAGCCGCTGACACAGAGACCCCGGAGATCACTGCGAAGGGCAACCCAATACCCGCCCCCAGTGACCGACTCCCGTGGTCGCAGATGGCGGGCTGGTGCCGATACTGTCAGCAGCGTGCGTCAACCTTCAGGTGGTCCGGGTCAGGTCCTGCGCGGATCGATGTGGTTCCTCGTCAGCACCGCCATCCTCGCCGTCGGGGGATTCGTGGCGTGGGCCGTCGCCGCCTGGGCCCAACCGGTGGCTGTGGTGGGCGGTGCCACCGGACTGTTCGCCGCTGTGCTCTTCCTCACCTACCTGACCGGCATGGGCCTTCCCGTTGCCGTCGCCCGATTCGGACACGGACCCGAGGAGCAGACCGAGGGGCTGTGGCGGTGGACGCTGGGGTACGCCGCCGTCGCCAGCGCAGTCGGCTCGCTCGCCTTCGTGCTCGTGGCACCGGCCGTACTCGGCAGCTCCACCACGGGACCGCTCACCGACCGCGGGCCACTGATGGCGACACTCCTGCTCACGCTGCTGGTGGGTGGCACCTCGTGGGCGACGCTCGCCGAGATCCGCCTCATGACCCTTCGGGCGTGGCCCTGGATGGTGCTGCGCACCCTCGTCACCGTGGTGGTGCGCATCCCCCTCGTCCTCTCCCCGCTCGCCGCCACGCCGCTGGGCCTGCTGCTGGTGATGGCGGGCCCCACGGCGGCGTCGGGTGCGGTCACCGTGGCGCTCCTTGCGTGGCGCCGCGGCGGTCGACGCCGGTGGACATGGGTGCGTCCGGAGGGCCTCGCCGTTGCGTGGCGCTTCGCCTCGGTGAACTGGGTGGGGAGTCTCGCTGCGCAGGCACCGCAGTTCGTCACGCCCTTGATCGTCGCGGCCGCCGTGCCCGCTGCCGAGAACGCCGGGTTCTACCTGGCGTGGAGCATCTCGACGGTGGTCTTCCTCATCCCCCACACCATCGGCCAGGTGGTGGTCAGTGAATCGAGTCGTCATCCTTCGGACCTCCGGCGGCAGGCACGCACCGGATTGGTGCTGGGTGTCGCCCTCACCGGGTTCGCTGCGCTGGTTGCGTGGGTCGGTGCACCTGCGGTCACCGCGATCTTCGGCCCCGATTACGGAACCACTGCCGAGGTGTTGCCCGTCCTGTGTCTCGCCGCACTGCCCTGGACGGTGACATCAATCGGCCTCGCCGTGATGCGCACACTGGCCGACGCCTTCGGCACGACGGCCATCACCGTGGGGTTCGCGCTGCTGACCCTGATCCCGATGGTCATCCTCGTGGACACCCGCGGTGTCGACGGTGCGCCGATCGCCTGGCTGGCCGGCAACCTCGCCGCCAGCGCGCTCGCCATGGCCGTGGTCGGGATCCGCCAACGACAACGGCGTCGGCAGGTCGACACGTTCACCCCTGCGCCACGCACGTCCCCCACGACCGGGCCGAGCGCAGCGTCGTCAGTCGTCGCCTGAGCCCTGCCGGTCAACCAGCGCCGCCACCACCACCGACACCAACGCCACCGCCGACAGGATCGTCACCGGAATCGGCGCCACCTCCCACCAGGGCACCCATGGCGCGAGCGAGCGCTTGAACACCACCACCGTCACCGCTGCAGCGATGAAGGACCCGGCGGCGACCCCGCCGAGCATCGCTGGCCGCCGCCGGCCGATCCACCACAGCGGGACCAACAGCACGGCCAGCACACCGCTGGCCCACACCGACGCCACCACTGCGCCGCCTGCCGCCAGCGGCTGGCTCCAGGTGCCCGCCTCGAGCGGACGGCCGGGGTGCGGTCGTCGGGATGGCAGTACGGCGGCGAGCACCAGCACGACGAGCAGTCCTAGGCCCAGCGCCACCGACCACCGGAAGGGACCGTTGGGGGCGAAGCGGAGGTCGATCGCCCCTCCCGCACCGGCGGGGACGACGAACCCCTGCCGCCAGCCATCAATCTGCAGCGCAGCAAGGGCAACGCCGTCCAGCGAGGCCTCCCACCCCTCGTTGAAGGTCTCGGGCACGACGAGCAGACCGGCTTCCCCGGGGCCGACCGTCACGCGCCGGTCGTTGCTCGCCCACCCGTCGACGGTGACCGGGCGCGACACGCCCGTGTCGGTCGACAGCAGCGGCGGACTCCCCAGGACGACCTGGTCAAGGGCAACGCCGTTCGTGCCGTCGGTGGCGTCGAGCTCGATGTCGCCGGCGGGCAGTGCCACCGTCGTGGTGTCACACGGCTGCATGGCGAACGTGTCGCTGTCCAGCAGCGCACCAAGCGGCACCGTCGCCGAGAACCGCACCTCGGTCCCCCCCACCCGCACCGTCGGGCCGGCGTCACACGAGATGGTGACCACGTCGGTCGGATCGATCGGTGGCAGGGTCAGGTCGGCGAGGGCGGGCACATCGATTCCGGCGAGGCCGATGTCTGCCGGCGGCGTCCCGTCAGGAGTCGGCGGGTAGAGCAGGCCGATGACCAGCCGGTTACCGCGCAGCGGTGCGAACCGGACCGACCCGTCAGCCTCCACCGGTGCGAGGCGGACGTCGTCACCCATCGACACGAGCGCCGTTGCCGGGGTGGCGAGGTCGCCGGGCACGTCGAGGATGAACCGGTCGATGACACGCTCGCCCTGCCATCCCAGCGTCACACGGGCGAACGCAGCACGTTCCTCGCCGGTGCGGCCACCGCTGCGCCAGATGGTGGTGGGGTCGGCATCCACGAGGTTGCGAGGTGCGAGGCGGCCGCGATCGGCCAACGTGGCGTTGGCGGTCACGGTCAGCGAACCGGCCGACCCCAGTGCCGTCACGAGTTCGTTGCGGCGCGCCACCGACGCGCTGGCCTCGATCCCGACCTCCATCGCCTTCGGAACCGTGAACCGGCGGGCGATCGCAGGCTCGGCGTTCAGCCCGACCGTCGCAAGTGACGACGCTCGGTTGCGGGTGAGGACCCACGCGGGGTCGTTGGCCGACGGCGCAGCGAACTGCCCTTCCAGTTCGGCCGGTGTCCGCAGGCGACGGATCGGCGGCGCACCGGGAAGGTCGACCTCGGCGATCCCCACCCAGTCCCCGCCAGCGTGAAGGGAACTCCGGTCGAGGGCAATCCGCAGTCCCGTGGTCGGCCCGGGGGCGATGGCGAGCTCCTGCCGATCGGTGACCGGTGCGAGTTCGGTGGTGCGCCAACCCGAGTCGGTGGTGACCGTCACCCGCACCGGCTCCCGGTCGCGGAACACCCCGAACCGCAGCGTGATCCCGAGTGGCTCCACCTGGCGGGGCTCGTCAAACGTCACGTCGATCCACGGGTCCTCATCCCCCCACTGGTCGACCCCGGCGGTGAGCAGGCGCGCCGGCAGCCAGACCGTGTCGACATCACCGTCGAACACGTTGGCGGGCTGCACCGCTGGTGACGCCCGCACGAGCGGTCCGGGCCCGATCGACGACGCGGTGAGCGTACGCACACCATCGAGATCCAGCGTCGTCTGGTGGGTCACGTCGTCGTCCACCCAGCGGCGTCCCTGCACCGGGCGACCGTCGACGTCGTCCTCGAAGGGACCGAGCACTGGGCTGCGGTTGTTGCGGTTCAGCCCGAACTCGAGCGCCACCCGCTGGTTGCCGTCGGTGACCAACCAGTTGTCGAGTGTCACGCCGGCGGGCACACCGTCACGAACCAGCACCCACGCCCGGTCGCCGAACGCCGACTCGGGAACCGACAGCACCGACTCGACGTCGCCACTCAGCCACGATGCCGACGCCACCGGGTACATCGACACGAGCGCCGACCCCGGCACGTCCCACACCTCGAGCTGACGTCGGTCGCCGAAGCCGAACCCCGACTCGCCGAACGCCGCAACCTGTTCGAGGCCACTGCTTGCGAGTGCCTGAGCCACCCGCTCGGGGTCGGGCAGCCCGGCCCCGTCTGGGACCGAGTCGTTGGGAACGACCACCTGGCTGAACCCCCCTCGTCGGAGGAAGTCGAGCAGCCCGGGCGTCCCACCTCGCTCGATGGCGAGTTCGACGGCGTCGAGGTACTGCCCCGCTGGCGCCCCCGACAGGGGGATCTGGCTGCGCGTCGCCCAGCGGACGTCGCTGTCCCACTGCAGCGGCAGCTGGCTCGTCCGACCCCAGTCGTAGAGCGCCTCGGTCTGTCCGGGCACCACCAGCACCCGACCGTCGGCGCGCGCATCAAGCCAGGCCTTGGCCTCGATCCACGCCGGGGGTTCCTCGGCGAACCCGGGTGGTCGGGTGAGCGTGCCGGTTACGACCGGCCAGGCGGCGCCAACCAGCACGACCGCCACCAGCCCCGACGCCGCCAGCCGCATCGAGCGGGCGTGCAGACGACGTCCCAGCCACTCGGCGCCGATCGCAAGCGCGTGGGTGAACCCGATACATACCGGCAGCGCCACCAGTCCCGAGAACTTGTACACGTTGCGGAAGACGAACAGCGGACCGGTCAATGCCCACCGGTATGGCTCGGCGAGCGGGTTCCCGAACCAGCCGGATGTGGCACCGACGAGCACCAGCACACCTGCCACGAGCGTGGCGACGAGGAACCGTCGCTCGGGCAGATGGCGCGATGCCAGACCCCCGAGGCCGAACCCCACAACGATACCCACGGCAATGATGGGGACGACCCGCAGTGCCAGCGTGGATGCAGCCGGAATGAACTGTCCGCCGTCGAGCGCCACGAGCCAGTCGGCCGAGCCGCGCAGGACGTTGAACAGGGTGGCGGGCGCCGTCGTGGTCGCCACCGGCTCGGTGTAGGTGACGAGGTCCGCCCCGAATCGACGGAGGAACCACAGTGACGGCGCCCACAACGCCACGGCGAGCACGACCGACAGCAGCCACCACCGCACCAGGCTGGCCCGCCTCGGGCCGCGCTGACGGGTGAGGAGGTAGAGCAACGGCACGGCGAGTACCGACAGCGTGACGATGGCGTTGGCACCGCCGATGACGGCCACCACCACGCCGGAACGCGCGGCAGCCACTCGGGTGGAACCGCCCCGCGCGCCGCGGACCAGTGGCAACAGCAGCAACGGGAGCAGCGCGGGTGCCACCGCCTCGGGCAGACGCCACCCCACACGGCTCAGCACCACCGGAGCGAGGGCGAACGCGATCCCCCCGGCCAGCCTGGTCAGCGGGCGACCCACGCCGAGCGCGTCGACGAGACGGACGAAACCCCACAGGGCAGCAACGAGAACGGCGGCCACCACCAGCCGGTCGACGACCCACACCGGCGCCCCGACGAGCCGGCCGATGGCGAACGGCACGTCGAAGGACACGAGGTAGCCGACGGCCTGGTTCGGCACCGTCCCCATGTCGGTGGTGGGATCCCACAGGTTCAGGGTGCGAGCCATCGCGGCGAGCGGATCGAGCACCCGGTCGAGACGCGTCTGGCTGACCACCTCCCCGAACCGCTGCGCGAACGCTCCCGCCACCAGCGGCAGCGACGCCACCGCCAGCCACCAACGCGGCGTGGCGTCGCCTCCCTGGGCCGCTGGCTCCACGAGTCCTACTCGGCGGACGAACCGGTCCGGGGTCGGCACGCCGCCGCCAGCACGGCCTCGACGCCCGAGACTGCGTGGTCCCAGGTCATGCCACCGGCACGCGCCACCGCCGCATCCCCGAGCGATCGACGCTCGACGGCGTCGGTGGCCAACCGGATCCACGCCGCCACGAAGTCGTCGTCGCTCTGCGCCAGGACACCGGTGACGCCATCCACCACGGAGTTCCGCACCCCGTCCACGTCGTAGGCGAGGGTGGGCACACCGGCGGCGGCGGCCTCCATGATGACCATGCCCCAGCCCTCATGATGCGCCGGGTGCACGAGCAGCCACGCCGAGGACAGCTCCCGGCCCTTAGACGCGTCATCGACGAAGCCGGTGAAGCGCACCCCTTCACCAGCCCGGGCCTCGAGTTGGGAGCGCAGTGGCCCGTCCCCGACGACGACCAGCTCACCACCGGTGTGGGGCCGCACCTGCTCCCACAGCTCGATGGCGCGTTCGACGCGCTTGTGGGCAACCAGCCGGCCGAGCACCACGAAACGGGGCGACGGCGACTGCTCGACACCCAGCGGCGGCGGACTCACCCCCATCTCCACCACCGTCACGTCGGTGTACCCCAGCGCACCAAGGCGTTCCGCCGTCGACGACGACACGGCGATCATCGCTCGATTCCGGTACACCACCGGTGCGAGGCGGGCCTCGACCGTCCGGCCCACCACGGCAAGCGATGCAGGGAACGACATGGCCCACTGCTCAAGGTGCACGTGGTGGGACAGTCCAACGACCGGCGCGCCCTGCCACACCCTGGCGAAGTGCGGGATGCCGTTGACAGACTCGAGGACGACGTCGCAGCGACCCAGCCGACGATGGAAGGTCACCGGCATGCGCAGGAACTGGCTGTAGGTGCCGCCGGCGTCAACCACCGGATAGGGATGGTCGCCAACCGGTCCGCCGACGGCAGCGACAACCTCGTGACCACGCCCCACGAGACCCTTGGCCAACTTGTCCACGACGACCTCGGCCCCTCCCGCCAACGGGTGGATGGTGTCCCGCCACGACAGGATCGCGATGCGCACGGCGCCTCAGCCCTGCGCCGACGGCGACGGGCCACGCACCGGCGATCGCAGCGGGGCTCCGGCCGACACGTCTCGGCCGACTCCGGGATCCACCCCAGGCCGAGCGAGGTCCGAGTCGACCACGTCACCCGGGCCCGGGCTGGGACGGGTGTGTGGCCGGGGTGCCCAGCCCAGCTCGGTGGCGCGACGGCGGGTGTGCCGTCGGCCCGTGCGAACACGCATCACCAACGTGTCGAACAGGGCGCGGGTCGAATCTCGAACCGGACGCACGTTCGAACCCGGCTGCGCCACCCAAACCACGGGGATCTCAACCACCCGGAAGTCCAGCTGGCGGGCCAGTCGGAGGACCTCGGCGTCAAAGGCGAATCCATCCACGCGGGACAGCCCGAAGAGGATCGTTGCGGCCTCGCTCCGGAACGACTTGAACCCGCACTGGGAGTCCCGGACACCGGTCCGGCCGACCACCCTGCCGATGAGGCTGAACGTGCGTCCCATCAGCACCCGCAGCGGGGTCGAACCCACCGCCGAGGCTCCGTCGAGTGATCGTGAACCGATGGCCACGTCGACACCATCGAGGGCGGACAGCAGCTCGTCGAGACACCCGAGGTCGACGGCGAGATCGGCGTCCATGAACATCACGAGCGCTCCCGTGGCCTCCGCCACCCCGGCGCGCACGGCCGCACCCTTGCCGGCGTTGAGCGCCAGTCGCACAACGACGGCGTGCGGAAGTCCGGCGGCGATGCCGTCGGCCACCTCGGCGGTCGTGTCGGTGCTCCCGTCATCGACGAACACGAACTGGGTGGTTGCAGGGTCGAACCAGCGTCGGATGGCCTCGGCGAGGGCCGGCAAGGACGCCGCCTCGTTGAACATCGGGACGACCACGCTGAGCGGTAGTCCGGGGCGGTCCGATGATGGCCCGGGCGCGGTGTCGGCGAGATGACGGTCTGGTGTCGTCACACACGTTCCCCTCGGGCGACGACGATCACCACATCGTGCAGCAGGGTCAGGCGATCGACGGACTCGATGGTCAGGACGTCGCCGATGTCCCCTTCGAGTGTCTCCGTCGATCGGGGGTGGCGACCGCCGTCGGCGAACCAGCCAACACGGGACACCCATCGACGGGGGTTCCACACGCCGTCGAGGAACAGGAACGCGCCGTCAGGCTTGAGCAGCCGCCGCACCTCCACCAGCGACGCCTCCCACGTGGCGTCGTCGAGATGATGCGAGACCGCCGACATGAACACGTTGTCGGCAGTGGCGTCGCCGAGGGGCACCCGCTCGGCGGCACCGGTGAGTCGACGGATCGTCCCGGTGTCGTCGGTGAGGTCGGCGACCCGTTCATCGGGGTCGACGACGTAGTACGTCCACGATGGCGGCCACAGTGACCGGTACGGGGCGACACCACCTCCCACGTCGACGACCGTTCCGTCGTCGACCGGAGAGGCAACCCGCGCCACAACCGGAGCAATCGCAGCCTCGAGTCGTGCGCGCCCGAGCAGGGCGGTGTGGGCACGATAGACGAGCGGGTTGGAGGCGACGCGGGCAAAGGCCGACCGACTCCGACTCACGCTGCTGAACCCCTTAACACCCCAGTATGGTAACCGAGCGCTCACCTTGTCGTGGGGCTGCCAGCCTCTCTGGTTCCCACCTCCGGCCCAACACCGAACGACAGATCCACACCGCCCAGCTGAATGGAGAGGGATGCCATGGAGTCAGCAACCCCGACGAGCACCCGCCCCGGCCTGCCGACCCGGATCCTCGCCAGGTCGATGTCGCTGGCACCGCCGAGGCTGGTCCATGGCGCCATCGCCCGCGTCCACCATCGAGCTGAGCCCGCCATGCCCGTGCTGGTTGATCGTTGCGATCCGAACGGCTCTGCGCTCGACGTCGGCGCCTGGTACGGACCGTGGACCTACCACCTGTCGCGCCGGCTGCAGTCGGTGACCACGCTGGAACCGAATCCCTCGCTTGCGGAGGCACTGCGTCGGTCGGTGCGGCCCAATGTGACGGTGCACGAGTTCGCCGCCTCGAACCGACGCACCCGGGCCACGCTGCACCTGCCGTCGCTGGGGGTCGGCTCGGAGGGAACGGCCACGCTCGAGGAAGGTCGGGGTAGCGCAACGTCATTCGATGTCCTCACCGTCCCCATCGACGAGCTCGCGCTCACCGACGTCCGATTCGTGAAGATCGATGTCGAGGGACACGAACTGGCCGTCCTCGAAGGAGCCCGTGCGTTGCTTTCCTCCCAGCGACCGGTGGTGTTCGTCGAACTCGACGATCGCTTCACCGACATCAGCCGATCCATGGAACTGATGGTCGACCTCGGGTACGAAGGACGGGTGTGGTTCGACGGACGATGGCACCCGTTGAGCGACTTCGACCTGCGGGAATGGCAGCAACGGCACCGCACCGACGCGCTCGAGCGTGGCTACCTCGGCATGGTGGTGCGAGGGCCAACGTGGCTCAACGACGTCGCCTGGGTGCACCCCGACAGCACCTGGTCACCCTGGTGACGGGTCAACCGCTCCACTACGGGCCTCGTGCACCCCGACCGTCACCGCCGCGTCGAGCGGACCGAACTCGGCGTTGGTGAGGATGTCGCCGAAATGCAACGGGCGCCTGCGGCGCCGTCGTGACCACAGTCGATGCCCAATCTGAGCGGTGGAAAACCTGCTGAGCACGGCGAGCGCCGGTGGCGCAGGCAACACGTCGTCCGACACGGTCATCAACGACTCGTCGGGTTCACCCTCGACGCGGACGTCGACGGTCCTGTCCCACTGCAGGCACACGACGGTGCGGTCGAAGTTCCGGGCCAGCAACGACGCAACCGCTCTGCGGACCTCGGGGTCAGCCACGAAGCGGGCAATGTCACCATCGAAGTCATGGCTGTGCTTCGCCCGGAACACGAGCGTGCCGTCGTCGAGCGAACACCACCACAGGTGGGTGGGGAAGTCGAGCACCTTCGATGCACCAGCCTCGGGCACCTCGATGTACCCGGCGGATGCAACCCGACACAGTTCGGCGACCGCTGCAGCGGGGTCAGGCACATGCTCGAGGGTGTGGGAGCACACGACGTAGTCAAAGGCACCCGTTGCGAACGGCAGGTGGGCAGCGTCGGCAACGAAGAGCGGTCGGTCAACGCGCGCTCCACCGCCGGCGATGCGCTGACCGGCGCGGGACGCTCCGGGGTAGCGGTCCACGACCACATCGGCCCGCCAGTGCGGCTGGTCGCCCCCGCCGACATCGAGCACGAGGGCGTCAGCGGCCACGGGAATGCGGAGTCGGCGATCCCGGAACGACTTGAGCTGACGACCCAGACCCACAGGACCTCCCCGACGTAAGGCTAGCCCGCCGACGCGTGCAGCCGAGCCCTCCGAACGCGCCGCATCGCGCTCGACCTCGACGGACTGCGAGCCTGCGATCGCCGCGACGTGGGGACGACTACGACGATTGCGCTTCTGTCCGGCGGCGTCGCACCCGGCCGGCAACGAGTTCGGGAACACGATGACGGATCGTGCGGGGCCCGGTGGCTGCGTGCGCCGTCACGGAACCGGGCAGTGCGTACCAGGCAAGTGCCACCACCTCGGTGACCGTGCGCAGCCGGCGAATGGACGGGTCCGCTTGTTCCGGGCTGTTCGGCGCCGGACAGCCCACTGCCTCAAGACCGTGCCGGCGGGCCTCAGTCACGGCACGACGGACATGGTTCGGCGAGGTGACCACCAGGATTCGGGTGAACCCCGAAGCGGCGACCGACTGCATGCTGCGACGGGTCGTGGCTCCGACGAGGGTCACGATGGCGGTGTCGGTCACCCCAACCGAAGCGAGGTAGGCGGCCATGACGTCGCGCTCGTCGACCCCATCACTCACGCCACCGCAGCACACGACCACCGGGGCCTGCCCCGCATCCCAGGCCCCGACCGCACCGTCGAGGCGGGCCCGCAACTCGGGTGAGGGGCGGTCGGCGATGGCTTGCGCACCGAGCACCACGACGGCATCAGCAGACGCCCGACTTCGCTGCCGACCGGCCCGATCCACTGCTGCGTAGGCAACGGCCACGCCGACGAACACCGTGAAGGCGGCCAACCCGGTGGTGATGGCAATACCTGCTGCGAGCTGGTTCGGCCACACGGCTGCCACGGTCACGCCAGTACCTGGCGGGCGGCCATGCGGGCAAAGACCTGGCCGGCATCCAGCAGCGCTGCGGGGGAGCCCTGCTCAACGACGCGGCCGCCATCGAGCACCACGACGCGCTCTGCGGCAACGATGGTGCTGAGGCGATGGGCCCCACAATGCGGGTGATGGGCAGCTCCGCCACCGTCTCGGTGACCAATGACTGCGACACGTTGTCGAGGGCGCTGGTGGCTTCGTCGAACAGCCACTGCCACGTGGAATCCATCTCGATGTCAAGCCCGAGGGCCAGATCGCGACGGTCTAGGAGTTTGCGTGCGAACGCCTCAGCGGCCTCGGTAGATCCGGCCCGGAACTGCTTTCGCTCCCCACGATGACCGCGTGGCTTAGTGAGGTCCGCGTTGTAGGAGACCCGACCGTCTTTTACGATGCTGATCCCGCCTTTCACCCATTTCGACTTCTTGTAGTCACCAGTCATCGTGACCATCCCGCAGTCGGCGGGCACCGCTACTTCGATCGGTCGTCCGGCTGCTCGCCCCACCGGCTCCGCGCCTACCGCGTCGAGGGTTCTTCGCCTAGGCCACGACTTCGTGCGGAACCCATCGCCGAGGGTTACCTTGCGCTGGTGCGGGAAAGCCCTGTTCCTTGACCGTTTCGCGGGTGGCCCGTTCGGTCTGCTGGTACTAGGCGGCGATGTTGCGGATCTTCCACAACGGCTCGTACGGCTCGCTGGAGGGTGAGGTTGGCTGATCTGGTGGCTGGCTCATGCGAGACCTATCGGTTCGCACGAGATAACGCTCTCGGCAGGAGTGGCGAGAAGTGACCTGGACCGACCTGGGAGGGCAGATCTGTACGTCAATCTGTGACAACTGCGTCACAGATTGACCTGCCTACCCCGTGCTTTCAGCCGAATTGAGCCATGCTCCAATGGTTTCGACATCTTCGAGGGCACCGAGCAGATCCAGGAGCTGGTGATCAGCCGGGCGATCTCGGGCTTGCGGATCGAGTAGTCACCGCCCAACCAGGAGAGTCGGGGCGCTTGGCGCCCAGGACGTGACAGGACCGAGCCGTGAGGCTCGGTCCTCGTCGTTTGGCCGTGGGTGTGCGGTGCGACGGGGTTCGTCAGTCGGAGGTGGTGTTGCGTCCGGGTTCACTGATCCGTCGGGGACGCCGCAGTTCGGTGACCATGTCGGAGGGGTGGGGTTCGAGCAGATGCAAGCCGAGACGCTCGGACAGTTCCTCGATGGCCAGTGCGCCCCGCACGCTGTTGCCGGCCTCGTCAAGCGCCGGAGAGTAGGCACCAATCCCGAGGCGTCCGGGAACCACGGCGAGCAGTCCGCCGGCGACTCCGCTCTTGGCGGGCAGTCCGACACGCACCGACCAGGCACCGGCGTGGTCGTACATGCCGCAGGTGTACATCACGCCAAGGACGTGCTTCACGTACCGGGGGTCGAGGGCCTGCTCGCCGGTAAGGGGGTTCACCCCGCCGTTGGCAAGCGTCGCCGCCATGACCGAGAGGTCCCTGGCGTCGACGAGCATCGAGCACTGCCCGGTGTAGAGGTCGAGGCTCTCCTCGACCCGGTCGGAGACGGCGCCGGCGGACTGCATGAGCAGCGCCATGGCGCGGTTGCGGTGGGAGGTTGCCTGTTCGCTCAGCATCACGGACTGGTCAATGTTGAGGGTGCGGCCGGCGTAGCGGGCCAGCATGGCGTTGACCCGTTTCGTCCGCGCCACTAGGTCGGGGCCCTTGACGAGGTCGGTGGTGGCGATGGCCCCGGCGTTCACCATGGGGTTGAACGGTCGGTTGGTCCTGGGATCGAGCTCGATGGCGTTGAAGGCGTCCCCTGACGGTTCGACTCCAACCCGATCGAGGACAACCTCAAGGCCGTTGTCCTCCAGTGCGAGTCCGTAGGTGAATGGCTTTGTGACGGACTGGATCGTGAAAGCGATGTCGGTGTTGCCGGCGGTGAAGGACTGGCCGTCGACTGCAGTGATGGCCAGGCCGAAGTGGGCGGGGTCGGCGGCGGCAAGCTCGGGGATGTAGTCAGCCACGCGACCGTCGGTGCACCCGACATGGCGGCGGTGGACCTCCTCAACCACGGCACGCAGGGGCGAGGCCTTGGCTTCGATACCAGCCAGGAGTCGGTCGAGGTCGTCGGGTGCCCCGCTACCGCCTGGTGTCTCATCGGATCGAGTCACAGCACCTCCACGACCTGGTGGCAAACCCTACCGCCGTTCATGGAGCGTCTCGCCGGCGAGGTGCACCGATTTTCCCCGCCGGCACCGGCGATTCATCACGTGCACGGGATCTCGGCCGTGGATCCTTGCGACGCAGCAGTGGGGCTTCCACCAGGTACCAACTCGCCGCCGCAATCGGGATCGTGAGCACAACCGTCGCGCCGAGAAGTGGCCAGAAGTCCTTGAGTTGCCAGGTTTCCTCCAGCCATCGCATGACAAGCAGGTGCCACAGATAGATGCCATAGGACACCATGCCGATCCACGAGATGGTGCGCCGGCGCAGCGCCCTCGCCATCGGACCATCGCTGTGTTCACCGATCACGGCTGGGAGCACCACGAGGGCGCTGATGAGTGCCGTGAGGGCCATCGTGATGAGGCGTTCATTGGCGTCCGTCGGACCGAGCCGTCCTCGCAGCTGATCACGGATGGCGGTCGGGAACACCCGGTTGCGTCCCGATCGGCGGATCACCCGGTACCCGTGCCGGGTTTCGTCACGGGGGAAGCCGCGCGCCGCGGAGGTCCGCAGGGTGACGTCGAGGCCGGCCCGTGCCCACTCGGTTGCCACCCGGTCGGCGTGGACCTCGGACCCGCCGGCCTCGGTGTCAGCGAGGTCTCGCCATGCCAGCATGGTGATCGACGACAGCCCGGCGCCAGCAGCGATTCCAGCGAGTTCCCGGGCTGTCTCGTCGTCCGAACCGTGCACCGCACCTCCACGCGCCTGGTCGGTCCGGAGCGCGTACACCCGACGGTGGTGGGCTCCCCTTCCCGCAGCGACCTTACAACGGCCTCTGAGTCCTCTGGCGTTGTTCTCTCGTCGGTGATTCAGATCGCCGGGATCGTCGTGTGGGCCCGAGCCGCGTCACGCGGTCGCAGGGACGGCGACGGGCCCGACGCCGTTGCGCCACCGTCATCTGTGCGATCACCGGAGCGGTCACCTGTGACGGTGCTGGCAATGCGCTGTTGAGGCGTTGCGGATCCTGTCGCCATCTGGTGCCGTGCTCCCCGCCACGTTGTACCGGGCGTCGCTGTTCATCGACAGCCTCTCGACACCGTGCGAGGCCTCATCCGACGACGAATCCATCATTGAGTATTTCAACATGATGACCTTCAACGATGCGTTCGTTGTTCAAACCTCCCGCACCGCCAACGGCGCCAACCAGTTCCTGCTGACGTGTCCCGAGCGGGAGTCACCCGCCCTACCGCCCGCCGCGTTTGACCTGGCACTCACCGACCCACAGTTGGGGAGCGACGTCGGGTCAACGGGCGGAAACGGAGGCCTCGGAGGTAGTTGGGGCAATGGGGGCGCTGGGAGCCTCGGGGGAATGGTGGCAATGGGGTCCCGGGGATCTGGCTGCCCAACGGCGCTGGCGGCCGGGGCGGGCACTGTTAGGTTCGCAGCCATGAGCTCTGCCACAACTTCACAAGAGGTGGCCGCACGCGCCGAGATGGCTGCCGCAGTGCAACGACTTGGTCACGCCCTCATGGGGCATCAACCCACTGTCGAACTCGCCCGTCGGGTCACTGCGGCAGCCAACGAACTCGCCGCAGCCGCCGAGCAACTCCCGACGAGGGATCGCCTTAGTGAACTGACCGCTGCCGATCGTCCCGAGGACGGTCCGCGTCTGACAATGGCCGTTGAGGTTGATCTCGACGGCGGATTGCTCGACTTGTTCGGCGACTCGGTGGTGTCGGGACGGACCAACCCGCTCGGGATCGGTCTTGAGTGCCGTCGCTACGGGGACTCGGTGGTGGGAACTGCGTTGCTCCGCGCCGCTCACGAGGGGGCACCGGGGCGCGCCCACGGTGGCATCGTGGCGGCGCTCATCGACGAGACGATGGGTTTCGTGCTGTCGTTCACTGGCGAGTTGGCGTACACCGCCAACCTGAGCATCGACTTCGTGGGCCCCGCACCCCTCCATGTCCCGGTGCGGTTCACCGCCCGGGTCCGCGACCGCGCCGGACGCAAGCTCTGGATTGAGGCAACCGGCGAGGGGCCCGACGGCGTGTTCGTGCGTGCCGAGGCGCTGTTCCTCGCCATCGATCTCGAGCGTTACCGGATGCAAACCGAATCCTGACCCTCAAGCAGGCGGGGTCGGGCCATGATGCGTGGGTCCCTGAACCTGTCGCCTAGGGTTTGGGAACTCAAGCAGTCCGGGGGGATGTGTGCGCAGAGCCGGTTCGTTCATTTCTGGTCACCCGTGGGTGGGTGGCCTCGTGGTTACCGTCGTGGCCCTGTTGGGTGTCGGTGGCTGGTACGTGTGGGGTCAGGTCAACGTCCCTGACCTCCCCGTGCTCTATGTGGTGCCCACCGCCCAACAACTTGTCGCTGACGAACCCGGCGAGACGCTGTATCGCGTCCAGCCGCTCCGCTCGTCGGTGTCCTACGAGGTTGGGGAAACCCTCGCCGGTATCGACAAGACGGCCACCGGATCGACTCAGGGCATCGCCGGGGACATCGTGGTCGACACTGACGACCCCACGGCGTCCGAGTTCGGCGAGATCGTCGTCAACGTCCAACAGCTCGACTCCGATGAGGAAATGCGTGACCGCCGTCTCCGTCACGACTTCCTCGAATCCGGGGAGTTCCCGTTGGCCCGTTTCGTTCCCGGTGATGTTGCGGGCCTTCCCACGAGCGTCGAGGACGGCGTCGGGTATGACCTGACGATCCCCGGTGAGCTCACGGTGAAAGAGACGAGCCGGCCAGCCACCCTGACGGGCACCGCCACGGTTGCCGACAACGAGGTTCGCCTCCAGGCATCGACCGTCGTGAAGATGTCCGATTTCGGCATCGGTCCGATCGAACTGTTGGGGTTTGTGCGCACCGGCGACGAGGTCACTCTCGACTTCGACATCGTGTTCGTGGATCCCGCCCGTGAGGACATCCCCACCACCACCCGCGCCGTCACCGCCGAGCAGGCCTCCACCGGTGGGGGCCCGTCGTTCCGTGACGCCGTGCTCCCCATCCTCACCGACACCTGTGCGGGGTGTCACAACGATGGTGGCGTCGGGTCGAAGGTGTGGCAGCTCAACACCGCCCAGGATGCCGTCGATGTCGCCTCAGGGCTGTCGCTCGTGACCAAGACCCGGTTCATGCCGCCCTGGCCGGCGTCGGACTTGAGTGCACCTTTCACCCACGACCGGTCACTGTCCCAGGAACAGATCGATGCTGTGGTGGCGTGGGCCGCGGCTGGCGCCGAACTCGACGTGGACCCGACCACACCCATCGTGGCACCTCCACCCGACATCGCTCCGGTGCGCGCCGATCTCACCCTCACCGCCGATGAGCCCTACGTTGGTTCCACGGCCAAGCGTGACGACTACCGGTGTTTCGCGCTTGACCCCAAGGTCACCTCCACCCGCTGGATGGGGGCGTACGAATTCGTGCCGGACCAGACCGAGATCGTCCACCACGCCATCGGTACCAAGATCACCGCTGCAGGCCGCGACGCCATTGCTGCGCGTGACGCCGCCGATCCCGGACCCGGATGGTCGTGTATCGACGTGACCGGCGGCGGTGCCGGCGGGGGGATGAGCAACCAGTTCCTGGCGTGGGCGCCCGGCCAGGACGTGACCCGTTTCCCGGAGGGAACCGGCCTCAAACTCGAGCCCGGTGACCTCATTGTGTTGCAGGTCCACTACCACTTCGCCCACAGCGCCCCCGCCGACCTGTCCAAACTCGAAGTGGAGTTGTTGCCCGAAGGGGTCGACCCCCTTGAGGTCACCAACTGGATCATGTTGGCCCCTGCCGAACTGCCGTGTCGTGCCGGACTTGAGGAAGGCCCGCTGTGCGACCGCGACGCCGCCATCGCCGACATCGCCACCCGGTTCGGGGTGGGCCCTGCTTTCATCCCCAACGGTCTGGTCGGTCGGTGCGGCGCCGACATCGCTGCGCTCGCCGCCGACACTGACGGCCGCACCCAAGCCAGTTGCGTCAACACGGTGCGTCGCGACCAGACCGCACTCTTCGTGTTCGGCCACATGCACGAACTTGGCGAGACGTTCAGAATGACGCTGAATCCGGGGACGCCGTCGGAGAAGGTTCTCCTCGACATTCCGGTGTGGGATTTCGGTTGGCAGATCGGGTACGAGTTCGTCGATCCGCTCGAGCTGAACCAGGGCGACAAGATCCTCATCGAGTGTTCGTGGGACCGTGCCCACCTCAAGGTGCCCGAAGCGCGTTACATCACCTGGTCAGAAGGAACCGTCGACGAGATGTGTTTCTCAGGCCTGATGGTGGTGCCCCGCGGCACCCGAGGTGCCTGAGCGACCTGCCGGAGCGACTGCAGGTCACCCCACGGCGAGGGTGAGTGGCTGACCCGGGAGTCTCGGGTGATCGAGCAGTCTCCCGTTGGCGCTCACGACCAGCCCCGCCGGGTTGCCGGTGCGCACCGTGACCGGTGTGGTGACCGCCACCTGGGTGCTGCCACCGGGTTGAAGCGTCTGTTCGGCGAGCACCGTGCCGTCGATGGACGCCACCCGCACCCATGACGGCTGGTCCGCAGCGAGGTCGAGAGTGAACGGTGGGAGCACGGCGAACCCGACTTCATCACCGTTCACGGCGGTGGGAGCCAGCGGCGTGGTCGGCGCCGGGGTGGCATCGGTCGCCGTCGGAACCGACGTGTCAGGTGTGGCGGCGGCCACCTCGCCACCGGTGAGGAGCTCCTCGGTGATGACCGGGGCGTTCGGCCCGGGCCGACGCAACTCGAGCGCCACAGCGACGCTGGCCAGTGCGACGACGATGGCCGCTGCAGCCAACACCCGGCGCCGCCGGTCGCGTCGATCGGCGGTGGGGAACCCGTGGCGGATCCCCTGAGGCTGGGGGAGGCGCCGCACGACCGCGGCGTGTTCCGCCCCACCGGTGGTGGACGCCGGGCTGCTCGCAGCGGGCAACGGCTCCCACGGGGTTGGGTCGTCGTCGGGGGTGAGTGGGTCGGGCGGCAGGTCGACGCTTGACACCTGCACCACCCGGGCCAGGTTGGCTGCGGTGGCCGGTTGCCACGGTCCACGCTCGGTGGCGACGGTGAGGGGAACCGTGGTGTTGACCGCAGGCCGGAGTGGTGGCGGCGGTGCAGGTGTCGGGGTGAGCCCCGGGGTAACGCCATCGGCAGAACCGAGTACGACGACCCCGTTCGAGGAAGGGAGGGTCGGACTGGCCAGGGTCGTCACCGGATGTTCCGCCCGTCGTTCGACGATGGCGGCGAGTGTGTTGAGGGTTTCGCCTCGACGTGACAGCAATCGGGCATCGACGCCAGGTGCCTGCCAACGGCTGATGAGGGTGATGGCACCGGCGACGAGCACGGTGAGAAACAGGAACGACAGAGTGAGCATTGGTCGCCTCGACGAGGTCGGGACGCCCGCCACGGCCAGACGCAACAGCTGCGCCTGCCCGACGCACCGGCGCCGTGGATGGCGTCGGGGAGGGCTTCGGGACTGATAGGTGCTGCCGTGGACTGATGAGGATGGCGTGGCGGTGTGACCGACACAACGCCTGTCACCGCCTTGCGCGCCAGTTGTAACCCGACCGCAGCCTTCGTTACGTGGCGGGTCGCAGCCCCCGCAGCCCTGCCCACGCCAGCGCCGAGACCTGCTGGGCGAGATCGGCGGAACCGGTGGTGGTCTCGCCCGCCAGCCAGTGACGGGCGGTGGTCTCAGCCATGCCCACGATCCCGAACGCCAGCAGTCGACGCTGGTCCACACCGAGTCCTTCGACGTCGATGAGGGCGGCGATGGTGTCGGCGATGTCGCGTTCGACCCGTTCCGCCTCGGCGGCGAACACCGGGTCTCGCCTGGTCTCCCCGGCGAACAGCACGGCGAACCCCTCGGTGTGGGTGCCGACCCAGTCGAAGTAGGCGGCGAAACCCTGTTCCACCTGGCGGCGGGGCAGACCACCGTCGAGGGCGGCCTTGGCGACCTGCTCGCGCAGCTGGTCACCGACGTCGTGCAGCAACTCCCGGTACAGGTCGTGTTTGGAAGCGAAGTGCTGGTAGAGCACCGGTTTGGTCACCCCGGCCGCTGCGGCGACGTCGTTCATCGAGGCGCGGTGGAAACCTGCTGCGGCGAACACCGATACCGCCGAGTCGAGGAGTTGTCGCCGCCGCTCAGCGGCGGGGAGCCGGGGATGCGTCACTCGATGCCGTAATTGATGACCGAGCGGGCAACCTCGCCGGCCTCCATTGCCGAGAACGCCTCGTTGACGTCCTCGAGTTCGATGCGGCGGCTGATGAGTTCGTCGAGCTTCAGGTCGCCGGCACGGTAGTGCGCCAGCAAACGGGGGACGTCGCGGCGCACGTCGGCCGACCCGTACCAGCAGCCCTTGACTGTTTTTGCCATGTACAGGAAGGTGAACGCGGCGTTGAGGTTCAAGAACACGTCCATGCGAGGCACCCCGACGAGGACGACCTCGCCGCCCGGGCGGACCATGTTGATGGCTTGTTCCATGGTGGCGCCAAGACCGATCACCTCAAAGGCCACGTCGGCACCTCGACCGTTGGCCATGGCGGCCATCACCGGGTCGCTCTCGTCGGCCTTGACGAGGGTGGTGGCACCGAACTGCTCGGCGAGTTCAAGCTTGTTGGCCATCATGTCGATGGCGATGATCTCGCTGGCACCGGCGATGCGGGCGCCCTGGATGACGTTGAGGCCAACGCCGCCGCATCCGATGACCGCAACCGTGTCGCCTTCCTGAATGGCGGCGGTGTTGATTGCCGCACCGACACCGGTGAGCACCCCACACCCGATGAGGGCCGCCACGTCGAGGGGAATGTCGGCGTCAACCTTCACCGCCGAGATTTCCGGAATGATCATGGTGTCGCTGAACGAACCGGCCATGCCCATCTGGTGCAGCGCCGTTCCCTGCGAACTGAGTCGTGTCGTGCCGTCGAGCAGGCCGGCCATCGCAGCCATGGCGTTCTTCTCACACAGGTACGGCTGTCCGTGGTTGCACATGTAGCACTCGCCGCACTGCGGAACCCATGACACCACCACCTTGTCGCCGGGGGCAACGTTGGTGACGCCCTCGCCGACAGCCTCGACGATGCCGGCACCCTCGTGGCCCAACACGATGGGGGAGGGCAGCGGGATGGTGCCGTTGGCTACCGACAGGTCGGAGTGGCAGACCCCTGACGCGCCGGTGCGCACCCGCACCTCGCCGGGAGCGGGGTCGGCGACCTCGACGTCGTCGCGGATCTCAAGTGGTGCGTTGGTCTCGAACAGCACTGCGGCCTTGGCCATGGTTGTCCCCTCCTCGGGTGCGGCGCGGCGGGAAATCCGCCCCCGAAGTATGGCCCCATTGGTGCGCCGATGCCGACATCGGACGGATCCCACCCCCCGATAGCGGGCGTTACCAGTCGTTGTCGCGGTCGGCGCGGTCGGCGGCCTTGACGGCGTAGGCGAACACGATGGCCGGGGCCAGCACCACCGAACCGGCGATCAGGCACACCCAGATGGTGGTCACCAGCCACGACGTGTACCCGGTTGCGAGCCCCACGAAGAACCCGATGGCGGCCAGCAGGTACAACAGGTACCCGACCCGCTGGCCACGTCGGGTCAGCGCGTCGATGCGGCGGCGCCGTTCAACGACAGGGTCGCCTGAGGGCTGTTCGGCGGGTTCCACCTGACCAGCCTGCCTCATGGGAGGCCGGCCTCGTTCATCGGGTCAGGCGGTGCGAGGAATCTGGTTGCCGAGAGCGGCGATCGGCTGAATACGAACTTCGCCGGTGGGATCGCGATGGGTGACCACCACATTGCGGGGGTCGGGCCGCAACTCGGTGATGGCGGCGAGCGCCGTGCTGGCACCAACGGGCAATGCGGTCACCGCAACGGGCTGCGCCGTGGTGCGGGGCTGCCCGTTGCGGCGGAGACGCTGGGCGATGACGCCCACCGCACACACCACCGTTGCGATACCAGCGATGGCCGTGGCCAACAGCAACAGGCTCAACAACCATGCCTGAGGTTCGGAGGATTGCAGGAGGGTCTGCATGACGTCAACGCTACGGTCACGTGCCGGCGCGCTGGTGGACCCTTGACGTCGCTCGCAACCGACGTGGCGCGGGTAGGGTCGGCGGCCATGTCCGTTGCACGTGACGCCGTGGGTGACGAGCTCGTCTACGAGGTTGAATCCGGGGTGGCCCGACTCACGCTCAACCGCCCTGCCCAGCGCAACGCCATGACCTGGGAGATGGTTGAGGCCATGCGTGAGTGCCTCGTTGAGGCCAGGGCCGACCCCGGGGTTGGTGCGGTGGTGTTGCAGGGCGCGGGGGAGCGGGCGTTTTGCTCGGGAGCGGATCTTGGCGGAATGGCCGGTGGCGATCCCGATGCGCTCCACGCCGCTCGCGGGCAGCTCGCCGCCCTGTTTGAAGATCTGTGGGCGCTCGGTAAGCCGACCATCGCTGCAGTGCACGGGTACGCCCTCGCCGGCGGCATGGGTCTTGCCCTGTCATGTGACGTGGTCATCGCCGCAGACAACGCCGTATTCGGCACCCCCGAGATCGACGTCGGCCTGTGGCCGTTCATGATCACCGTCCCGCTCATTCGCTCGATGCCGCCCAAGCGGGCATTGGAACTGATGATGACGGGTCGCCGGGTGAACGCCGCGGAGGCGTTCAGTCTCGGTTTCGTGACCGAGGTGGTGCCCGCCGCCGACCTCGAGGCCAGTGTGGCCCGGTGGGCCACCGCACTGGCGTCCAAACCTCCCGAAGCGATGCGCATCGGGCGCACCTCGTTCTACGAGACGCTCGACCTCGCTGCGGGCGACGCGCTGGCGCGCCTGCACGGCCTGCTCGGCGTGGTGGCCGACGGGGAGGAGGCGGCGGAAGGTATCGCTGCGTTCAGTGAGAAGCGGCCGCCACGCTGGCGGCGAACCACGGAGGGGTGACGTGATCCGAACCGAATGGCACGACCGGGTGCTGTGCGTGACCATCGACCGACCCGAGCGGCGCAACGCCCTCGACGCAGACGCGCTCGAAGGTCTCCTCGCCGCCACCGCCACGGCCTCCACCGGCGACGCCCGCGTGCTGGTGCTCACCGGCGCCGAAGGGCATTTCTGTGCCGGAGCGGACCTTTCAGGTGTTGAGGACCCGGCGTTCGTGCAGCGCCTCAACGAGGTGCTCGAGGGGTTGCGTTCCGCCCGTTTCCCGACCATTGCCGCCGTCGACGGGGCGGCATTGGGAGCGGGGACCCAGTTGGCGGTGGCGTGCGACCTGCGGGTGGCCACCCCCACCGCCACGTTCGGTATCCCCGCTGCCCGTCTGGGTCTGATGGTCGATGGATGGACCGTGCAGCGCCTCGTGAGCATGGCCGGACAGGGCACGGCCCGGGCCATGCTGCTCGCCGCCGAGACGTTCCCCGGCGCTGACGCCCACCGCACCGGGTTCGTGCAACGCCTCGGCGGTCTCGATGACGCCCTTGAGTGGGCTGGGGCCATTGCCCAGTTGGCGCCGTTGACCATCGCCGGCCACAAGATCGGTTGCAACGAGGCGGAGAACCTCGTCGCCGCGTCGGACACCTACCGGGCGGCGTGGGCCGAGGCGTGGGCCAGCGCCGACCTCGCCGAGGGCCTCGCTGCGTTCAACGAGCGTCGAGGCGCGCGTTTCGCTGGGGAGTGACGGCTCTGTCAGCGGCCGATGTTTCGGCTGTCGCCTGACATCCGGTCGTTGAACGGGTCCCACAGCGTGCAGGCGATGAGTCGGTTGCCGTCGTCCCAACTGGTCTGGTCGGGGACGATCCAGGAGATCTCCAGTTCGGACACCGGGTAGGGGACCCCGACCCATTCGGCGAACAAGGGTGGGCAGTTCAGTCGGGCGGCACCGGCAAGTGCGTCGTCGCCCGGCCACGCCGGCGGGCCACTGGGCACCAGTGCGGTGGGCCCCTCGCCGAGGTTGGTGCCCGACGACTCTGTCTGGTTTCGGGCGGGCAGCGTGGAGTCGTCGAACTCGAACGTGGCGAATACCTGATAGGTGTGGGGCAGCGAACAGTCGAGGAGCAGGGTGACGAACTCGCCGCTGTCCCCGTCGACACGTCGTCGGTCGTAACAGTCCCCAACCCCGGGCCGGTACACGTAGAGCACCTGGCCGGCCTCGACCGGTGCTTCGGTCGTCGTGGTGGTCTCGGGCGGGGTGGTCGTGGTGGTCTCGGAGAGTGCCTCGGGGTCGGCGCCTCTGCAGCCCGTCATGAGCGCGCCGAGGGTCACGGTCAGCGCTGCTGCCAGCATCCAGCGCTGGCGAGGGGTGCGTGATCGGGTGATGTCCACGTCAGTACGCCACCGGGTTGAGCGCCGTGATGGCCTCGAACGACCGGAACAACAGGAATCCGACGACCGGGGTCGCCACCACGTAGATGGCCAACTGCCACCCCCACCGTCGCTTGTGCGCCAACCACCACGCTGCGATTGCCGCAGCGACAACCCCGGCCGACCACCCGATCACCGGCGCCCACGAACCCTCCTCACCACTGAGGAGTTCGTCACTGGGCGCCGGGTCACGCACACCCGAGGGTGTGGGGGTGGTGGGTGCGGGCTCGGTGACGAGACGGGCCTCGACGACGATGCGTTGGCTTGACCCGTAGCGCGGGTGGCAACCCATCAGGGTCAGGCGGTCATCACCCTTGTCGTCGAGGATCTCCACCGCGGTCGGTGCGACGAGGTAGTGGCCGATGGCCGGGTCGGCGGGGTTCCCGCTGGGGTTGGGCTGGGGAAGCACCTCGTAGAGGAACGATCCCTGCAGGGTGGTGACCCGCACCTCGTCGCCGGGTACGAGTTCGTCGAGAAGGTTGAACGGTGCGTCGTAGGTGGCGCGGTGCCCTGCGATCGCCGCGTTGCCGGCCTGACCGGGGAACGAGGTCTCGGGGAACCGGCCGGGACCGGTCTCCAACACGTCGAGGGTCACTCCCTCGACCACGGTGTAGTCCACGTCGATGGCGGGGATCTCGAGCCGACCCACCGGGTCGCCGGGGGCGAGGTTGGCCACCGTGGTTTCGGCCACCTCGTAGCGGGTCGGATCACCGGCGGGGATGTCGTCGACCTGCTCGAGTTGGGTGTCGAACTGTGCGGTCAGGTCACCCTGGGCGGCCCGTGTCGCCAGTCCCGTGCCCCACAGCTGGTAGCCGACGAACAAAAGGAGCACGACTCCGGCGGCGACCAGCACTCGCCCCACTCCGCCCAGCACCCTTCGCCACGTCACCCCCGCACCCTACCGAGGTGTCACCTTGGGTGTCGGGCGCCTTGGTGCCCCGCGAGAGGGGAAGGTACCGTGACCTCGGCGACCCACTGGTGCCGACCAGCGCGGTTCGCCACTGGTCAACCCATGACATCGGTCATCCACCTCCGCGACGTCGTCGCTCTCCTCGGCGGGTTCCCCGCCCTCACCGGAGTCGACCTTGACGTTTCCGCCGGGGAGCTCGTCGCCCTCGTGGGGGCCAACGGGGCCGGCAAGACCACGGTGTTGCGGCTGTGTGCCGGTCTCGTGCCGGTGGCGTCGGGTACGGCGCAGGTGCTCGGTGAGGACTTGGGTCGCAACGCCCGGGCGGTGCGGTCACGAGTGGGTCTGCTCGGACCGTCGGGAGGCCTTTACGACGAACTGACCGCCAGTGACAACCTGCGGTTCTTCGCCCGCGCGTCACGGGTCGATCTCACTGATGTGGAACGTGCCGCTGAACGGTTCGGCATCACCGGACGGATCGGTGCCACCCCGGTCGGTCGACTTTCCACCGGTCAGCGTCGTCGCGTGGCGCTCGCCTCGTTGGTGGCCCGACGAGCCGAACTGTGGTTGCTCGACGAACCTCACGCAGGTCTCGACGCTGAGGGTCGCGACCTGCTCGACAGTGTGGTGCGGTCAGCGGTGGCGGCGGGAGCGACGGTGGTCATTGCCTCCCACGACCTCGATCGCACCGAAGGTCTCGGGTGCCGGCACGTGACGTTGGCGGGCGGCTCGGTGACCCACGGGGGTGACCATGCTGCGTGACGCCTGGCTCGTCGCCGGCAAGGACCTCCGCATGGAGGTCCGCACCCGGGTGGGTCTGGGCCAGGTGGTTCCTTTCGCCGTGTTGGTGCTCGTGCTGTTCGGATTCGCCCTCGACCCCGACCGTGGCATTCTCGAGGCGGCCACCCCGGGATTGTTCTGGGTGACCGTCTTGTTCGCCGCCGTGCTCGGGGTGCAGCGGGCCTACGCCGTGGAGTCTGCCGAGGGGGTGCGCGACGCGCTGCGGCTCAGTTCGCTCAGCGCGCCGGGGGTGTTCCTCGGAAAGACGCTCGCCATCGCCGTGCAGCTCGTGGCGGTCGAGGTGGCGCTCGGTGTCGGGGTGGTCATCCTCTACGGGGCTGATCCGGGAGGCTGGGTGTTGCTGGTGGGAAGTGCGCTCCCGGCTACCGCAGGGATCGCGGCAGCCGGTAGCCTCTACGGCGTCCTCGCTGTTGGACTCCGGGTGCGGGAAACCCTGCTTCCGCTGCTGTTGTTGCCGGTGCTGGCACCGGTTCTGCTGGCAGCAACCCGGGCGTTCGAGGCAGCGCTGGACGGCAGTCCCGCCGACGGCTGGCCGTGGGCAGGTCTGCTGGCGCTGTTCGCCGTGGTCTACGTGGGCTGCGGGATCGGCCTGTACGGAACGGTTCTGGAGGAGTCGTGAGCATCGGAAACGAGCAGACCGCAGGAACCGCCCCGACGGTTCCGGGCCAATCCGCCCCGACCGGTCACCGTTCGACGTCGTCGCCGCTCACCCGGGTGCTCGGCATCATCGTGGTGCTGTGCATCCCGCTGGTGGTGTGGCTGTCGTTCGTCGCCACCCCGCCCGACCGGGTGCAAGGCGAATCGGTGCGGCTGTTGTACGTGCACGTGCCGTCGGTGACGGTTGCCTACGTCGCCTGTTTCGTGACGTTCGTGTCCTCAATCATGTGGCTGTGGAAACGGTCCGAGTGGTGGGATCTCGTTGGAAGCTCGGCGGCGGAGATCGGTTCGGTGTTCACCGCCCTCACGCTCGTCAGCGGCATGATCTGGGGCCAGATCACCTGGGGCACCGCCTGGGAGTGGGACCCGCGCCTCACCTCCACGTTGTTCTTGTTCCTGCTGTTGGTCGGCTACCAGGCGTTGCGTGCCGCCTCGCCGGACCGTTCCGCCCGCTCCCGCCGCTCTGCGGTGGTGGGGTTGTTGCTGGTTCCCAACATCATCATCGTGAACCGTTCGGTGGAGTGGTGGCGCTCGCTGCACCAGGACGCCACCCTGTTCCGCACCGACCTTGACTTCCGCATCGAGGGACTCATGTTGTTCACGTGGATGTTCACCACTGCGGTCGGCATGGTGCTCTTGGTGTGGCTGATGTTCCACCGGTTCCGGGTCGGCTGGCTGGCCAACCGGGTTGAGGAACAACAGTTGAGCGAAGCCGTTGCCGCCCGACGGGCCGAGGCGACCTCATGAGCACCTGGGCGTGGGTCATCACCGGGTGGGTCATCACGGTCGTGGTGATCGTCGGCTACGTGGCGCTGGTGTTGCAGCGGGGCCGGTCCCTGAGTCGGCAGGTTCCCCCCGAGGAGCAGCGATGGATGTGACCCCACACGAGGGCGATCCGGGTGCCGGTGATCCGGTGTCCACCTCGTCTGCGTCCCTCGACGGCCTCGACCTGACGCCTCGCGACAGGAACCCTGCGGCCTCCCCGACGCCTCGACCACGACGGGTGGGTCGTTTCCTTGGCGTGGCGGTGCTCGTCGGGGTCGTGACCGTCGGCGCCGTGGTGGTCGTACGGTCGCTCAACGACGCCACCCTGTACTTCCGCAACGCTGACGAGGCGGTGGCCCAACGTGACGAGCTCGGCTTGTCGAGGTTCCGCCTGCAGGGGGTGGTTGAGCCCGGCACGGTGCAGACCTACCCCGGCGGTGTGGCCTTCGACATCGTGTTCAACGGGGTCACCGTCCCCGTCGAGCACACCGGTGACCCCGCTGAACTGTTCGATGACGGGATCCCGGTGGTGCTCGAAGGTGCCTGGTCGGGGACAGGCCCCGGAGCGGTGTTCCTCTCAGATCGCATGCTGGTCAAACACGACGAGAACTACGTGGCGGACAACTCGGGGCGGATTGACGACGCCGGTGACGGGGTCGGCAACGCTGCGGCGGCCGCCCCCGCCGACCTGTTGGGTCGACCATGAGTCTGGCCCTCGGCCGGGCCGGGGTGACCCTCGGGTTCATTGCTGCGTTGTGGGGGGTGTTGTCGATGTTGGTGGGTATCGCCACCCACAACCGTCGCTACCTCCGTGTCGGGCTGTGGTGTGCCGCAGGTGTGCTCGGTGGTGCGGTGCTGGCGGTGGGGGCGATGGAGTGGGCGCTGCTCACCGACGACTTCACCGTGTCCTACGTCGCCGAACACAGTTCGACCGAAACCCCGTTCCCCTTCGACGTGGCCACCTTGTGGGCGGCCCTTGAAGGCTCGATCCTGCTGTGGGTACTGGTGCTCGCCGGGTTCATCGCCCTCACCGCCCACCGGTTCCGGCACCGCATCGACGACCCGCTCGTCGGGTGGGCGATGGTGACCCTGTTCGTGGTGGCGACGTTCTTCTTCTTCCTGGTCATCGGCCCTGCCGCGCCGTTCGGGTCGTTTGACCCGCCGCTCGGCTACGACGGTCCGGGGCCGAACCCGTTGCTGCAGGAACACATCCTCATGGCGTTCCACCCCCCGATGCTGTACCTCGGCTACGTCGGGTTCACGGTCCCGTTCGCGTTCGCCATCGGCGCCCTGGTCACCGGTCGTCTCGGGGAGGGTTGGCTGCTTGAGACCCGACGGTGGACGCTGGTGGCCTGGGCGTTCCTGACGGCCGGCATCATCCTCGGCGCCTGGTGGGCGTACGAGGTGCTGGGCTGGGGTGGCTACTGGGGATGGGACCCGGTGGAGAACGCCTCGTTGCTCCCATGGCTGACCGGGACCGCCTACCTGCACTCGGTGATCGTGCAGGAACGTCGCGGCATGCTGCGGGTGTGGAACCTGTCGCTTCTGTGCGCCACGTTCGCCCTGACGATCCTCGGCACCTTCATCACCCGTTCAGGGGTGCTCGAATCGGTGCACGCCTTCACCACCTCCAACATCGGGCCGGCGCTCCTGGCGTTCTTCGCACTCATCGTCGTGGTGTCGGTCGGGCTGATCGGGTGGCGGGGGGATCTGTTGCGTTCCACGGGCAGCATCGAGTCCCCGATGTCGCGTGAAGGTTCGTTCCTCGTCAACAACGTGCTGTTCGCCGCATTGGCGTTCACCGTGTTGTTGGGGACGGTGTTCCCGCTCGTGGTCGAAGCGTTCACCGGGGACCGGATCTCGGTGGGTTCCCCGTTCTTCAACCGGATGAGTGCCCCCATCGGTCTGGCGTTGCTGGTTCTGATGGCGATCGCCCCGGTGCTGCCGTGGCGACGGGCCAGCGGGGAACTGCTCGCCCACCGACTGGTGTGGCCCGCCGCTGCGGGCACCGCCACGCTCGTGCTCGCCGTGGCCGTCGGGGCTCGAGGCGTCGCCCCTCTCGTCGGGTTCGCCCTCGGCGGGTTCGCCCTCGGTACCGCCGTGCGCCAACTCGTGTTGTCGGTGCGGCGGCAGGGTATTGGTGGTCTCTTCGGTCGAAGCAGCGGTGGGATGGTGGTGCACATCGGGGTGGTGTTCATCGCCGTGGCCCTCGCTGCCAGCCAGGCCTATGTGCAACAGACCGAACTCCGTCTCATCGAGGGGCAGACCGCCACGTTCGACGGACACACCTTCACCTACGTCGGGACGAACGTGGTGCTCGAACCGAACCGGGAGGTCACCCAGGTTCTCGTCGAGGTCGACGGTGCCGGACCGTACGCCCCAGGTGTCAGTCGGTTCGACTTCGGATCCCAGCAGGTCGGCACCCCTTCGGTGCGGGTCACCCCCACCGTGGACATCGCCCTGTCGGTGTTGGCCCTGCCCGAGGCGCCCGGGGAGCCGGCGACCATCCGGGTCACCGTGCAGCCGCTCATCGTCTGGTTGTGGATCGGTGGGGGCGTCATGGTGGTCGGGACCCTGATGGCGATGTCGGGCGGGGGACGGCGTCGACGCGGAGCGCCGAGCCCCGAGGACGTGGCCTCCACCGCTCCCGCCACACAGGCAAGCGGCGCCGATGACTGACGGTGCCGACGCGTCCGGCGCGACGCTTCGACGTCCGGTTCGGCTCGCTGCGGTCGTCACGGGCGTCGTGTTGGTGGCGTTGCTCGGGGTGTTGGCCTGGCAGGTGGCTGCAGGCGAGGACGACACCGTCCGCAACGGGTTGGTGGGTCGGGCTGCACCGGCCGTGGTGGGTACCAGCATCACCGGCGAACCTGTCGACATCGACCGGTGGCGCGGCGACTGGGTGCTCGTGAACTTCTTCGCCACGTGGTGTGTGCCGTGTGTGCGCGAACACCCTGAGCTGGTGGCGTTCGCCGCCGCCCACGGTCCCGACGCCGAGGTGCCCGTCGAGGTCGTCAGCGTGGCCTTCGACGACGACGCGGCGTCCATTGAAGAGTTCTTCGCCACCAACGGTGGCGACTGGCCGGTGCTGGTCGGCGACACCGGCCCCATCGCCCTTGACTACGGGGTGCGCGGGGTGCCCGAATCGTTCCTCATCTCCCCGGCCGGGCAGGTCGTGGCCATCTTCTACGGAGTCACCGCCGCCGACCTCGACGCCGCCATCGCCACCGCCACCGCCGGGGCGGCCCAGCCGTGAGCGCGTCCCGCACCAGCACGTCGCGGCCGATCCCGTTGTGGTTGCCATGGGCGATCATGGCGGCGATCGTGGTGGTGGCACTCGCCGTAGGCAGCGTCGGGATCAACGAACCGCCCACCAACGCCGAACGGGTCCAGAACCTGACCCGTTCCATCCGGTGCCCCCAGTGCGCCGGACAGTCGGTGGCGGAGTCCGACGTGTCGGTGTCACGCGAGATCCGTCGCGACATCGCCCAGCGTGTCGAACAGGGCCAGACCGACGAGGAGATCCGCGCCTACTACTCCTCTGACACCGTCTACGGCCCTGACGCCCTGCTCACCCCTCCGGCGGACGGAGTCGGGGGTCTCGTGTGGGTCCTGCCGGTCGTGGCGATCGCCCTCGCAGCGGTGGGTCTGACCTTGGCGTTTCGACGCTGGGCGGCGTCAGGCCGCCGCGACGCCACAGACGAGGATCGTGCCCTTGTCGCTGAGGCGTTGGATGTCCCAGATGGCGGGACCGAACCTGGCGGGGCGGGCCGACCGTGAGCGGTGAGGAAGAGCGGGAACGACTCGTCGCCGAGCGCGACGAACTCCTCGGCCGCATCGCCGAGGTGCGCGCCGACCACGCCGCAGGGGACCTCGATGACGTCGACGCTGACGCACTCATCGACGACCTGACGCGCCGCGCCGCCGAGGTGCTTCGTCAACTCGACGGGTCGACGGCGGAGGCGCCGAAGACGAAACGGGCTGCGGCGTCAACGGGGTCCGATGCGGCGGGGACCGCTGACGCCGCTCGCCGTCGTCGCCAGACCCGTCTGGCGTGGGTGGCGGTGATCGTGGTGTTCGCGCTGACCGCCGGGGTGTTCATCGCCCAGAGCGTGGGTCGTCGTGGTTCGGGGGAGACGTTCACCGGGGACATCCGCCAAACGACCCGTGACCTGCTGCTCGAAGCCCGCGACCAGTGGTCGTCGGGGGACATCGAGGGGGCGCTCGCCACCTACGACGAAGTGCTCGCCATCGCCCCCACCAACGCCGAGGCCCTCACCTACTCGGCGTGGGTGGCTCGCACCATGGGAGGCATGCTGAGCGACGACGAGGCGCTTGTCCGCCTCGACGACGCCGTGGCGTCGGACCCCGACTACGCCGATGCTCAGGTGTTCCGGGCCATCATCTTGCGGGACCTCGGCCGGTTCGACGAGGCGCTGGCCGCCCTCGAGGCCTTGAACCTCGACGACATCCCACCGTTCCTCACCGACCGGGTCGAGGCGTTGCGCGCCGAGGTGTCGGGCGCCGATCCCGACACGGTGGCGGTCACCCGGGCGGAGGCGGCGGCGCGCCGCGGCGACGTCAGTGGGGCCATCACCATTCTCGACGAGGTCATCGCCCGCTCACCGAACAACGCTGGCGCCCTGTTGGCCAAGGCCGACGTGTTGTTGGTGGTGGCGTCGAGCGCCTCGGGCGACGACCGGGCGTTGCTCGTGGGCAACGCACTGGATCTGGTGACCCGCGCCGAGACCGCCGCCCCCGACGACCCGGTGCCGGTGCTGTACCGGGTGTTGGTCCTTGAGTTGCTGGGACGCACCGCCGAGGCGCGCACCACACTCGGGCTGTTGGAGGCCCGAAGCGACCTGCCAGACGACATCGCTGCGGAGGTCGCCGCCCTGCGTTCCCGCCTCGGGCCCTGACAGCTCCGTCGACGGGTTTCTACGCGCCGGGAGGTTCGTGTCGGGCCCGCACGGCGCGGCCGCCGTCAACCTCGATGATCCACATCGAGCCTTTGCGGCAACTGGAGGGGTCATCGTCGCCGGACACCTTCATGCCGTCAGCGACGAGCAAGCCCATCGCTCGCGGAATGAGGTCGCCGTGGGTGCACACCACGAGGTCGTCGTCGTCGGCGGCTTCCACCATCCGCATCGCCGCCTTGCCAGCATCGTTGCCTTCGGCGAGCCGCGGGTCGGCAACCACCTCGAGACCGTGGGAGATGGCGATCGGTTCCACCGTCTGGATGCAGCGCACCGCCGGTGACGACCACACCGCGGCGGGGGTGACGTCTGCGAGCAGGCCGGCGAGGTGGGCGACCTGTTCGAGGCCCCGGGGGCTGAGGGGCCGGTCGAAGTCGTCACCCTCCCAGCGGCTACGGGAGCCGGCGTGGGCGTGGCGGATGAGGTAGATGTTCACGCGTCGTGGTCCTCCGTCCCCGTCGTCCCGTCCGGTGCGGGCGAGAGGTCGCCGGGGTCGTGTCCTGCGAGTTGGCGCAGTCCCGCAATGGTAGGTCCGAGCACGTCGGCCACGGCGACGACGTCGGCGTCGGTGCTGTTCCAGCCCACGCTCAGACGCAGGGAATGGTGGGCGTCGACGCCCATGGCGTCGAGCACCGGGGAGGGGGCGAGATCCCCCGAGGCGCATGCACTCCCCGAATGGGCGGCGATCCCGGCCCGGTCGAGGCCAAGCAGTACCGCCTGGGGTTCCACCCCGCCGATGATGGCGCACACGATGTGCGGGGCGCGGTGGTGTGGGTCGCCGAGGACCTCCACGCCGGGGACGGCGGACAGGGCGGCACCCAGTGTCGTGGTGAGGGCACGCTGACGGGCGGCCTCCGTTGCGCGGCGGGTGCCGTCGGCGAGTAGCGAGGCAACGGCACCCAACCCGGCCACCGCGGCGAGGTTTTCCATGCCGGCCCGTCGGGCACGCTCCTGGTCACCGCCCACCAACAGGGGTCGCAGGCGAAGCCCGCGCCGCACACACAGCACCCCGGTGCCCGTCGGAGCACCGAACTTGTGTCCGCTGAACGCCAACAGGTCGATACCGCTGTCGGCGAAACCGATCTCGTCGCGCCCGACGGCCTGGGCGGCG
>CAMAQM010000016.1 GCA_945860545.1 Bifidobacterium breve | reverse complement strand
CAGGACCTTGAGGCCGTGTTCGTCGGTCCCCGTGAGGAAGAAGGTGTCGTCGCCGTTGAGTCGGTGCCAGCGGGCGAGGGCGTCGGCGGTGACCGTGGTGTAGGCGTGACCGATGTGGGGGACGTCGTTCACGTAGTAGATGGGTGTGGTGACGTAGAACGGCGGCACGCCCCGCACACTACCGACGCTTCAGTCCTGCGCGGTACCTGACCCGTCGGGGTCTTCGGCACGGGGCGTCACCGCGAGGTCGTACACCCGACGTCTCGACGCGCCGGTGGCTGCCGCCACGGCGTCCACGGCATCCCGCGTCGACATGCCATCGGCCCGCCGCTCTGCGAGAGCAGCGAGGATTCCGGCGTCTGTGGGACCGTCGGGCTCAGCAGCGCCTTCGAGCACCACCACGTACTCCCCTCGGGGCCCGACGGCGGCGAGGTGATCCACAGCTCCCCCCAGCGTGCCTCGCCACACCTCCTCGTGCAGCTTGGTCAGTTCCCGGCACAGCGCCACCCTGCGGTCCGGGCCGCAAACCTGTGCCAGGTCCGAGATGGTGCGCACCACCCGGTGCGGAGCCTCAAGAAGAACCACCGTCCGCCGCTCGCCAGCCACCTCCACCAGTCGGTCGTGGCGATCGCCACCACGTCGGGGAAGGAAACCTTCGAACACGAATCGGCTGGTGGGCAGTCCGCTCTGCACCAGTGCGGCCACCGGCGAACTCGGCCCGGGGACCTGTTCCACCCGAAGGCCCTCCGCAATCATTGCTGCAACCAGACGCTCCCCGGGGTCAGCGACGCCCGGCGTCCCAGCATCGGTGACGAGCGCGACCCGTTCCCCTCGTCGCACGGCGGCGACGAGGTCGGCGACCATGAACCGCTCCGTGTGGTCGTTTACCACCGCCAGACGCCTGGCCCGGACCCCGGCGAACTCGAGCAACCGGCCGGTGCGGCGAGTGTCCTCGCAGGCAACGAGGTCGGCGTCGGCAAGTGCACTGACCGCCCGTGGCGAGAGGTCACCGAGGTTTCCGATAGGGGTGGCAACGACGATGAGCGCCCCCGGGCCGTTGGGTGGGGCGCCACCGTCACCCACCGCGCACCTCGAGACAGTCACCAGGGCCGACCCCCCAACGGGTGAACGCCCCGGCCGGGGCCTCCACCACCATGCGCCCCCTGAGACGCGGAAGGGTGAGGCGGTTGGGACTCAGGGTCAACACCTCGATCACCTCGAGGTCCTCGGTGCAGATGGCCACGTCGATGGGGAATCGCATGCCGAGCGTGTGCACCGACCGGGTTGCGGGAAACAGCATGGCGCCGTCGCAACGATCACGACCGAGCAGCCCGCGGCCGCGACGCCAGGCCGTGTCGGCCACCTCGAGTGTGGCGAGCACCCGATCGTCGCTGACCAGCCACGCCATGATGGGATCTCACACGTTGAATCGGATCTCGAGGACGTCGCCGTCAGCCACCTCGTAATCCTTGCCTTCGACCCTGAGCCTGCCGGCCTCACGGGATTTGGACCACGAACCGAGTTCTAGGAGGTCCTCACAAGCAATCACTTCGGCCCGGATGAACCCTCGCTCGAAATCAGAGTGGATGACCCCGGCACACCGAGGGGCCCGCGACCCGGCGCGGAAGGTCCATGCCCGCGACTCCTTCTCCCCGGTGGTGAAGAACGTTCGCAGCCCCAACAGGTGGTAGGCGGTTCGCACGAATCGCGGCAATGCCCCCTCACCGAGACCGAGCGCCTCGAGCATCTCGGCGCGGTCATCGGGTGGCAACTGGGCGGCCTCAGCCTCGAGTTGAACACACATTCCGATCGCCTCACCGAACTCGCCGAGTTCGGTTTGCACCGGCCCAACCACCCCGGACAGGTCGTCGAGCTGATCCTCGCCGACGTTCACCACCGCCAGAACAGGCTTGTTGGTGAGCAGGAAGAACGGGCCCAACACCTCTCGCACCGAGGCGCTCAACCCGCCCCGATAGACCGGTGTTCCTTCAGCGAGCACGACCTGGGCGGCGTCGAGCGCAGCGAGTTCGGCCGCCACCGCCGGATCGTTCTTGGCCGCCTTGCGACGCTTGTCGGCGTGCCGTTCGACCGACTCGAGGTCGGCGAGACTGAGTTCGGTCTCGAGCACCCGGAGCGTGTCGGCAGCATCGGTCGGGCCTGGAACGTCAGGATCCTCAAAGGCCCGCAGGACGTACACGACGGCGTCGACCTCGCGGATGTCGGCGAGGAAACGGTTGCCGAGACCTTCACCCTTGCTGGCCCCCTCGACGAGCCCGCCGATGTCGACGAACTGCACCGCAGCGGGGACCACCGACCGACTGTTGCTCAGTGCGGCCAGCGCGTCGAGCCGCGGGTCTGGGACCTTGGCCATACCCACATTGGCCTCAGTCGTGGCAAAGGCGTAGGGGGCAGCGAGCGCGCTCCCGCCCGAGAGGGCGTTGTACAGCGACGACTTTCCTGCATTGGGAAGACCAACGAATCCGAATCGCTCCATTGCGTCGCAGCCTAACGGCAGCCGTGGGACTGTCGTGATGGCCCGCTCACAGGTAGGGTCATTGCATGTCCAAGCGCACATCGAAGCAACGCTCCAAGGGCCGGACCTCCAAGGCCAACCACGGTCGCAAGCCCAATCGCGGCCGCGGCTGATCTGACTGCGGGATCCCATGCCGTCACGTCCGTCCACCGAACTCGTCGCCCTCCCCAACCCTCACCCCCACCGGGACTACGAGGTTCGGTGCGAGACCCCGGAACTGACCTGCATCTGCCCGGTCACGGGCCAACCCGACTTCGGGGTGGTTGAGATCACCTACGTTCCGGGCGACTCGATTGTGGAACTGAAGTCCCTCAAGCTCTATCTGTGGAGTTTCCGGGACGAGGGCCACTACCACGAGGACGTCACCAACCGGATCCTCGACGACCTCGTCGCCGCCATCGCACCGCGCCGCATGGAGGTGGTCACCCGCTGGAACGTCCGGGGCGGGGTTGTCACCACGGTCACGGCCACCCATGGCTGACTGACGTGCTCGACCACGTCTTCACCGACGCCATCGGTGCGCTTCGGGACGCGCTCGAGTCGGCCCTTCTCGAACGTCAGGCATTCGAAGAACGCTTCAGTGCCGACGTACTCCTCGGTGACCTGACATGGGCCACGAGTTACAGCCTCCCGGGCGAAGGACTTCCACCGCGGGTCCAGGCCGACATCACGCTCAGTTGGCCGACGTGGGCACAGACGGCCTGGCGGAACTGGTACGTGGGCGAGGACTACGACGAGCCGCCCCGCATTGACGTCGAGGTGGTGGTGAGGGTCCAGCGCCTCGCCGAGGTGCCCGACCCCCAACGCCTGCTGGCCGCACTCCCCCGCCACAGCCCGGCCCTGGGGGACCACCGATTGGAGCGATCCGCCCCGACGGTGGAGACCACCTTCAGCGACCCGTCGACCAACGGTGACCCAGCTGAAGGGGACGGAGGGGCCAGGCCTGATCGACTGGGCACCGCCGAGCACGCCATCGAGGTGTCCTACGAGGGACAGTACGAGTTCGATGAGGCCGTACTCGCCGACGGCTCGCTCCTCGATGAGCATTTCGCCGCCATGGGCGGATGGATCAGCGCCACGCTCGTCGCCGTGGGTGACCTCGCATGGAACTTCCTTCCGCCGGTCGACGATCTTCCGTTCGACCGCAACGACTAGGAGACGGTCATGGCCGAGTCACCGGTGGTGGTGGAACGCCACGAGGCGGTTGCGGTGGTGACGATGCATCGGCCCCACCGACGCAACGCCCTCAACGCTGAACTCCACGACGTGCTCGTGGACGCCGTTGCCGCCCTCGACGCTGACGTGTCAGTGCGGGCCATCGTGCTGACCGGCGCCGACCCCGCCTTCTGCGCCGGCCTCGATCTGGGCGCTCTTGCGGCCGGGGAGCGGGTCGGCAACTTCCGACCCGGCCAGCGGGGGCCGTTCGCCGAGCGGACCACCCCGCTCATCGGCGCCATCAACGGCCCCGCCGTGACCGGCGGACTCGAGTTGGCGCTTGCCTGTGACCTGTTGATCGCGTCGGATCGCGCCTCGTTCGCCGACACCCATGGCCGGGTAGGACTACTCCCGGGATGGGGACTGTCCGTGCTGCTCCCACGTGCGGTGGGCCTCGGTCGTGCCCACTACATGAGCCTGACCGGCAACTATGTCGATGCCCGGACCGCTGCGAGTTGGGGCTTGGTCACCGAGGTGGTCGACCACGAGCACCTGTTGGCCCGGGCGATCGCCATCGGCGCCGACATGGCGGGCACGGACCCCGAGGTTGCCGCTGCCCTGCTCGATCTGTACGACCAGACCTCAGCGGGGACTCTGGGCGAGGCATGGGCCGCCGAGGCGGCCGCTTTCCGTAACTGGTGGACCATCCGCATGGGCGGAGGGAACGTTCCTGCCGCTCCCGCCGAGGTCATCGACCGCGGCCGCAACCAGATGCGGCGCTGACCTAAAACGAGGTTGGTGGCGGGGCGAGATCCTCGAAATCGGGGTCTCGCTTGTCGGCCTTGGCCGAGAAACTCTCGATCATGTCGGCGGGATGGAACATCCCGGCCTGCCAGGTGGCGATGTGGTTCAACGAGTCGGCGACGCTGTGGTCGCGGGCGTAGTTGATCATCTCCTTTGATCCCCACACGGCGAGAGGACTCTTGGCGGCGATCTCGTGGGCGATGTCGAGCACCCCGGCAACGAGGTCCTCGTGGGTGTCGTAGACCTCGTTGACGAGACCGACTTCCCGGGCCCGTTGCGCACCGAGTCGGTTGCCGCGGTACGCCATCTCTCGGGCGACACCGTCAGGGATGATCTTGGGGAGTCGCTGCAGTGTCCCCACGTCGGCGGTCATGCCGAGGTTGATCTCCTGGATGACGAAGAACGCATCGGCGCTGCAGTAGCGAAGATCGCAGGCGCTGATCATGTCCACCGCCCCACCGATGCACCCTCCCTGGATGGCAGCGAGCACCGGCATGCGAGCCTGTTCGAGCGCCGTGAACGAGTCCTGCAACATCAACACGGTCTGACGCAGCCGGGCCCGGACGCGTCCCTCTTCGCGACGCCCCCCGGACGCAGCGTCGCCTCCGGTGAGGTCGCCACCCCCTCCGGTGAACACGGCGAGGTCCATCCCGGCGCTGAAATGCCGCCCCGTCGAGGACAGCACGATCACCCGGGTCTCGCCCGCTGCGTCGAGCTCGCGGACAATGGCGGGCAACTCGGACCAAAAGGCCCGGGTCATGGTGTTGAGCTCGTCGGGTCTCGACAGACGCAGGTGTGCCACACCCCCGTCGTGCTCAACCTCGAAACACGTCGGGGTCACGGGACACCTCTTTCTGGTCGGGGGTCGGGGCGGGTCAGGCCCCAGCGGCGGCGCGGTCGGCGGTCACGGCGTCGAAGGTCAGGTACTCATCCGACGTGTCGGCCCAGTCCTCGAACTGGATGACCCCGATCTCGGTGAACCGCTTGCGCAGCCAGCCGCTGTTGGCGTCGAGCAGTCCGAGCTTCTTGCAGTTCGGAACGATCTTGGAGAACAGCATCTGCTGGAAGACCTGCTGTTCCGGCGGAAGTTCCAACAGGAGCTTCATGACCTTCTTCTTGTCCACGCCCATGCGATCCCACACCTCCTGTTGGAGGAACCGGTCGCGCATGCGCACGGCGGCCTCAAAGGCGAACTCCTGGCGTTCCTGCATCTCGGCGTCGGACAGTTCGGCGTAGTACTCCTTGAGGCTGAGGACACCGAACGCCACGTGGCGGGCCTCGTCACTCATGACGTAACGCAACAGCTGCTTGAGGAGGGGCTCCTCGGTCATCATGTGCATGAAACCGAAGGCGGCGAGTGCGAGACCCTCCACCATGATCTGCATGCCGAGGTAGGTCATGTCCCAACGGCTGTCACTGATGATGTCGTCGAGCAGCAGCTTGAGGTGGGCGTTGATCGGGTAGTAGCCGGTCAGTTTGGTGTCGAGGTACTTGGCGAACACCTCGACGTGACGGGCCTCGTCGACGACCTGGGTGGCGGCGTAGTACTTGGCGTCGATCCACGGCACGGTCTCCACGATCTTGGCGGTGCACAGCAGCGCACCCTGCTCGCCGTGCATGAACTGGCTGAGACGCCAGTTCAACGACTCGAGGCCGAGTTGCTCCCACTCCTTGTCACCGAACTTCGCGAACGGTGAGCCGGGGGCGGTGGCCATTGCTGCCAGCGGGCCGGCTGCGGCGGCGCCGTCCTGCATGGCCATGAGCACCTTGGTGGGGTCCACCTCGATCGACCAGTCAAGGTCGGTCTCGCCATTCCACTGGGAGGTCTTGGCCTTCTCGTAGAGCTTGTTGAGCGCCGGACGGGCACCCTTTTCGTAGTCCCAGGTGAAGATGGCGTCAGCGTTGTCACTCACGCTGTGAATCAGCTCGTTGGTGTCCGTGTTGGACACCTCCATGATGGCCTCAAGGTCGTTGATGTCGGCCCGGCCGAGGATGTCAGCGTCATTGCGGAACTCGGTGGTGTCAGTCATGGTTGTTCTCCTGTCCTGCGGGTGCTCGGTTGGTTCGATCGTTTTCGGATGGGAATTCTCAGGTCGATTCGGTGGGGACGACGGTGCCGACAACCCGTCCGATGAGCTGCTGCCACTCGGTGGCATCGGGTTGGGTTGCGCCGATGGCTCCGAACAGCACCATGCCGAGGCCGACGGCATGGGCGAAGTGCACGATGGCGGCGGTGTCGAGGTCGGCGGCCACGAGACCCGCAGCCTTGCCTTGGTCGATGAGATGGGCGAGATGGCTCGCTCGCAGCGCCAGCGCCTCCTGCAACCACAACGCAACCTCAGGGTCGCGTCGCGCTGCAGCGAAGGCTTCGAGCAGCAGGGCCCGGTTCAGCGCCTCGCCCTGGCCAATGAGTTGATTGCCCACCATGGCGAGCACGTCAACGACGCGGCCGGTGCCGTCAGCCTGGGCGAACAAGCGGTCGAGTTCATCGGTTCCTGACGCGGCGATGGCCTCAGCCAGCAGTTCAGCCTTGCCAGAGAACCGGGAGTAGATGGCGCCGGTGCTCAGACCTGCCCGCCGGGCGATCTCGGACACCCCGGCTCCGTCGTAGCCACGCTCGGCGAACACCTCAATCGCGGCACGCACCAGGCGACTCGCCGTGTCCTCGCCCGCGGCGGCGCCAGGGTCGGCGTGGGTTGTCTCAACGACGGAGGCGGCCGATTCGGTCATCAGCCCGTGATAATAACGGTCATTATCCCGCTGTCAACCCTCGGCCGAACAGCATCGACCAGCCCGGATCAGATCAGGTCTGTGAGCGGGACCAACGGGCGGGCACCGAGGTGGGAAATCACCTCGGCGGCAGCAATGCCGCCGAGCCGGGCGCACTCAGCGAGTGGCTTGCCGTGCACCAAGCCGAAAAGGAAACCGGCGGCGTAGAGATCCCCCGCCCCCGTGGTGTCGAGCACCTCGTCGACCCCAGCAGCGGGGACCGCCACGGTCCCGCCGCCGCCACTCACCACCACCGACCCCTGTTCGCTGCGGGTCAAACACGCCAGCTCCACCATCCCCCCGACCGCCTCGACGGCCGCATCGAACGACCCCTCTCCGACGAGAGCGGCGATCTCGACCTCATTGGCGAAGAGGATGTCGACGCGCGCCGAGACGAGCTCGATGAACTCGTCTCGGTGCCGCTCGACGCAGAAGGGATCGGACAGAGTGAACGCCACCTTGCGACCCGCCATCCTGGCCACGTCCATGGCTCGCAGGATCGCCGCTTTTGCCCCGGGGGCGTCCCACAGGTAGCCCTCCACGTAGAGCACCGCCGAACTCACGACGAGATCCTCATCGATGTCGTCGGGTCCGATCTCCGCCGACACCCCGAGGAACGTGTTGAGCGTCCGCTGGGCGTCAGGGGTGACCAGCACCATGCACCGCGCCGTAGCCGGTGACCCCGCCGGGGCGGGAACCACGCCGTAGTGGACCCCTGCGCTTCGCAGGTCGTGGGCGAAAACCTCACCGAGTTGGTCGGTGGCGACCTTGCCGATGAACGCCGGGCGACCGCCGAAACTGGCGATCCCCGCTGCGGTGTTGGCCGCCGACCCACCCGAGACCTCGATACCGGGCCCCATGGCCGCGTAGAGGGCGTGGGCAGCAGCGTCATCCACCAACTGCATCGTGCCCTTGACCAGACCGTGTTGGTCGAGGAAATCGTCGGTGGCCTGTGCCAATACGTCCACGATGGCGTTCCCCACACACAACACGTCGTAGGGCGCGTTGGCCACAGGACTACCTGACACGAGAGGGTTGTCGTTGCTCACCATGGCCGCCGAGGCTACTCCCACCGCCCACGCGCTCCCGGCGCAACTGCGACGTCGGACCCCGTACGCTGACACCTGTGAGCACCGACCCGTACCGACTCGACCGACGCGCCGTCCCCCGGCACTACGACCTGATCATCGAGCCCGATGCAGCAGCCGGCACGTTCACCGGCACCGTGACCATCGACCTCGATGTGGTGACCCCGTGTGATGCACTGGTGTGCAACGCCGCCGATCTGGAGCTCGCCGCCGCCTGGGTGGTGACCCCCGCAGGGCAGCGCCACGACGCGACAGTGAGCGTCGACACCGAAGCCGAACGGATCACCGTTGATCCCGGTGCCACGCTCCACCCCGGCCCACACCAGTTACACCTCTCCTTCAGCGGCCGCCTCGACGGCCGGCTACGAGGGGTGTACCGGTCCAGCTGGAACGATGAGGCGGGCGACGCCCAGCACCTGGTGGTCACCCAGTTCGAACCGACCGACGCCCGACGGGCGTTTCCTTGTTGGGACGAGCCGGCGTTCAAGGCCACGTTTGGGATCACCCTGATCGTCCCCAACGGGCACGTCGCCGTGTCCAACGCCGCTGAGATCGATCGCCAACCCCACACGGGAACGAACGACGACACCGACAAGGTGGTGGTCCGGTTCGCCGACACCATGGTGATGTCGACCTACCTCGTGGCCTTCGTCGTCGGACCCCTCGACATCACCGAAGCCACCGATGCCGGAGGCGTACCGGTTCGGATCGTGCACCGGCCAGGCATGGCCCACCTCGCCAACTACGGCCGGGAAGTGGCTGCGTTCTGCCTCGACTACTTCGCCGAGTACTACGCCATCCCCTACCCCGGCGACAAGCTCGACCTCGTGGCCATCCCCGACTTCGCCTTCGGGGCGATGGAGAACCTCGGCTGTGTCACTTTCCGCGAGGTGCTGCTGCTCGTCGACCCCGACGAGGCGACCCAGCCGGAACTTCAGAACGTCACCGATGTGATCGCCCACGAACTTGCTCACATGTGGTTCGGCGACCTCGTCACCATGGATTGGTGGGAGGGGATCTGGCTGAACGAGGCATTCGCAACGTTCATGGAGATGGCCGCCACCGATGCATTCCGACCGGACTGGGACCGGTGGACGAGTTTCGGGGTGGCTCGCACCGCGGCATTCGACGTGGACGCGCTCCGCGGGACACGACCGGTGGAGTTTCCCGTCGTATCCCCCGACGAAGCCGAAGCCATGTTCGACATCCTCACCTACGAAAAGGGCGCTGCGGTGCTGCGGATGCTCGAACAGTGGCTCGGCCCCGATGGTTTCCGAGCCGGCATCCGGCGGTACCTGTCCCAGCACGCCTACGCCAACACCCAGACGTCGGACCTGTGGGATGCGCTTGAGGCGAGCACGGGAATGCCGGTCCGCCAGATCGCGGAATCGTGGATCCTCCAGGGCGGCTTCCCTCTCGTCACCGTCGATCTCGTCGACGAAGGCCGAACCCTGCGTCTCGGCCAGGAACCGTTCGGCTACGCCGGCGATCTTGGCGAAGGCAAGCCCGACACGACGGCGCCGCAGCGGCGTTGGCAGGTCCCGGTACTCGTCACGCAGTCCGGCGGCGGTGCACTCACCGTCGAACGCGAACTCATCACCGAGTCCAGCCTCGACGTGCAACTCGTCGAACCCGCCCGTTGGGTCGTTGCCAACACCCAGGGCACCGGCTTTTACCGCGTGGCGTACGCACCAGACCTCCTGGACGCTCTTGTGGCCCGCGCCGCCGACGAGTTGTCGCCGCTGGAGCGGTACGGGATCCTCGACGACGCCTGGGCGGCAGTCCTCGCCGATCGCATGGGCATCGTCGACATCCTCCGACTGCTTCCCCACTTCACCGTGGAGGAGGACCTCACGGTCTGGCAGCGGATCGTTGGGGTCATTGACGCGATTGACCGTCTGGTCACCGGCGAGGACCCGGTGGCACGTTGGCAGACGATGGTTGCTGAGCTTGTCGGCCCCGCATTCGAGCGACTGGGAACGACGCCACGCAACGGCGACGACGACCGGTCCCGTCAGTTGCGCGGCACCCTGTTCACCGCGTTGGGCACCACCGCAGCGGACCCCGCCACCCGGATCCTTGCCACCGACCTGCTTGCGGCGGCCACCGACGACCCCTCGGCGGTTGATCCGGCCATGACCGCCGCCGCCATTGCGGTCGTCGCGCACACCGGAGGCCGCGAGGTCTACGAGGACTTCGTCAGGCGGGTTGAGGCGGCGCCCACCCCCCAGGACGAGATGCGACTGCTCACTGCGCTTGCCGACTTCCAGGAACCTGCATTGCTCGACGAAACGATGGCGATGTGTCTCGACGGCCGGGTCCGGACCCAAAATGCGCCCTACCTGCTGAGACGCACCATGGCGAACACGTCGTGCGGCGATCGGGCATGGGCCTTTGTGTCAACCCACTGGGACGCAATCAACGACACGTTCCCGACGAACTCGATCGCCCGCATGCTCGAAGGCATCCGGTACCTCGACCGGCCCGAGGTCGCCAACCTCGTCTTCGCGTTCTTCAGCGACCATGAGGTCCCACAGGGTGACCGCATCGTCGCCCAGCATCTCGAACGACTCGAAGTGGCGCTCGCCCTGCGGGAACGCAGCAGCGGTCCGTTGGCGCACGAACTCAGCCACCACTGATTTCGACCTGGGGTACACGCCCCACTGACGGGGGCGTCTTGGTCCCGCTTTGCCTCAGGAAGTTCCCCAGCGCTGCTGGGCAGCAATGGTGAGGTGACGGCGCGCCTCACGTTGGGACCGGGCCTCGGCCATGCGCACCGAGAGACGCTGTGCGGCGAACGCAATGAGGACGACCAGCGCCAGGAACGCCAGCCCGAGCAGGTGACTCACGTCGATGAGGGACTGCACCGGGTCCACACTCGTGGGCCACACGAACGTCGAGGCGGCGATCACCAACACGAGGTAGGTGGGGCGCCACCGTCCCAGACCGCTGGCGGCGAGGAGCGCCAGGCCGGCCGGCAGGTACCACGGCCAGACCACCGGGCCCAACAAGACGCTGACCACCATGGCGAGTCCAACAGCACGCACCACACCGATGCGCGGGCTCCGAACCAGGAACCACAGACACATCAGCCCGGCGACGACCAGGCCAAGCATGCGGAATACTCCGAGCCATATCGACACCGACACGTCGAGTCCAACGATCTGGGCGAGGTCATTGGCCAGCAGCCCGAGCTTGGTGGACATGGAGAACGTGGTCGTGACCGACGACGTGTTCGACAGCGCCATGACCCAGCCAACGCCAATCCCCGCAGCGGCGGATAGCACCACCAGGATCCCCCCGGAGGCCAGACCCACCCCAACGGTTGCACCCACATGGTCGCGGAGCCGAACGATTCGATCTCCGAACCAGTTCCAGCCGATGAAGGCGAGCGCCACTCCCGCCGGGAGCTTCACCGCCACCGCAAGGGTGACGAGCAGCACAGCGAGATACTTGCGGTGCGCAACGAAGGCGGCCATGCCGAGGGTCAACAACCCCATCATCAGCGAGTCGTTGTGGCTTCCACCGATCATGTGCAACAACACCAGAGGACCGGCGACACCCGCCACCAGCGCCCCCGCAGCGGGGACCCGCTGCCGCCGGGCAATCAGCACGACCCCGACCGCGGTCATGACCACTCCGGCAGTGGCCAACAGACGCATCATCCACACCGAGCCCGACGGCGAGTGCCCCGTGACGGTGGCGGAAATCTCAGAGAGCGCGATCGCCACCGGGCCATAGGGAGCGGGAGCATCGCGCCAGATGGGGTCGACCGCGTTGAGGAACGGCCCCCGCGACAACGCGTAGGGGCCAACCTCGGTGGGATCGATACCCCGCGCCATCATCTCCCCCTGAGCGGCGTAGCTGTAGGCGTCGTTGCTGAGCATCGGGGTCCCCAGCACCGGGGGTATGCACCACAACGCCAGCACAGCGACAGCCACGATGAGACGCGCCTTGGGGGACGCCGGCATGCGTTCTGCGCGGCCGATCATCCCAACCCAACCCACCCACATGGCGATGAGGCCTCCGACGAAGAGGATGGCGGCGTGGAGACTGCTCTCGGGCGGGTGGGCGATACCCGGCACGGTGAGTCGCCAGGTTGGCGCGGCGTTCCTCCACACCGGTGCCGACGCCACCACCACGAGCACACCGAGGAACCCGACGGTTCCGTACAGCACGGTCAATGCATGGGCGCGCCAGTTCCGTTGGGCGGCGAGCTTGGGTGCGGGTGCGATGACTCGTGAGCGGTCAACGATTGCCGTTCCGCTGGTGGCGACACCCACCGACGGCTCAACGGGCGGTGGTCCGAGAAACGCCGAGGCGAACCCCACGAGCGATGCGCCGGCCCGTTGCAGCAGCCGCAGACGACCGCCGTCGACGGCGTCACTCTCGTCAACCCGGATCTCATCCGGTGCGGTTGTCACATGGGCCTCATTCGGTGGGGACGGACAGCTCAACGAGGGCTACCGACAATCGCCGGCCTCCGCACCGGGCACCCTCGACCGCAAGGCTAGCCCGACGGCCACCGAGCGTCACGGCTCCTTCCCTGCGGATACAGCCAAGCCCGGCGCGCTCGCGCGGGCAGCACCCACCCGGGCAAGGATCTCCTCCACCACCGGGTCGACCATGAGCGCCGGGAACGACAGGGGGAGCCGGGCGACCCAGTTGGGGCGGGATGCCGGGGTGCCCGGCACGTTCTGGGGTTCAGAAGAACCCGCCAGATCGTCCAGTGACACGAGAACCGCTGCGGCCTCACTCGAGGCCAGCCACTCGAGGAACCCTCCCAGAAGCGGATGGGGGTGCGCGTGCACGCCCGGTTGCTCGCCAGCCCCGCCTGCGCCTGGTTCGGTTGACCCCATAAGTGGTCCCAGTGCGACAACCTGATCGCCCCGGACGCGTCGAAGTGCGTCGGCGCTGGGCTGGTCGAGGCCTCCGGCGAGTTCGCGCTCGGTCACGTCGGTGGCGCCAGCCCAGCCGGCGAACGTCGGGGTGTCGTGCGTGTTGAGCGCGGCCACCGTCATCGCCCCCGGTACCCCCAGCCCCTCAGCCCCACGTTGGGGCACCTCGAACTGCCCGACGTACATGCCGTACAGGCCGTGGCACTCCATGGCCTCAGTGATCCCGGGATCGACCGTTCCCAGGTCCTCCCCCACGATCGCCGCTCCGTGCGCGGCGGCCTCGATACACACGACCGCAAGCAACTCCTCCATGGGCTGTTTGACGTACACCCCGTCGACGGCGTCCATGCCGTCGGGGACCCAAAACAGCCGCTGAAGTCCCATCACATGGTCGAGCCGCAGCACCCCACTCACCTCGAGATGGGTGGCGAGTGCTGCGGCGAACTCTTCGTGCCCACGCAGCGACGCAGCATGGGGACGTACCGGGGGGAACCCCCAGTTCTGGCCGCGCGTGAAGTTCACGTCCGGTGGAGCGCCGACCGTCGCACCCCACGCGAACAGGTCCTGGTCGACCCAGGTGTCGAAACCCTCGGCGTGGGTCCCGATGGCCAGATCCAAATAGAGCACCTGGTCGCGCCGGGCGAACCCGTCAGCCAAGCGGGAGACCTGATCGTGGACAAGCCACTGCGCACACGCCCACATGCGCGAATCGCGGTCGTGGGGCTGGGCCTCGAGCCGGCCGGCACGAGCAGTGACCGACCAGTGGTGCCACCCCGACCCGGTGCGTTCCACCTCAGCCCGAAAACAGCTGTACGCCACGACCTCGGGGCGAGAACCGAGGAACGCCTCGAGACGGTTGCGAAGGGCGTCCACGTCGTCGACACGACGGGAAACCTCCGCCAGAAGCGGCCGCAGCCGGACCCACTGCGCACCCGCGTCCCAGCGCAGTGGCTGTCGGGCTTTGATCGGTGTCGCCCTGGAGCTCCCCACGTCGCCCCATCCGAAATGTTCGGCGACCTCGTCGAGGTCGACCAACACCTCGCTCCAGTGGCGGCGACTCACCGGCGAGTACGGACTCGGCTCGTAGGGCGCATCGAGGAAGGTGGTGAGCAACGGCAACGTCCCGACGAGGCCCGCCCCGTGGGTGTGCACCCAGCGTCCCACCTCGTCGAGCGACGTCACGGTGGCGTCCGGCCTCGACGGGCCCCACACCGACCACACCGGCGCGAACACGCCCCACAGGTGACCGGTGTCAGGCAGCGGCGCCAACCGCCCGGGCGCCACCAGCAACGTCGCCTCTCCGTGACGTGTCCCGACATCCAGCGTCACCTGATGACGCCCGACCGGCAGTGCCGAGGAGGCAAAGCGGACAACCGGCGACGCGTCACCAGCGGTGACGCGTCCGCGCCACGACCATTCGGTGAATCCGACCCCCCGGCAACGCTCATCCAGTCGGACGTTGACCTCCACCCGGTCGCCCTCGTTCACCCCAGACCGCACGGGGATCACCACATCGTTGGGAACCCAGTTCACGATGACCGGCGGGATCAGTCGTGCATCGAACTCACCGAGGAGCCCCCTTGCCGCATCGACGACCTCCGCCTCGCCAGTTCCACGACGACCCACCAGTGCGCCAGTGACCGCCACGAGTGCGTCGCGCCCGGCGGTGTGCTCCTCACCGAACACATCGCGGTACGCCGGCATCACCCCGAGACGGTTCGCCACCGACGTCAGGGATTCGCCATTCACAGTGCGCCGTCTCCGAGCAGTCGGTCGAGCGCCTCCAATGCCACCACGAGTTCGTGGGGGTCCCGGCCCAACCGGGCGTGGTGGCGGACCTCGTGCACGATCCGGTCAGCGAGAACCGGGGTGAACAGGCGGGTGAAACCTCCCGGGTCGTCGGGGATCAGCCCCGACCCCTCAACGGTGGCCCGGTAGGAGCGCAGGACCTCGCCACTGACCCGCCACCGCCACACACCCCCGACCTCACAGGCGTCGACGACGTGGTCGGAGCGGACAACGCCTCGCGAAAGCAGCGACACGACTGCGGCACCGACGGCATAGTCAAGCGATCGCACCAGACCTGCGAGATCGACGAGAGCCGGGCGCTTGAGACGGCGTTCGCTCAGTGGGCGTGACGGGTCGCCCTCAAAGTCGAGGAAAACCCAGTCCCGGCCGCTGAGCAGTACCTGTCCGAGGTGAAGGTCGCCATGCACCCGGATCCGTCGGGCTGCGAACTGCTCGACGCGCAGCACCTCATAGAGCGCCTCGATTTCATCGGTGCGTGCCACGACGCGATCCACGAGACCCTGAGCCGTTGCGGGGAGGCGCTGGCGGGCACCGGCGAGTTCGTCCATGGCGGGGGCGACCCGGGACCGCATCGATTGGTAGAGCGAGCGCTGCCACAGCGCGGTGAAACGCTCCGGGGCGAAATCCGGGTGATCCCCAGCCGCCAGACAGAGGTGAAGCTCCCCGAGCCGCTGCCCGAGTCGTGCCGCACCGTCGAGGAACGTTCCGACGTGCTCGTCGAAACCGGGGCCCGGGTCCATCGGGGTGGCCACCAGTGCGGCAAGGGTTGGTTCGTCCGGAATGGATCCGTGTGGTGAGGCGAGCACCGCCTCAACGAACAACTCGAGCCGGTCCACGGTGTAGCGCCAGGCGTCACCCTCATTTGGAACGTGCACACTGACCATGGCGATCGTTCGTGGCGCCGCCTCCGGGCCCGGAGCACCGTCGGTGCCGGCCAGGTACTCCATGGCACCGAGCACTGCGGGAGCGTTGGGGAATCGGGCATCGGTGAGGTATTTCGAAACCTCATAGTCGGGGTTCGTCCCTGCTTGAGCCCGCCGGAACACCTTGAGGACGAAGTGGTGTCCGTAGCTCCTCAACGAGTTGCTGTGCTCCCCCTCGATCCGTTCCGCCACGAGGTCGTCACCACCTTCCACGAGACGGCGGAACGCCGGGGTTGCGCTTGCCCGAACCTCGCCGCCCGTGGCCGAGCGGAACCGTCGACGCTGGGTGAACAGATCAGGGAGTCGGGCGACGAGTGCATCGTCGGCGAGCACGTCCGCCAGCAGCATCCGCTCCCCGGTCGCTCCCACATCAAGCCAGGCCAGCGCCGTGTCGGGTCGATCCAACAGCACTGCCACGGTGTCGTCAGCCGCCTTGACGACCAGCGGCACCACATAGGTGTCAGGTTCGCCGGTCTGGTAGTCGACCTCAACGAGGCAGAGCCACACATCGGGGCGTCGCCCGGTGTCGAGCGGGACCACGTCCTCAACACGAACCGCTGCGATCGGCCGGTGACGACCGGCGAACCAGCGGGCACGCGCCAACAGCGCCGGCATGACCCGTGACAGTTCATCGCGGCCACGGCTGGTGAACAGTTCCTGCCACGAGGCGCGCACTGACGCCACAGGAAGACCCGACGGATCGGTGGGCTGGGTGGCGACCGCCGCCGGCTGAGGATCGAGACGGAACCAGTAGAAGCCGTAGGGGGCCAATGAGACATGCCACGGTCCGTCGCCGATCTGGGGGAACGCGACGCCACCGGACAACTCGACAGGAACCGCCCCCCGATACTCAGCGAGGTCCAACCCTGCGCTCTGGGCGTGTCGTGAGAGGTTGGCCACGACAAGGATGCGCTGTGCCCCATCTGAGCGCACGAAGGCGAGGATTCGGGCGTTCTCGGGGTAGAGAAACGAGATGTCCCCGCGACCCATCACGGGATGCTGGCGACGCACGGCAATGATCCGACGCATCCAGTTCAGCAGTGACGACGGGTTACGCAACTGCGCCTCGACGTTCACCGACTCGTAGTGGTACTCGGGGTCGATCACCACCGGCAGGAACAACTGCTGCGGGTTCGACGCTGAGAACCCGGCGTTACGGTCGGGACTCCACTGCATCGGGGTGCGCATGGCGTCGCGGTCACCGAGGTAGACGTTGTCGCCCATGCCGATCTCGTCGCCGTAGTAGACGACGGGGGTGCCCGGCAGGGCGAACAGCAGCCCGTTGAGCAGTTCGATCTTGCGGCGATCGTTCCCCATGAGAGGCGCGAGGCGGCGGCGGATACCGAGGTTGACGCGCATGCGCGGGTCCCCGGCGTAGGCGCGGTACATGTAGTCGCGCTCCTCGTCGGTGACCATCTCGAGCGTCAGTTCGTCATGGTTGCGCAGAAACAACGCCCACTGGGCGCCGTCGGGAATGGCGGGGGTCTGCGACAAGATGTCGATCACCGGATGGCGGTCCTCCATGCGGACCGCCATGTACAGCCGGGGCATGAGCGGAAAGTGGAAGGCCATGTGGCACTCGTCGCCATCTCCGAAGTACGCCACGGCGTCCTCGGGCCACTGGTTCGCCTCGGCCAACAGCATGCGGTCGGGGAAGTTGGCGTCAACGTGGGCCCTGAGTTCCTTGAGGAACCCGTGGGTCTCGGGGAGGTTCTCCCCGTTGGTCCCGTCGCGTTCAAACAGGTAGGGCACGGCGTCGAGGCGAACCCCGTCCACTCCCATCTCCAACCACCGGTCGATGACCCGGAGCATGGTCTGACGCACCTCGGGGTTGTCGAAGTTCAGATCGGGTTGATGGGAGAAGAATCGGTGGAAGTAGTACGAGCCCGCCACCGGGTCCCACGCCCAGTTCGACGTTTCGAAGTCCTCGAAGATGACCCTCACCTCGGGGTACCGATCCGGCGTGTCCGACCACACGTAGAAGTTCCTCCACCGACTGGCGGGCGCGGCACGACGGGCTCGCTGGAACCACGGATGGGCATCGCTGGTGTGGTTCAACACCAGCTCGGTGATGACACGCAGGCCCCGACGGTGTGCGGCACGGAGAAACACCCGAAAGTGGTGGAGCGTGCCGTAGGACGGATTGATCCCGCCGTAGTCGGCGATGTCGTACCCGTCGTCACGCAGCGGTGAGGGGTAGAACGGAAGGAGCCAGATGGCTGTCACACCAAGGTCGACGAGATGGTCGAGCCGGGCGGTGAGTCCTTGGAAGTCACCCACACCGTCGGCATCGGAGTCGCCGAAACTGCGGACGTGCACCTGGTAGATGACGGCGTCGCGGTACCACTGCGGATCCTGCCGACGCTCGTTCACCTCCTCAGTGTGGCGGCTCCCGGCGCATTCCGGCGCCCGTCGGTCACCAATTGATGAGCGACAGCACCAGCAACGCCTGAGCAAGGTGGTACGTGACCATCACCACGAGATGGGCGCCTCTGCGGGCGCGGACGAACTCGTTTGACGCAAGCACGCTGTCAGAAATGCAAAAGAGTGCAGCACCAACAATGGCGAGAGGGCGCACCGTCCCGAACGCTGCCACCAGCATGGCGAGGATCACCGTGAGGTACACCGTCACCGCACCCACGAGCGCCGGTGCGTTGCGTTGGACCCCACCGAGGACGTGACGTCCGACGGTCGCAACCCCCACCGCAGCGACGAGCAGACCCACGACCAACCATGTCCCCGACATCCCGCCCGTCGCGGCTCCGAGGAGGACCAGGCCCGGTATGTAGGCGAGGTGTGCCACAAGGAACGAGGCGAGGCCGAAGGGAAACAACCGCTCCCGCGCCGGCAGCATGAGCAGCACGTCTCCCCCGAGGGAGAACACGAGTGCGACGACGAACAGGACCCGCGCCAGGGGATCGGCGGGGTTGATGATCACGGCGACAGCGATGAGCCCGACCGTTGTCAGCGGCTTGGCCACGTACTCAAGTCGGCGGTTTCGGGCTCCCACCGCCAGCCAGTCGACGGCCGCGACCACGGCGGTCAAGGCCAACACCAACGCTGCGCTGGCGGTCACAAGGCCCTCGCTGCGGCCACGCCGTCGGCGAACGACACGCCCGAGGTGACCTGTTCACGCATGAGCGCCACGTGCCTCGGCCGGTTGATTCCGAGCATGCCGACGAGGACACCCCCACGGCCGTACGCCACCGCCACCCGATCCTCCTCGAACGAACCGGACACCACCTCGGAGTCGAGGTCCGGGCCGGCAAAACCGACGAGTTGGATCTTCATGTCGTGTTGATCGGACCAGAACCACGGGACGGGATCAAAGATCTCGGCGTCGGGGCCCGCCAAGAGGCGCCGAGCCGCCGCCTCCCCCGAGGCGATGGCGTGATCCCAGTGTTCAACCCTCATGAGGCGCCCGGCGCGCCGACTTGGCCACCGGGCCACGTCACCGGCCGCAACGACCCCCGGTGCCGCAGACAGGGTTTCGTCGCACACCACGCCGTCATCGAGCACCAGGCCTGCCCCCGCCAACCAGTCGGTGGCCGGGCGTACACCGATACCGACGACCACCCGATCGGCGTGGATCACCGATCCATCGCTCAACTGGGCCTCGACACCTCCGGATGCCGCGGCGACCAGCGAGGACACACCGGTTTCGAGCCGCAGGTCAACGCCGTGGGCCCGATGGGCTCTGGCCACGAACGCACCGACGTCGTCACCCAGGATGCGCCCCAGCGGTTGGCCGAGCGACTCGACCACGACGACCTCCACGCCCCGTTGACGCGCCGAGGCAGCCACCTCAAGACCGATGAAGCCGGCACCGACCACCAGCAGCGTCGAGATCCCCGAATCGATCGCATCACGCAGGGCGACGGCGTCGTCGAGGGTGCGCAACACCCCGACGTCCGCCAAGTGGTCGGTCCCGGGCAATTTTCGTGCGTCGGCACCAGTGGCGATGACGAGTCCATCGAACACGATCTCCTCGTCGCCGGCAACGAGCCGGCCGCCACGACCCCCGGGCCCTGAACCGTCGCGCACAACGCCGTGTACCGGCCGACCAAGTTTCCACACGACGTCAAGACCCTCAGCCGAACGAAGACCAATGTCGTCGGGGCCGAATCTGCCTGTCAGCAGTTCCTTTGACAGTGGAGGCCGGTCGTAGGGGTGATGGGGCTGCGCGTCGAGGATCGTGAGCCCACCGTGGTACCCATCGCGGCGCAGTGCTGCTGCCGCATGCACCCCGGCCAGTGATGCGCCAACGACGACGACGTGATCGGTCGGGGGTTCAGCCGAGGAACGATCAACTTGTACGCCGGGCAGGGGAACGCCTCAGTCCTCGATCCGAATGGCCTGCTTGGGGCAGCGCCGCACCGCCTCTTCGACCTTGTCCCGCAACTCCTCGGGAGGTTCGTCCAACAGGACGTAGAGGAAGTCGTCATCTCGCACCTCGAACACCTCGGGCGCAATGGCCATGCACACCGCGTTGCTCTCACACACATCGAAGTCGACCACGACACGCATCGTTCGTTCCTCCCTACATCAACTGCACCACATCATGGCACTCATCGGTGTGGTGGACACGACCACCTAGGTGAACCTCAGTAGATGGTGTAGCCGCCGTCGACGACCACCGAGTCACCGGTGTGGAACAGGTTGGTCGGATCGGCGAGGTAGACCGCCACGTCACCGAAATCAGCAGGAGTCCCCCATCGACGCAACGGGGTGCGCTTGAGCGTGTTGTCCACAAAACGCTGGTTCCCCGTCGCCGGGGCGATCATGTCGGTATCGGTCCAACCCGGCAGGATCGAGTTGCAACGGATCTTGTGTCGGGCGAGCTCGACGGCGAGGCCCCGCATCATTGCGGCAAGACCCGCTTTGGATGCGGCGTAGTGCTCCATTCCGGGTGCGCCGTGGATGGCCGAGACCGACGAGATCCCCACCAACGAGCCGCCCTCACCCCGTTCAACCATGTGGGCGGCGGCGGCGCGCAAGGTGAGGAAGGCCCCGTCGAGATTGATCGAGGTGACCCGCCGGAACTCGGCGAGCGACATCTGGGTGAACGGCGCAAAACCGCCGACCCCGGCGTTGGCGAACAGTGAGTCGACCTTGCCGAGTTCGTGCAGCGTCTGGTCGAACGCTGCGGTGACCTGGTCCTCGTCGGACACGTCGCAGCGAAGTGCGACGGCGCGCACGCCCAAAGCCAGTAGCGCCTCCAGCGCCTGAGCGTTCTTGGTCTCGTCGCGTCCCCACACCGCGACGTCGGCGCCGGCGCCGGCGAGTGCGAGAGCAATCCCAAGTCCGATGCCGCCGTTGCCCCCCGTCACCACCGAGACATGACCACTGAGCGCGCCCATCACCGTTGATTCCTTCCGTGTCGCACCGGTCAACTCATCTCGGCGAAGCGTTCGACACGTTCCTTGTCCCCGGCCACGAGGATGAGGGCGCCGCGTTCGAGCACGGTGGCGGGTTCCACGTACGTGAACTGCTCGCCGGGAGGTTTGATGCACACCACCGTGACGTTGAACTGGGCCCGAACCTGAGCGTCAGCGAGGGTCTTGCCGGCCAGATCACTCGGCACCCTGGTTTCGACGAGGGCGAAACCCTCATCAAGTTCGATGTAGTCCACCATCTTCCCGGTGACCTGATGGGCGATACGGCGACCCATCTCGTGCTCGGGGGACACGACGTGCTCGATCCCCAACGACTTGAGAATCCGGGCATGTGCCGTGGTCACTGCCTTGACCCACAGGTCCTCAACCCCCATGGCCAGCAGTTCGGCCACGGTGAGGATGTTCGCCTCAACGTCTCCGACACCAACCACCACGTGGTCGAAGTCCTTGGCGCCGACCTGTTCGAGCACCTCACGCTTGGTGGTGTCGGCCACCACCGCCCGGACCAGACAGTGGCTGAGGTTTGACACTCGTTCCTCGTCGGCATCGACGCCGACCACGTCATGACCGAGATCGGAGAGTTCCCACGCCACACTTCCGCCGAACCGGCCGAGGCCGATGACGAGAATCTCCTGGTCCTGCCGGGATGTCCGCTGTCGTCGCTCAGCCAATGAGAGGTCTTCCTTCCGGATAGCGCAGCAGCACACCCCGCCGCCGCAACACTAACGCCGTACCGAACGTCACGGGCCCAAGTCGGCCGAGCAACATCAGTCCCGACAGCAACCATTGACTCGCCGGCTCGAACTCGGCCGTCACCCCCAGGCTCAGCCCCACCGTCCCGACCGCCGAGATCACCTCGAACACGACAGCACCGAGGTCGATGGCGCTCGACGTGGCCGCCACGGCCAAGGTGCCCAACGCCACCGAACCGACCCCGAGTAAAGCCACGGCCACCGCCTGGCGCTGGGTCGCCTCGCTGATCCGCCGTCCGAACACGTTGACCTGTGGGTCACTGCGCAACTCGGCGAGAATCACGAACGCCAACAAGGCGAAGGTGGTCACCTTGATCCCTCCCGCTGCGGACGCGCTGCCACCACCGATCAACATCAGTACGGCGGTGAGGAACTGGGCGGCCGGCCCGGCTGCGCCGTAGTCAATGGAGTTGAACCCTGCGGTGCGGGGAGTGACCGAGCCGAACGCTGCATTGAGGAACCGCTCAGGTGCCGGCATCGCACCGAGGGTGCCGGGGTTGCTCCATTCAAAAGCGGCGAACCCGACTGCTCCGAGCACGAGCAGGGCCCCGGTGGCACCGAGCGTCAGTTTGGTATGTATCGACCAGCGTCTCGCAGCGAACCCTGTGCGGAAGATCTCGAGCACAACGGGGAAGCCGATGCCACCGACGACGATGAGCACCATGACGGGGCCGAGCACCCCAACGTCGGCGGAGAAGCCCGTCAGCCCGTCAGCGAACGTCGAGAAACCGGCGTTGTTGAACGCCGACACGGAGTGGAACACCCCAGCCCAGAGCGCCTCGCCGAATGACCCGGCACCTGCCCGCAGGAAGGCGACGGTGAGCACCACCGCACCGAGGAGTTCCGCGCACAGGTAGAACACGGCGATGTTGCGGACCAGCGGGCGGAGGTTTCCCATCGTCATCTGGTTCTGTTCGAGCTGGGTGGCGAGACGAGCCCGGAGCCCGAGCCGGCGAAACACCAGCACGGCGAACACCGAGGCAAAGGTCGTGATGCCGAAGCCGCCGAGTTGGATCAACGCCAGGATGACCGCCTCGCCAAAGCCGCTCCACTGGGTTCCCGTGTCGACCACTGCCAGACCGGTGACGGTGACCGCCGAAGTTGACGTGAACACCGCCGTCGTGAGGTCGGCGGCCGCCTTCCCGTCCTCGGTGGCCAACGGAAGGGCCAACAGCAACCCACCAACGAGGGCAGCGGTGGTGTACACGACGATGATGAGACGGGTCGGGTGAGCCCACCACGACGTGTTCCGACCGGCCATCAACGACCGTCCGATTCATGCTCAGCCTGAGGATCGTGGTCCATGACGTCACCGTTACCCGGCGGCAAGGGTGCCGCCGGCACACGCTACCGGCCACCTCCGGGCCGCACGGGGACCGACCGGGAACAATCCTCCTGCGACAGCGGTTGCACTGACCGTGACCATCTCGCAGTCAGCCGACACCGAACATCACATGCACGGTTACCTCGTTGACGACATCACCGAGGCGGACCTCGCCCTTCGACTTGCCCGATCTCGGGCGCGATCGCTTCGGGCACTTGCCGAAGATGTGGACCCGGTCACTGCGACCGCGTTCAGGCGGAGGGCGGCGGAACTGGAAGTTGCGGCATGGAGCGTGGCAGCCCGCATGGGTGACCGCCGACCCGTCGACCGTCACCTCCCAGCCACGACCACCATCACTGCCCCCCGACGGCGCTCAGCGCGAGCCGCCTGACTCCCGCGGGTCGTGGCGACCCGGCGAGTCTGGTGAAGGGGACGATCGCTCCCATGGCCTCCCCCGGGGGCGGGGTCCTCCGGGCGGGAGTTGCGACAACTCAACCCCCGGATCGACACCGTCGTCGAAGTCCAGCGGACGCATCACCAGGTCAATCGCCGTCCAGATCGTCCGACTGAACGGGAAGAACAGCGCCGGCACGCTGAGCGCCACCGCGACCACCAGCCCGATCGACCACGCATTGAGACGTGCCGGCCAGGTCAACGCCACCACCACCGAAATGCCCGCCACCAGCACGCTCTGCACCACGAGCACGTTGAGGAACCACGACCCCAACCAGTGCCCCGGAGCCCGTCGGAACACGAGGCCACACCCCGGACACGCCGATTCCATGAGGAACCAGCGCCGGAACAGGTGACCCTGCCCACACACCGGGCAGCGACGCATCGCTCCACGGCGGAGCAGCAACGATCCGGACAGGGCCATGGAACGGTTGTAGCAGGCATCGACCGGAACGTCTCCACCACGACGTCAGAGACAGCCGATGTGCCCGATCCTCGGGGCCCCTAGGCTCACCACGTGCCGTTCACCCTCCGCCGCCAGGCCGCCCGGGTGGTGCTGTTCGCTCCCGGCGAGCAACTCCTCATGCTGCGAGGCAGCGACCCGGGCGCGCCGGCACAGGGCCACTGGTGGGAGATCCCCGGTGGCGGCATCGACCCCGGCGAATCAAGCATCGACGCGGCACGGCGCGAACTACGCGAGGAAGCGGGGGTGGTTGATGCCGAGATCGGTCCCTGCGTGTTCACCCAACACGCCCAGTTCACGTTCGCGGGGATCCGCTTCGACCAGTTCGAACACATCCACATCGCGTGGTGCGATGCGGTGACCGAGCAGTGGACCCCCCACGGCCTTGAAGCACTCGAGGCCGTTGCCTTCAGCGGGCAGCGTTGGTGGCACATCAGCGAGCTGCTCACCACCACAGAACGTCTGTTGCCGCCGGGGCTTCGGACCGGACTCCCCCACCTCGCCGACGGCAGGGTCCCCGCCAACCCCATCGACATCACGACAGACCCCGACGCCGTCGCAACCTGACGGCGACAAGAGTTCGCGCGCCGGTCACACACAGGACACCACGGGGAAACCGCTCCCCCATAGGGTGACCATCGGTTCCAACGACCGATCCGGCTCCCCCTTCCCGAGTCGGTTGTACGACCAAGAGGTCAGCAGCGACACCGTGTGCGGCGGCGTCGCCAGGACCGAACGGAGTGGGTGGGCGCATGCCCACCCACTCCCGCGTCTGGCGGGAACCCGCGCACTTGACCGGGGACCGGGTGGCATGGTCCGCTGTGCCCATGCTCTCAACTCGCCTGACCGACATCCTCGAAGTTGACCACCCCGTCATGCTGGCCGGCATGGGTGGCGTCTCGTACCACGAGCTGGTGGCAGCCGTGTCCGAAGCCGGAGGTTTCGGGACCTTCGGGGCGTCCACGATGAACGTTGAGCGCATGGTCGTCGAGATGGAGGCCGCCAAGAAGCTGACCGACAAGCCGTGGGGTGTCGACCTGCTCACCGCCGCACCCGGAGATCTCGAAACCCAGGTCCGCACGTTGATCGACCACGGAGCACGGGTGTTCGTCGCCGGTCTCGGCGTACCGACCGATGTGGTCGACCTCTGCCACGACAACAACGTGTTGGTGGTGAGCATGTGCGGCAAGGTTCGTCACGCCGTCGCCGCCGTGGCAGCTGGTTGCGACATCGTTGTGGCCCAAGGCACCGAGGCCGGGGGCCACACCGGACAGGTCGCCACCATGGCCCTCGTCCCCCAGGTCGTCGATGCCGTCGGGGACAAGGTTCCCGTCGTCGCCGCCGGTGGCATCGTTGACGGTCGCGGCTTGGCGGCCGCCCTTGCGCTGGGGGCGGACGGCGTCTGGGTCGGCACCCGATTCATCGCCACCCCCGAAGCCCAGGCGGTTGTCGGGTACAAGGAGACGTTGGTCAACCTCACCGAGGACGGGACCACCATCTCCCGTGGCTACACCGGCAAGACGTGCCGGGTGGTGGCCAACGACTACACCCGATACTGGGAGGAAAACCCCGGGGACCTCCAACCCTTCCCGCTGCAGTTCCTGCGCTCGCTCGAGGACGGTGTGAACCACCTCGGCCTCGACGAGAACGCTCCCGATGTCGACCCCACTCGGGAGTTCTTCCCCGCCGGGCAGGGGGCGGGAGCCATCGACTCGCTGGTGCCCGCCGGCGAACTCGTCGAGCGGTTCGTGGCTGAGGCCGAGGCGGTACTCGGACGCACCTCGTCGATGGTGCGCTGAACTACACCGCACGCCACTTGATGTTGGCGGCGATCAGCCCTCGTCGACCCAGCTGCGGATCTTGGCGATGAGCCCCACGGGGTCGTCAGATACCGGCATGATGTTCAGCACTGACACACCGGCCTCGACGTAGGCCGAGATCCGCTCACGTACCCAGCTCTCAGGGCCGACCAAGTTGGTCAACTCGAGGAACTCACGTGGGATCTCCGCTGCAGCTTCACGCTTCTTGCCGTCGAGGTAGAGGTCCTGCACGGCCTTGGCCTCTGCCTCATACCCATAGCGGCAGGCGAGCTGATTGTAGAAGTTCCGTTCCCGGGCACCCATGCCACCGATGTACAGCGCCGCCACGCTACGACCGAGATCCAGAATTGGGTCGGGGTCGTCGGTGATGGCGACGATTCCGCCGGCAACGACATTCATCGGTCCGAGGGCAGGGTCACGCTTTGCGTAGCCGGCACGCAGATCCTCTCCCCACACCTCGTCAGCACGCTCAGGCATGTAGAAGATCGGGAGCCAGCCGTCAGCGACCTCGGCGGTCATGCGGACGTTGGCCGGCCCCAGCGACGCCACGTAGATCGGGATGCTGTCGCGAACGGGGTGGGCGATGATCTTGAGCGGTTTGCCCAAACCCGTGCCCTCACCTTCAGCCAACGGAATGTCGTAGTAGCGCCCGTGGTGATCGACCCGGTCCCGCTTCCACACCTGACGGCAGATGTCGATGATCTCGCGGGTACGTCCCACGGGTGCGTCGTAGGCGACACCGTGGAACCCTTCGATGACCTGGGGGCCCGAGGCCCCGAGACCGAGGATGCAACGTCCGTCGGTCATGGCGTCGACACCGGCAGCGGTCATGGCCAACAGCGTCGGTGTGCGGGTGTAGATGGGGAGGATGCCGGCCGCGATCTCAATACGTTCGGTCGTGGCGGCGAGATACCCCATGAAACTCGGAGCGTCGAAGCCGTAGGCCTCTGCCACCCACACAATGTCGAGGCCGGCGCTCTCGTAGTCGGCGACCTGGCGGGCCGACTCCTTGAAACCACCGCTGTACTGCAACTGCATCCCGAGCTTCATCAGTGGGCTCCCCCTGGTCGCAACGTGGCGCGGTATTCCTCGGCGAGGCGTTCCTGGGTGGCCCGGGCCTCAGCCACCGCCGCAGCGTGTTCACGCTCCCGCCACTCGTCGAGTCCGACAAGGTGACGACGGTCAAGTCCGCCGCGCTCAACGCCGTTGTCGAACCGGACGCGACACCGACGCCACGAGAATCCGGCGACGTACATCACCTTGCCCGGCGTGCCCGCAGGGACACCTTCGAGATCCACTGCGGCCGCCACCTTGGCGTGGCGCCGGAACATCTGGTCGTCAGCGGGTTCAGCCATGGTCACGATCGTTACCTGTGGCCGGGCTGGTGGCAAGCCGGCGGCCAGCGGCCGCCTCGGACCAGCCGAGGCCGGCTTCTGCGTCAATGTCGTGCGGCAGGCCGAGTGCGCGTTCGCCGAGGATGTTCCGCTGCACGTCGCCGGTGCCACCTCCGATGGTCAACGCCTGAGAAAACAGGTAGCCGAAGTCCCACATTCCACTGTCCTGACCAAGTGGTCGACCCCCCGCAAGCATGCCGTGTGGCCCACAGAGGTCCTTGACGAACGCCATGAGGGCCTGGCCGTGCTCATCGGCGAGAACTTTGCGGACCGACGCTTCAGGTCCGGGCGCGACCCCGCGAATGGCGGCAGACACCGTTCGCATCCGGATCAGTCGGAGCACCTCGGCTTCGGTGTATAGCGAGGCGAAACGCTGACGCAGCACGGGGTCGTGCAGACCACCGGCGTCACGAACGAGCGAGACGACGTCAGCCATGGTCGGGCCCATCCCCCACAACGCGCCGTCGCCTGACAGGGACACACGCTCGTTGGCCAGCGTCACCTTGGCCAACGCCCAGCCGTTGTTCTCCTCGCCCACCAGGTTCGCAGCAGGGATCCGAACGTCGGTGAGGAACACCTCGTTGAACGTGTGACCGCCGGTCATCTCGATGATCGGCCGGATCTCGATGCCGGGGAGGTCCATGGGGCAGATGAAGTACGAGATCCCCTTGTGCTTGGGGGCGTCGGGATCGGTTCGGGCGATCAGGATGCCGTAGGCGGAGAAGTGCGCCATGGAGGTCCACACCTTCTGACCGTTCACCACGTACTCGTCCCCGTCACGCACGGCGCGCGTCGAGAGGTTGGCGAGGTCGCTCCCGGCTCCCGGTTCGCTGAAGAGCTGGCACCAGATCTCCTCGGCGGCGAGAAGCGGCACCAGGTAACGCTCCTGTTGTTCGAGGGTGCCGGCATGGATGATGGTCGGGCCCGCCCATCCAATACCGATGGTGTTCGACGGCCGCTTCACCCCGGCCCGTCGCAACTCGTCATCAATGATCAGTTGGTGGGTGGGGTCGGCCCCCAGCCCCCAAGGTTGGGGCCAGTGCGGTGCCACGTACCCCGCTTCGGCCAGCCGGCGGGGACTGGGATCGGGGTTTTCGGCCAACCACTGACGCACCTCGAGGCGGCGCGGGTCGGTCTCGGGTGGGAGGTCGAAGTCCACGAGGCGGACACTACCGGGCGGGACCCACCGACCACGCCGGCCGAGGGATACGTGGCCGCCGCAGGGGCCTGCTACGGTCCGCGCGCTGGAATACGGAGACCGTCGTAGCGGTGCAGACTGCACCTCGACGGATGGGAGGCGTGAGCCAATGGTTCGAGCAGGGCGGGTCACAATCAGCGGACTGGTGGCTGCCGTGCTCATCATGGCGGGGGCCTGTTCCGCCGAGGCCCCGACCGAGTCGGCCGGGGCGGGGGCCGCAACCGATTCGGGAACGTCGACCAACGGAACCTTGCTGGTGGGGTCGGTGGCGTCACTGACCGGCAACGCCGCCCCTTACGGTCTCAGCCAATCGCAGGGGACCGAGCTCGCCATCGAAGTCGAACAGGCCGGTGGCGACGCGCCCATCAGCCTGACGAGCCTCGATGACCGATCCTCACCGGAGGGAGGCATCACGGCGTTCAACACGGTGATCGAGCAGGGCGCCGCTGCGATTCTTGGTCCAACCCTCTCCCCCGTCGCCGCCCAGACCGACCCCCTCGCCCAGGCGGTCGGCGTGCCGGTGCTGGCAGTCACCAACACCACCCTTGACATCGCCGCCATCGGCGACGCCGTATGGCGGGTCACCCTCAGCGAACGGGTCATGATCCCCCAGGCAGTCGAGGCTGCGAAGGATCTGCGGGGGGTGCGCACTGCGGTACTGATCTCCGACGGAACCGACGACTACTCCACCGGTGCGGCAGCGGCGTTCCGTGACGGTGCGCAGTCAGCCGGGGTTGAACTCAGCGAAGACATCGTCTTTGACCCGACGACCCTCGACGAGGCCGGCTACGAGGAACTGATCACCCGGGCACTCCAAGGAACGCCTGACGGGTTGTTCCTCGCTGCCCGCTCCACTCCCGCCACCAACCTGCTCCTCGCCGCCGACGCCACCGACGCGAACGTGCCTCTCGTCGGAGGAAACGGGTTCAACGCACCCGAGGTCCTCGTGCCGGCCGGGCCTGCTGCTTCGGGCCTCATCGTTGCCGCCTCGTGGAATCCCGACATTGACGTCGAGGCGAGCCGCACGTTCGTAAGGCGCTTCGAGGAGCGCTACGGCCGCTCCCCCGACGCGTTCGCCGCCCAGGGCTACGCCGGCATCCAGATTCTCGTCGCCGCCGTACGCTCCGGCGGGGGGACGAGTCGCCAGGCGATCACTGAGGGCCTCCGGCGACTCGGCGAGGTGGAGACCGTCCTTGGAACGTTGAGCTTCGCCGACAATGAAGCCGTGTATCCCGCCTCCATCCAGGAGTACGTCGCCGACCGTTTCGAACTCCTGCAGCGCGGATCGTCCTAGAATCCGCCAGTCCACACGGTCCCAGCGACCTGCCACGAACACACAGCACACCTGAGGGGGAACATGTCCGGTTGGAACTTCGCCGAGATCTGGGAGGTCTGCGCCGACCTCGTGCCTGACGCCCCCGCACAGATCCATGGTGACCGGGTGGTGAGTTGGCAGGAGTTCGACAAGCGGGCAGATGGTGTCGCCGCCGCGCTGCTCGCCACCGGCGTCTCCCACCAGGACAAGGTGGCGCAGTACCTCTACAACTGCCCCGAATACATGGAGTCGATGTTCGCCTGTTTCAAGGCGGGCCTGGTGCCGGTGAACACCAACTACCGCTACATGGACGACGAGCTGGTCTACCTGTGGGACAACGCTGACGCGGTCGCCGTCGTGTTCCACGGCGCGTTCGCCGAACGGATCGACGGCCTCCGAGACCGCGTGGGGTCGGTGAAGACCTGGCTGTGGGTTGACGACGGCTCAGGACCGTGCCCGTCGTGGGCGACCCCCTATGACGATGCCGTCGCCACACCCAATGACGGTGGGGTGCGCGGGCCATGGGGACGGGACGGTGACGACCTGTTGTTCATGTACACCGGCGGCACCACCGGCATGCCCAAGGGCGTCATGTGGCGCCAGGACAGCCTCATCAAGGCGGTGTCGGCTTCGCAGAACGCCCGCCTTCTCGAGCCCGAGGCCGACTACGAGGCGCTGCGTGGCGACATCGCCGGACCCGGGCTGTCGCTGATCCCGGCATGCCCTGAGATGCACGGCACCGGGCAGTTCACCGCACAGCTCGCCCTCACCGGTGCCGGGTGCAACGTGACCATGGTGAACCGGCACTTCGACGTCGAGGAACTGCTCGACACCGTCGAGGCCCGCCGGGTCATGGCGATCACCATCGTGGGAGACGCGTTCGCCAAACCGATCCTCGCCGCCCTCGACGCCAACCCGGGCCGGTGGGACCTGTCGAGCCTCGTGCTCATCACGTCCTCAGGCGTGATGTGGAGCCAGGAATCCAAGGACGGCCTGTTGGGACACAACCCCACCATGATGCTCATCGATGCGTTCAGTTCGTCTGAGGCCATCGGCCTCGGACAGTCGGTGTCGAGCGCCGGCGGGACGTCGGGCACGGCAAAGTTCTCACTCGGGGCGAACGCCCGCTGCATCACCGATGACGGCCGCGACGTCGAACCGGGCTCGGGGGAGATCGGTCGTGTTGCGGTGCGCGGGTACACCCCCACCGGGTACTACAAGGACCCGGTCAAGACCGCAGCGACGTTCGTGACCATCGATGGCGACACCTATTCGATCCCGGGCGACTACGCCATGGTGGAAGCTGACGGCACGCTGACCCTGCTCGGTCGGGGATCGGTCGTGATCAACACCGGTGGCGAGAAGGTCTTCCCCGAAGAGGTCGAAGAGGTGTGCAAGACCCATCCCAGTGTCGCTGACGCTGTCGCCGTCGGTCTCCCTGATGAGAAGTTCGGCGAGTCGGTCACCGCAGTGGTCCAGGCCCGAGAGGGTGCCACCGTTGACCACGAAAGCCTCATCGATCACGTCAAGGCCCACCTCGCCCACTTCAAGGCGCCGCGACGCGTGGTGGTGATCGACACCATTGGCCGTGCCGCCAACGGCAAGGTCGACTACAAGCGCCTGCGGGCGTACGCCGCCGACCAGCTCGGCGTGGCCCTGCCGGGCTGACCCACCCTGAACTGCACAACCACCCAACAATCACCAGGAGAACCACCCCCATGGCAGACATCGGATACGACGGCAAGGTTGCGATCATCACCGGAGCCGGTGGTGGCCTCGGTCGCTGCCACGCCCTTGAGTTGGCCCGCCGCGGCGCCCGCATCGTCATCAACGACGTCGGCGGATCGGTCTCCGGCGAGGGGACGGACAAGAGCCCTGCCGACCATGTCGTGGAAGAGATCGAAGCCCTTGGTGGTGAGGCAGTCGCCGACGGCAACTCGGTGGCCACCCCCGAGGGCGGCGAAGCCATCGTCCAGACGGCGCTCGACGCGTTCGGCACGGTGGACATCGTGATCAACAACGCCGGCATCCTGCGCGACAAGACGTTCCACAACCTGACACCCGACCTGCTCGTCCCGGTCATTGACGTCCACCTGATGGGGGCGTTCTACGTGACCATGCCGGCGTGGAAGGTGATGCGGGACAAGGGTTACGGCCGGGTGATCAACACGTCGTCGAACTCGGGAATTCTCGGCAACTTCGGTCAGGCCAACTACGGGGCGGCCAAGATGGGCCTCGTGGGCCTCACCCGGGTGCTGGCCAACGAGGGGCGCAAGCACAACATTCGGGCCAACGCCATCGCCCCGGTGGCCAAGACCCGCATGACCGAGGACCTCCTCGGCCCCCTCGGTGACGCACTCGACCCCACGTTGGTGACACCGCTGGTGTGCTGGTTGGCGTCGCAGGACTGTGACACCACCGGTGAGGTGTACTCGGCCGCCGGTGGGATCATCTCCCGGTTCTTCATCGGCCTCACCCCCGGCTACCACAACCCGACGCTGACCGTCGAGGACGTCCGGGACAACTGGGACGCCATCAGGGACCCTGAGGGTTACATCATCCCCGAAGGCCCCCAGGACGAACTGCAGAAGATTCTCAGCACCCTCTCAGGTAGCTGAACGCACGACGCCGCACCGCTCGGGGAGACCCGGCGGGGTGGCGTCGTTGCGCGTCCGGGGGAGGATGGAATTCCACCCACTGGTCACGGACAGGCAACCCTGTGGCAACGCCGTGACGCTACGTTTCGCCCATGCCCGTCCCCTCGAGTTCCGACACCCCCCAACGGCGGTGGCGCATCGCCCTCGTCGCCCATGACCACTGCAAAGCGGACCTGGTCGAGTGGTCGCTGCACAACCGTGACGTGCTCGCCAGACATGACCTGCTCGCCACCGGCACCACCGGGGGATTGATCAGCGAGGCACTGGAGCTTCCCGTCGAGTGCCTCCGCAGCGGCCCGTTGGGCGGCGACCTCCAGATCGGGTCGCGGATCACCGAAGGCCTCGTGGATCTCCTGGTGTTCTTTTGGGATCCGCTCGAACCCCAGCCGCACGACCCCGACGTGAAGGCACTGCTGCGCATCGCCGTCGTGTGGAACCTGCCGGTGGCGTGCAACCGGGCCAGCGCCGACTTCCTCATCTCCTCACCACTCCTGCACTCGGGGTATGCGCCCCTGCGGCCCGACCACGAAGCCAACCCCCGAGGCGCGTCCCGGCCATCGAGCCCGATCGGCGCCGCGCCGAGTTGACGGAACGAACCGCTGGCATGGGCGAGGTTCTGCCCCGGTGAACGACACGGGGCGCCCAACGGTGCGACGAACGACACCCGACCTCCGCAACCCCTCCCCCAGCGACCATACTCATGGCCATGGAGCGCACACCGGGTGACCGCAACAGGCGCCGCCCGGCATGGCTTGCCGCAGTCGGGGTGGCGACGGCACTCGCCGCGCTCCTCCCGTTCACACCACTGGGCCCCACCGCCTCCGCCGAGGACCAACCGGCGACGCAAACGACTCCCGACGAGGTCCGCCTCGTCGTCGATGACCCAGGTGCCGCGCTGATCGCAGCCCAGGACCCCGACGTGGACCTAGCCCGACTGACCCCCGAGCTGGGAGTGATCACCACCAGCCCCGACAAGGTTGACGACGCCGCAGCTGCCGCGTTCGCCGCCGGTGCCATCACGGTGGAACGCGACGTCGAGGTGGACCTGGCGTCATTCATTCCCACCGACCCGGGCTGGACTGCATGGTGGGGTGCGCGCCAGCTGCGCCTCGAGGACGCGTGGCCGACCACCCTGGGCTCCGGTGCGGTCGACATCGCCATCGTGGACACCGGAATCAACCTCGTCCCCGAGCTCGCCGGCCGGGTTCTGCCGGGTTGGTCGGCGTTCGCTGACCAACCCAGCACCCTCGATGGTTCCTCCTCGTTGCACGGCACCAAGGCCGCCATGGTGGCCGCCGGGGCGGTCAACAACGGCACTGGAGCGTCGGGAGCGTGTCCGCAGTGCGACGTCATTCCCCTCAAGGTGTTCCGGGCCGGGTCGAACACGGCCAGCCTCTCCGACGTGGCCACGGCCATCACCTGGGCCACGGCCAACGGCGCCGAGATCATCAACCTGTCCCTCGCCGGGCCGCAGACCCTCACCACGCTGACCAACGCCGTGGCGGCGGCGCGCGCCGCGGGGATCGTCGTGGTGGCCGCAGCAGGCAACAACGGATTCAACAGCGACTGTTCGAACCCGATCGCGAGTCCGTGCATCACCACCCCGAACTATCCGGCGTCCACCCCCGGGGTGATCGGGGTGGCCGGGCGCGACCAGTGGTCGGGTCTGGCGGGAGGGTCGAGTCGCGGTCCCAACGTCGACTTGGCCGCGGCGTACACCAACGTCGTCGCCAGCACCACGTTCGGGAGTTTTGTGACGTATTCGGGAACGTCGTCAGCGAGCCCGCTCGTGGCGGGAACCATCGGGCTGTTCCGTACCCTCGACCCGACCGCCACCCCCGCCCAGATCGATTTCTACCTCCAGATCAGTTCCCCCATGCCCAACCCGACCATCAACGTGGCGTGGGGAGAACTCAACGCCGTGACGTTCCTGGCGCTGGCGAACGCCAGTTGGCCCCCAGCACCGTTCTCCGACGTGGTGCGGCCGTCGTTCTATGACACGGCAGTGGACTGGGGATGGAACGAGGGGGTCGTCAACGGGACGAGCCCCACACGGTTCTCTCCAGATGAGACCATCAGCCGCGCCATGGGGATCACGTTCCTTTGGCGTCTGGCGGGAAGCCCAGCGCCGACCATTGCCAACCCGTTCGTCGACGTCCCGACGGGGGCGTACTTCCGCAACGCCGCCATCTGGGGATTTGAGGAAGGCATCACCAACGGACAGGGTGGGGCGAACACGTTCGATCCGGACGGGGTGTTCAACCGTTCCCAGGCCATGACCATGATCTGGCGGTTCAACGGTGCGGCGGCGCCGTCGGGCGCGAACCCATTCATCGACGTCAGCTCCACGGCGTGGTATGTCGATGCCGTCACCTGGGGTTACGAGCAAGGCATCACCAACGGGATCGGTGGGTCGAACGTGTTCGACCCCGAACTGCCCATCCCCCGCTCTCAGGACGTCACCATGCTGTGGCGGTCGGTGGGATCCCCCACGACTCCTTGACCCAACAGGTGGCTCGGCCTCTACGGGTTCACGTAGATGAAGGAGTAGCCCTCGTCGCGGTAGGCAACGCCGGTGTCGTTGAGGGCATCAGCCCAGTTGCCGGTGCACCCCGGGTTGCTCTCCTCCATGCCGTGATCGGCGGTGAGGAAGAACGCCGTTCGGTCCCAGGCCCCTGACGCTTCCACTGCGGCAAGGATGCGACCCACCCGGGCGTCGGTGTCACGCACACTGGCCGCAGCGATGTCCGAGTACGGCCCGCCCTCATGGAAGGCGGCGTCGGTCAGGGTGAAGTTCACCCACGTGAACTTCGGCAACGGCCAACTGTCGCCGCGGTAGTGCCCGCTCCAGATCCCGACGAACTGGTCGACGGCGGTGTGGTCGATGCGCGAGGACACCTCGTAGTCCTTCACCGGGCGGACGAAGCGTTCGGTGGCGTCGGGCATCTCGTCAGCGGCGGGCATGGCCGGCAACGGTTCGCCCCGCCGCATCAGATCGAAGATGGAGTAGTCGGCGGCGGCGTCACACGGTTCGTTGACCGACACCGCCAACGACCCGGGGAAGTGGCGCTTCACCGCGGCGTACAACGACTCGACCGTGGGATCGAGGTGTTCCATGGAGGTCATCCAGTGGTACGGCGAGTTGGTGATGACCTGCTCACCGCGCGCCCGATCCCACCAGGCGTTGTGCAGCACACCGTGGTGGCCGGGATAACACCCGGTCAGGATGGACGTGTGGTTGGCCAGCGTGATGGTGGGCAGCGACGACATCGCCCCGTGGGCAAGCGTGGTCCCCATCGACATGAGTCGCGCGATGTTGGGAGCCTCGCCACGCCCGACGAGGTCGTGGAGCACGTTGGCGTTGGTGCCGTCGAGGAGGAACCCCACCACGTGGTCGGGGGCAGGACCGGTGGGGTCCAACAGTTCGGCGATGACCTCGCCGTCCTGGCGGGCCAACAGGGCGTCGTGTCTCTCCGACCCGTTGCAGGCGATGCCAGTGCCGGCTTCGGCCCCCATGAGCGCCAGCACCGTGGGGGCGATGTCGACCAGTCGGGCCGAACGCGCCAGCATCCCGACCTGGCGGACCCCCGCACCCGCCATGATGAATGGTGCACGGGCCTGCACCACACCGATGGAACCGTGCTCGCCGCGATGTCCGCCCTGATCCTCCCAGTTGTGGCCGGCGGTGTGGATGGCCACGAGGTCAGGTGCTGCGGGTGCGTCAAAGAGCTGCACGATCTGGTCGAATGCGAACGGGTAGGCGTTGGCGGTGCGCACCGGGTAGGGGTTGGCCCGCTCGGCGGTCAGTGGCGTGTCGTGGCCCGGGTCCTGGTTGGCGAGTGGGTCGGCGCCCTCGACGCCGGTCACCTCAAACGCCCAGTCGGTGCCCTCGGGTCGGGCACGGAAACGGACCCGCCCGTCGACGGAGGACGCCTCGTACGTGTCGCCGTCGACACTGAGGACCATGTCCACGATGTGGGCCATGGCGGGGTCCAACAGCGCCCGTCGAGCGGTCTCGACATCGGCTTGGTGCTCGTCGGTGGCGGGTCGGTAGGCAGGATCGACGACGGTCATGGCCAGAATCTACCGATCGGCGCCGACCCGGGGGGTGTGCCGGGAATGGCCGTTGGGTGAACGGGAAGCCAAACTTGTGTCAGCGACCTTCCGGAGGATCCCATGAGCGCATCACAGCCCAACCAGTTCGGCACCGGCGACCCCCACGACTTCTTGGATCTTGACGGACTGCTCAACGACGAGGAGCTCCTCGGTCGGGACACGGTTCGACGTTTCGTGACCGACCGGATCGTGCCCGACGTCGGGACCTGGTTCGAACAGGGAACCTTCCCGGTGGAGATGGCCACCGACCTCGGAGCGATGGGCCTGTTGGGCATGCATCTGGAGGGCTACGGCTGTTCGGGAGCGAGTGCAGTCGCCTACGGGCTGGCGTGCACCGAGCTTGAGGCGGGCGATTCGGGTGCCCGGTCGTTCGTGTCGGTGCAAGGGTCACTGGCCATGTTCCCCATCTGGGCGTTCGGGTCCGAGGAACAAAAGCAGCAGTGGTTGCCGGCCATGGCCGCCGGGGAAGTGATCGGCTGTTTCGGCCTGACCGAACCCGACTCAGGGTCCGACCCCGGGTCCATGCGCACCACCGCCCGTCGTGACGGCGACGACTGGGTGATCAACGGCGCCAAGATGTGGATCACCAACGGCAGTGTGGCCAACATCGCCATCGTGTGGGCCCGCGACGCCGCCGATGAAACCGGACGCACCATCCACGGGTTCATCGTGCCGACCGACACCCCGGGATTCGCCGCCCATGACATCCCACGAAAGATGTCCCTGCGGGCGTCGGTCACGAGCGAACTGGTCCTCACCGACGTCCGGCTGCCCGACGCCGCCCGTCTCCCAGGGGTGTCGACGATGCGGGGTCCGCTGTCGTGTCTCAACGAAGCCCGTTTCGGTATCCTGTTCGGCGCCATGGGTGCTGCGAGGGCGTGTTACGAGGCGGCGCTGGACTACGCCGGTTCACGAACCCAGTTCGGGACACCGATCGCTGCGTTCCAGCTCACGCAACGCAAGCTCGTGGAAATGATGGTTCGGGTGAACCGGGGCATGCTTTTGGCCCTCCACCTCGGTCGCCTGAAGGACGCCGGGCAACTGTCCTCGGCGCAGGTCAGTTTCGGGAAACTCGACAACGTGCGCGAAGCCCTGTGGGTAGCCCGCGAGGCCCGCGGCGTCCTCGGCGCCAACGGCATCACACTCGAGTACCCGGTCATCCGACACATGAACAACCTCGAGTCGGTCTTCACCTACGAGGGAACCAACGAGATCCACACGCTGGTACTCGGCCAGGCCATCACCGGAATCAACGCGTTCAACGCCCCGGGCACCTGACACCCTCGGCACTGAGGACAATCGTCGATCTCGATCCCCCGTTGATCACTCCTGGTCAGGGTGCTGCCATCAACTGGAGACCTGAGGGCGCACCTCCTCACCGACACTGGGTTGCCGGGTCACCACGACATCGCGCCACGGCAGTGGGAAAACCACCTTCCACAGCGTTTCGGCATGTCACAGACTTGTGGACTCAGGATCGCATCTCGGTGGTCGCCAGGACCGCCGGGCCATGCACCACCCTGGCAGCATCCGCAGGCTGGTTCTGGACCATGAAATACGTCACAGCCGACATGCAAACAACATGGACGTTGCACACGGTGCACCTCGAACACCGGCGCCGGTAGGCGCTATCCGCCACCCGCTGGAACCGCACCCCCCCGCCGAGTGTTGCCATCGGGCTGCGCACGACACAGGACCGTCATGTCGCCCGACGTAACGGCAGCGGTACACATGGCGGGCCGGTGTGTCGACCGCGGCGCACAACAACCCCGAGCGACCTAGGAGGTCGACGCTATGACATTCACATCTCCCCTCTCCCGACGCGGCCGGCGGGCCGCTACCGCTGCCGTACTCGCAGCCGCTGCCGTACTCGCCGGGTCAGCGCTCGCTGCGAGCAACAACGTGGACGCATCCAATGCCGGTCAGGGAGTCGACGTTGTCGCCGGTTTCGACGTCACCGGAGTCAACTTCAACGCTGATCCGACTTCCCAACCCGACGGGACGAAAACTCCCGAGGTCACCTCAGTCTCCTTTGACGTGGCCCGCAGCGGCGCACAGGCAGCGGTGCCCGTGGAAGCCGCCAACGCCAGCGTGTTTGTCCAACTCAAGGCCGATGCTGGTTCCGCCACCTGGGCAAAGTGCAAGGTCGGAACGGGTGCCACCGCCGGCAAGGTCAGTTGCCCGACGAGCGGAACCGGTTCATTGCCAGTCGCTGACGTCGATGGCCTGTCAGTCGTGGCGTACGACTCCTGAGACCGCGTCAACCCAACGCTGATTCCCCCGTCGTGGACCGCCGCTACCCGTGTCGCACCATGTCCACCGGTCAGTCCGCCGGGCTGCAATTGCACTCTGTGCGGTTGCGGCCTGGTGGCTGGTCGGCCCCTCAGCGATTGGTGGTCCCACGGCATACCTGTCAGTCGTCGGGAACTCCATGGCTCCCACGCTCGACACCGGCGATCTCGTGGTCGTCCGCCCCGACCCCCCGTATCAACCCGGCGACGTTGTTGCCTACCGCCAGCCGGGAGGTGACGCCGCCATTGTCGTCCACCGAGTGGTGGCAACCGACGGCGACCGTCTCGTTCTGCAAGGTGACGCCAATGACACCGTGGACGCCGTGCGCCCAGATTCCGATGACGTCATCGGCGCACAGGTGGTGGCGATTCCGCACGTCGGGCGTCTTTTGGGCATGCTGCAGTCACCATTCCTCGTGGCCGTACTCGCCACAGGCGCCGCAGCAGCGGGTTTCGCAGCGATGCAAGGGGGCGTCGTGAGGCGGCGCCGATCGGGCGACATGGCGGACCTGGCCAGTGGACTCGAGCACGGCGAGCCGGAAACGGCCGCCACACGAACTGATGAGGGTGCGGCCAGTGACGACCCGGTCGCCCGTCTGGCGGTCCGGCGACCGGGACCGCCGTGGCTGTGGGCGCTCCTCACTGTGCCGATCCTGCTGACGGCAGTCGGGGTGCTGCGGACGCCGACCGACACGAGTCGATCAGGGAACACCCCGTGGACTGTGACGACCTCGTTCAACTGGGAGCAACCGGCCAACGGCAACGCTCAGGTGATCTCGGTGCACGGCGAGGACGGCATCCAAACCGGTGACAGCGTGTTCGCCCCAGTCACCCCGATCTTGGTGGTCAAGGTCAGATCCCAGCTGCTCCCCGCCGAGGGACTAGCGCCAACAGGGTCCTCTCTCGAGGTGACCACGTCAGTGGCCTCTGACGCTGGCTGGCGAAGAGAGATCGGTCCATCGGTATCGACACCACTTGCCACCGGGGAGGCGGTAGCCACAGTTCCGCTCGATCTGGCTTCCATCTGGGAGGCGGCCCTCGATTCGAGTGCCGTCGCCGGTCGTCAGGGAGAGATCCGACTTGAACTCGTAGCAGTCACTGATTCCGGATCGGGTGGCGTTGTCGCCACCGCCACACAAGCGTTCGTGCTCGATGGGGTGGCCGCAACACCGGAGCCCCCGGTTGCAGCAGTCGGACCACCTGGCGCACCCGGACGCCCGCAGGGAGGGGCGCTCCCGCCAGATCCCGCTCCTGAACTGGCGAGCAACAGTGCACCGGCGGTGGGTTCGGTGACCGCTTCGGGAGTCGTCCCATCAAGCGTCGCAACAGAACCAGAGGTGACCATCGGACCGCTGACCCTGCCACGCAACGTTGCACTGCTCGCGGTGGGGATCGGCCTGTTGGTGGTGGCAATCGGGTGGCTGACGGCGATGCGGTCCACTGCACGCGCACAGCAACTCGGTGAGGCGACGCTGCTCGCCACCCGACATCGGCGCGCGCTGGTCCCGCTACGCGCGGCGCCACCAGGTACGACACCGCCCATCGACGTCGCCACCTTCACGGCACTCGAGCGCGTGGCATCCACGACAGGCCAGCCAATCGGTATGAGCGGGTCAGGTACGCGGGGCGCGGACTTCTGGGTGACCGACGGGCTCCGATCGTGGCGCTACCGGGTCCCGAGTCTCTGACGTCGACATGAGGGCGTACCACGTGAACAAGTGGGGAGGGACGTGGCGCCCTTGGCGGTGGGCGGCGGCCTGCTTGGCACTGGGCACGTTGGTCGTGGCGGCGACCACGTGGAATGGGCTCGCCGCCACGAACCTGATCGCCCCATCCAACGCCGACCGGGTTGACCTCGCCGTCACGCCACCCATTGCACCTCCCGGCCCGCCCTCAATCATCTCGGTGACACCCGCCTCACGGGCGCTCGTCGTGAGATGGTCGCCACCGACCAACATCGGGGGCGGGCCACTCATCAGCTACCGAGCGGTCGCCGACCCGGGGGGAGCGTGGTGCGAAGTGGCTGCGCCAGCAACGACGTGCACGATCAAGGGGCTCAACAACGGCCAGCGCTTCACGGTGACCGTGCGGGCAGCGAACGCCGGAGGCTACGGCCCTGCGTCAACACCTTCAGCGCCGGTCCAACCCCGGCCCTAGATGCGGTGATGCACCAACGTTGCGAGCGAGTTGATCACCACGGCAGTCCTCGTCGCTGCGGGGTCACCAAGCATCGCACCGTGGTCCCGGGTCGGATCCACCGCTCGGCGGACCCCACACCCCCCCACAGCTCGGAGGAAGAGCAACCGCCTCCTAAGCGGTAGGCCGCAGGTCCGAGACCTGCCGGGGGCACTCCAGTTGGCGAACGGTCCAACGCCTTGCCCGCGCCACCGACTGGCCCACTGAGACCTGTCCTCCCCCACTTCCGGGCGACTCGGCCCTCTATCACCGCCAGAGTGACAATCTGGCCGGCCTGTCACCGCCCGGGGGAATCCGGCACCGCAGCACAGCACGACGGCGCGACAGGCGTGGAGACAAGGATGGCGGGGAACGTGGCACAACCACCCGCAGGCCATGGGGGAAGGGCAGTTCGGGGTATATCGGGTGGTCGAAGAGTGGAGCGCGTCGGCTGCAGAACTGATGGGTGGCCCGCCCGAGACGGCTATGGTCCGGACGCAAAACATCGCATTCGGCTCGTCGCCGAATCTCCGGGGGTGTCTGGTGGGTCGACTTCGGCAAATGGGCAAGCGGCTGCTGCTGGGGTCACGCCCGGTCGAGGCCGACGCGCAGCGAACATCAATGTTCGGTTCTTGCCTCTTGTCCCGCCCGGTTTCTCGGTCGATGGCCGCGATGGTCGTGTGCGCTGCTCTGTTGGTGATGGTTCCCAGCCCTCCCTCCAGTGCAACGACAGTTGAGTCCTCTGACGGGATAACACTCCCTGCCACTGCCTCGGATCTTGGGTCCGCGCCGGTGTTGTCGGCACAGAACGACGTGACGCCATCAGTGAC
>CAMAQM010000015.1 GCA_945860545.1 Bifidobacterium breve | reverse complement strand
AACAGCTCGTCGAGATCGGTGTCCGCCACGTACCCCGGTCGCAGGGTCACCACGGCGCCGAGGCCGTTGGCTTCGATCCGCTCCTGCCACGGCTCGACCGGCCCCCAGAATTGCCCGGCGACGGTCATCTCTGCCGGCACGTCCCGCCTGCGCAACTCGCCAACGGTGTCGAGTGCGAGGTCGAGACCTTTGTAGTCACGGACATGGCCGAACACCAACAACCGCCAGGGAGGTCCCGGTGGGAGAGGTTGCGGGGTCAACACCACGTTGGGGGGATGTGGCGTGACCGTGACGGGCAGGTCGTGGACGACCGTACCGAGTTCCGTGGCCAGTGGGCTCGTGTGCACCACCGCCCGGTCGGCCTGGGCGAGCACGGTACGGGTCAGCGCCAGATCCCCCAGGTGACGGTCGTGGGGCACGACGTTGTGCACCATCACGGCGACCTTCGGGTGTCTGCCACACGCAGCAAGCGCCGTGCGCATGGCGGGTCCCTGCACGGTGGACCACCACGGGAACACGATCAGATCCGATGACCGGGAGCGACGGCCAGCCAGCCACCAGCCAGCCGGGTCCCACCAGCGCAGCGAGCGACGCACTGACGCCGCTCCTGCAAGGTGGTCGGTGCGACCCGTGTGTGGCCCGGGGGGGACCGGATCACGTTGGTCGCCGGGGTAGAGCCGACGAGGGTAAGGCGACGCCCATCCTTCGACGTGGACCTCATGGCCTTGGGCCACCAACGCCTCAACGACGCGGGCTCCGTGTTGGGCGATGCCGCCACGTTGAGGAGGAACCGGTCCGATCCAGGTGATGCGCACGACGTCCGGCAGTTCAGCGGGTCCGCAGCACCACAGGGGCGTTGGTGACTCCGGCGATGATGGTTGAGCGTGAGCGCTGCACCGCACCGGCTGTGTCGATGGCGGTGACTCCGGCGTCAAGAAGTGCGTCGAGAGTGGCGGCGATCTCGATTCGGGCGAGCGCCGCTCCGAGACAGAAGTGTGGCCCGAACCCAAAGGCGACGTGGTGATTCGGTGATCGGTCGACACGGAACGTGTCGGCGTCGAGCCCGAACTCGTCTTCATCGCGGTTGGCCGACGCGTACAACATCAGGATCGGGTCACCGGCGGCCACGGGGACACCTCCAACGTTGGCGTCCACGGTGGCGGTGCGCATGAAGGCGATCACCGGTGTCGTCCATCGCAGGATCTCGTCGGTGGCGGTGTCCACCAGCGCCCGGTCGCCAACGAGCCGGGGCCACTGATCGGTGTGTTCGCTGAACGCGACGAGGCCTCCGGAGATGGCGTTGCGGGTTGTCTCGTTGCCGGCCACCAGCAACTGGTTGAGGAACATCGCCAACTCGTCGTCGCTCAGTCGATCGCCATCGAGGTCCTCGTGCACCAACTGACTGATCACGTCATCGCGTGGCGTCACGCGGGCTGAGGCCACAAGGTTCGCCAACTCGGCGGTCATTTCGGCCCGCAGGGCGTTGCGCCGATCCGGGTCGGCCCACGTTTCCGTGCCGGGAATGCTGGCTTCCGACCACGCCCACACCCGGTGCCACTCCGATTCGGGGATGCCCAGGACCATCCCGATGACCTGCACCGGGAGGATGGCAGCGAGATCAGCCACGATGTCGATGGGCTCGTCGGTGCGGACCTGAGAGACGAGTTTCGTGGCGGCAGCCCGGATCGTGGGTTCGAGCGCCCGCACCACCCGTCGCCCGAACGCCGGTTGCACCAGAGCCCGGTAACGAGTGTGGGCGGGGGGGTCGGTGTGCATCATGGTCGGCGGGGTGGGGTACTCCACCCCGATCTCGAACGTCAGGATTCCCCGGCCCGAACAGAATCGGGTGGCGTCCGCACCGACGGCGGTCACCTCGGCGTGACGGGCAGCCACCCAGTACCCACCGGTGGCGTTCCACACCAGCGGCCCGGCGGCACGCAGGCCGGCGTAGAGCGGGAACGGGTCGTCGTGGGGAAAGACCTCGTCGGCGAGTTGCTCGGTGAGCGGTTCGTGTCGTCGGTCGTTCATCGCTGTCCCGCCTCGGTATCGCTCAGTTTTCGATGACCACGGCGGTGCCGTAGGCGACGATCTCCACGATGCCTTCGGAGATGTCGCTTGAGTCGAATCGCACGCCGGTCACGGCGTTGGCTCCCATGGCCACGGCGTGGTCCACCATGCGTTCCACCGCTTCTCGTCGGCCCTCCTCGAGCGTGGCGGAGTACTCGGTGATGTTGCCCCGCTTTAGCGATTTCACACCGCCCACCACCCCTCGGGTGAAGCCCATGGAGCGGGCGATCACCCCAAAGCAGGGGCCGAGCACGTTGCCGGCGCGACCATCGATCTCAAAGGTGGTGCTGACCGGGAGTGCCAGAGGTGTGGTGGGTGCACGGTCGTCGGCAGCCATGGTGGTGCTCCTTGGGTCAGCGGCTGGTGGTTGGTCGCAGTGTCGAGAGCCTAACGGAGCGCGGCTGGGGTCACCGGGGTACGGTGCAGCCCATGGGGGGTCAGCGAGTGCAGCGTCGTCGTGTGGTGGTGTGGGGCACCGGAAACGTGGGGCGGCCAGCCATTCGGGCGGCGGTCGCCCACCGGGACCTCGAGCTGGTCGGGGTCGTCGTGTCGGACCCCGCCAAGGTCGGTGTCGACGCCGGCACACTGGCGGGCCTCGCACCCATTGGGGTGACCGCCACTGACGACGCAGCATCGGTGGTGCCGGGAGTGGACGCCGTGATCTACACCGCCACCGCCGACACCCGTCCCGGTGCGGCCCTCGACGATCTCGAGTGGTGCCTGCGTTCAGGCGCCAATGTGCTGAGCACCTCGTTCTACCCGCTGGCGCACCCGCCCACCGTGCCAGGTGGACTCGCTGAGCGGATTGGGACGGCGTGCGCCGCCGGCGGCTCGTCGGTGTTCGTCTCCGGCATCGATCCGGGCTGGGTGGTTGACGTGCTGCCGGCGCTCGTGGCCACCGTGTCTGCCAACGTGACCGAGATCCGGATCCAGGAACTCTTCGACTACAGCCTGTACGACCAACCCGACGTGGTTCGCAACGTCATCGGATTCGGACGGTCTCTCGACGAGTTGCCGGTGATGCTCCACGACGGGTCGTTGCGTTACGTGTGGGAGCCGGCGTTGCGGAACCTCGCCGACCTGCTCGGGGTGGAGGTTGAGGCGGTGACCACGTCGGTGGAGCGATGCGCGCTCGAAACCGACGTCGACACCGATGCCATGGGGCGTTTCGACGCTGGAACGCAGGGCGCTTTCCGTTTCGAGGTGACCGCCACCGTGGCGGGCCGACCCCTTCTCGTCGTCGACCACGTCACCCGCATCCACCCCGAGTGCGCCCCGCAGTGGCCCCGGCCGGCGTCGCCCGGTGGGGAGCACAAGGTGGTGGTGAGCGGGAACCCCCATCTCGAGGTCACGGTGCACGGGATCGAACACGACGAACCCGGCGCGGCGGGTGGGGGGAACGCCGTGGCGGCCAACCGGCTCGTCAACGCCGTCGGGGCGGTGTGTGACGCCCCAGCGGGGATTGTTGGGCCGATGCACTTACCCACACCAGACCCGTCGGCGCAGTTGGTGCTCGACTGACCAGGGGAACCGATCAGGAAGTGCTGGCCGGGGTCGGGGTGAACCGCACCGGCATGCGCTCGGGGCCCGAGATGAAGTTCGACGCCCGACGCGGTTCGGCGGGGCCCACCAGTTCGAGGTCGGGGAGCCGGGTGAGGACTTCGGTGAACATGGTCCGCAGTTCTAGGCGTGCCAGTGACGCCCCCAGACAGAAGTGCGGACCGAACCCGAACGCCACGTGGGGGTTCGGGTTGCGGGTGATGTCGAACCGGTCGGGGTCCACGAACACGTCGGGGTCACGGTTCGCAGACGGGTACACCACGATCACCTGGTCGCCTTCGTGGAGGTCCTGTCCGCCAAGCGTCGTGTCGCTGGTGACGGTGCGGGCCATGTTCTTGATCGGAGACACCCAGCGCAGCAGTTCCTCCACCGCCCCTTCCATGAGGCCAGGCTCGTCGGTGAGGCGCTGCTTCTGGTCGGGGTGGTCCACCAGCGCCAGCATCCCGTCGGCGATCACGTGCCGGCTGGTCTCGTCACCACCGATGAGGATGAGCAGACTCTCCATGATGATCGACTCGTCGTCGAGCCGTTCCCCGTCGATCTCTGCGTGACACAGCACACTGATCAGGTCGTCGGCAGGGGGTCTGGACCGCCGGTCGGCGATGACGTCGAGTTGGAACTCGCGGAACTCGATGGCGGCCAGCATGGCCGCCTCCATGGCTTCGGGGTCGTGGGCGTTGGTGCCCCGCAGCATTTCGTCGGACCAGCGCAACAGGTCGTCGTAGGACTCGGGTGGGAATCCGAGCATGTCGGCGATCAGCAGCAGAGGGAGCGGGGTTGCGATGTCCACCACGAAGTCGCACTCGCCTCGTTCGCTCACCCGGTCCACGATGGTGGTGCACAACCGGGCGATCGTCTCGGTGTGGTCACGCACCCGTCGGGGGGTGAACCCGCGGCTCACCAGTTTGCGGCGCTGGGCGTGGGCGGGATCGTCCATTGAGATCATCATGGCCATGGGGAGGCCATGGGGTCGCGGCGCCCGCGAACTTGAGAACGTGGCGGGGTCCTTCTCGACCGCCATGAGATCCTCGTAGCGCGTCACCGCCCACGTCTCGCCCACCGGGTCGAAGTACACGGGTGCGTTGGACCGCATCCACGACCACGCCTCATAGGGCTGGGACGCCCACCACTCCCCGTCGAGGAGGCGGATGTCGTCTCGCAGCGGGTGGGTGGGCATGCGCTCTACCGGGGAACGAGGTTGACGGGCAGGGTCTTGATGCCGTTGATGAAGTAGCTGCGCAGACGCGTGACCTCGCCGTCGGGTTCAATGCGTTCGCAACGTCGGGCCAACTCGCCGAACAGGGTGCGCATCTCAAGGCGGGCGAGGTTGGCACCGAGACAGAAGTGCGGTCCGCCCCCACCGAAGGTGACGTGCGGGTTCGGGTCCCGGGTGATGTCGAACCGGTCCGGGTCGGCGAACACCCTCTCGTCACGGTTGGCCGAGGCGTAGAACATGGCCACGCTGTCACCCTCACGGATCGTCTCGCCGTGCAGTTCCACGTCGCAGGTGGCGGTGCGGCGGAACACGTTGACCGGGGTCGACCACCGCAGGATCTCTTCGACGGCGCTGTCGACCAGCGACGGGTTGTCGCGAAGCAACTCCCACTGGTCAGGGTGTTCGATGAGGGCGTTCACCCCGTGGCTGATGGCGTTCCGGGTCGTTTCGTTGCCGGCCACCGCCAACAACAGTACGAACATGTTGAACTCGTGTTCGGTGAGGGCGTCGTTGCCTTCGGCGGCCACGAGGATCGAGATGATGTCGTCACGCGGTGCCGCCCGGCGGTCGTCGGCGAGTTCCTGGGCGTAGCCGTACAGCTCGATGGCGGCCGCCGCGGCGTCGTCGAGGCCACCGGAGTAGTCGGCGTCGTTTTGTCCGATCATCCGGTTCGACCAGTCGAACACCCGTGAGCGGTCCTCCACGGGGATGCCCATCATCTGGGCGATGGCGATCAACGGCAGTTCGGCGGCCACCTTGGTGACGAACTCGACCTGACCTTCCTCGATGGCTTCGGCCACGAGTTGTTCGGTCACGGCGATGTAGTTGTCACTCATCAACTTGATGGCCCGAGGCGTGAAGCCACGGTTCACCAGTCCGCGCATCCGGGTGTGTTCCGGCGGATCGATGTCGGTGAGGAGCCGGGTCTCTTCCATGTTGTCGCGCTCCATGAGCAGCACACCGTTGCGCTCCGAGGAGTACGTCTGGAACTGGCGACTCACCTCGACGACGTCGGCGTGCCGGGTCAACGCCCAGAACCACTCGACGTCGAGGTCGTTCATCCCGGGGTGACGAAGCGCAGGGGCGTTGTCGCGCAACCACGCGAACTTTTCGAACGGTGGGCCGTCCACGTAGATGTCGTTGCTCTGAATGTCGATGGTTTCGATGTCCATGGGTTTCCCGTTCGTCTTGGGTGGTCGATGCCGTGGCGTGGGTCGTGTCGCCGCAGGGTTCAGCGATCAATGCCGAGGATCAGTCCGCTGGTGGGCACACCGGTTCCTGCGGTGACCAGAACATGTTCGGTGTTGCTGACCTGGTTCACACTCGTTCCCCTCACCTGCCGCACGCCCTCGGCGATGCCGTTCATGCCGTGGATGTAGGCCTCACCCAACTGTCCCCCGTGGGTGTTGACCGGCAGCCCCCCGTCGATCTCGATGCCTACGTTAGCCACGAACGCGGCCGCTTCGCCCCGGCCGCAGAACCCGAATTCCTCGAGCTGCATCAGCACGTACGGCGTGAAATGGTCGTAGAGGACCGCCGTTTGTATGTCGGCGGGTCCAAGTCCCGACGACGACCACAGTTCCCGCGCCACGGTGCCCATCTCGGGCAGGCCGGCGATGTCGGGCCGGTAGAAACTGGTCATGGTCCACTGCTCGGCGCCGGTGCCTTGCGAACCGGCCACGATCACCGCCGGGGGGTTCGGCAGGTCCCGGGCCCGTTCGACGCTGGTGACCACGATGGCCTGCCCTCCGTCGGACTCCTGGCAGCAGTCGAGAAGGCGGAGGGGCTCGACGATGAAGCGGCTGGCCTGGTGGTCGTCGAGAGTGATGGGCTTGTCGTAGAACCAGGCGGCGGGGTTCGTGGCGGCGTGACGGCGGTCGGCCACCGCCACCCGACCGAGATCTTCGCTGGTGGCCCCCGAGAGATGCATGTAGCGGTTCGCCACCATGGCCACCCACGATGCGGGGGTGAGCAGACCCGCCGGTGACGTCCATGAGAACTGGGCCCGTTCGGCGGTGGCTTCGTTGGGGATGTCCTGCACCCCGGCACCGAACCGACGTCCGCTGCGCTCATTGAACGCCCGGTAGCAGACCACGACGTCGGCCACCCCGGTGGCGACCGCCATGGCGGCGTGCACCACCGTGCCGCACGCCGCGCCGCCGCCGTAGTGGACCCGGCTGAAGAACCGCAGTTCGCCGATCCCGACGTTGCGGGCGATGTCGATGTCGGGGTTGTCGTCGGCGGAGAACGTCACCATCCCGTCGACGTCTGAAGGTTGCAGCCCGGCGTCGGCGATGGCGGCCGCCACCGCCTCGCACGCCAACGACAGTTCGCTGCGACCCGACTCCTTGGAGAACTCGGTGGCGCCGATACCGACAATGGCGGCCGCGCCGCCCAACTGGTTGGTCACGGCAACCCCACCTCCACGGTGCCGCTCACATGGTCGCCGAGGCTGTTGGCGCCGCGCACCGCCACCGTCACCGTCGACGTGTTGTCGTCTGTGGCGGTCACCTCCCCGGTCATTGTCATCGTGTCGCCGGGGTAGTTGGGTGCGCCGAGGCGGATCCGGATCGCCCTGATCATGGCGTCGGGTCCCGCCCAGTCGGTCACGAACCGGCCCACGAACCCGTTGGTCGTGAGGATGTTCATGATGATGTCCTTGGAACCCTTCTCGCGGGCGACTTCCGTGTCGTGGTGCACGTCCTGGTAGTCGCGTGACGCCACGGCACCGGCCACGATCAGGGTGCGGTCGAGCGGGATCTCGAGCGGCGGCAACTGATCACCGACCTGCACGTCGTCGAAGGTGGGGTGAGCGGCGGTCATGAACGTGCCAGCAGTCCACCGAGTCGGGCGAGGTGTGCGCTGGCTGCGCCGAGCGTGGTGCCGTTCTGCACACCCCACAGGAAGTAGCGGTGCACCGGGTAGTCGACGTCGGCGCCGATGCCACCGTGGAGGTGCTGGCACGCCGTGACGACCTTTTGGCCACCGTCGGTGGCCCACCACGCCGCCACCGACACGTCACGTCGGGCGTCGAGGCCGGCACCGAGTCGCCACGCGGCGTTGCGGGACGTGACCCGCATGGCTTCGGTCGTGATCCAGGCGTCGGCGGCGCGCTGGGTGACGGCCTGGAACGCCGAGAGCGGCCGGCCGAACTGTTGACGGTCGCTGACGTGGGCGGCGGTCATGGCGAGAGCGCCTTCGGCGACGCCGACCTGCACCGAGCACATGGCGGCCACCGTGTGCTCGTACAGCCAGCGGGTCACCTCGGCCGCCTCGTCTCCCGGTGTGCCGAGCACGTCAGTTGCTGCAACTTCGGTGTCGAGCGTCAGGCTGGCGGCGGGCTGGTGGTTGGTGGTTCGTTCGGCGTCGAGGGTGACCCCGGGGGCGTCGGTACGCACCAACGCCACCAGCGAGGTCCCGTCGGCGAGTTGGGCGGGGACCGCCACCGCAGCGGACTCGGCCCCGTAGGGCACCGCCGGCTTGGTGCCTTCGAGCCGCCAACCGCCGTCGCTGGTGGGGGTGGCGCGCACCCCAGGCACCAGCGGATCGTTCACTCCGGGGGATGCCAGCGCACTGGTCACGAGTATCGAACCGTCGACCACCGAAGCCAACAGCTCGTCGTGGGTGCCGGCGTCGGCGAACTCGGCGACGGCCATGGCGGTCACCACCGTCGGGACCAGTGGCACCGGGGCGAGGTTGCGGCCCTGGGCCTCAGCGAGAAGAGCCAACTCGATGGCGCCCATGCCACTGCCGCCGAGGTGTTCGGGCAGGCACAGCGACACGAGGTTGGCTTCGGCAAGCGCCGCCCACACGTCGGGATCCCACCCGGCGCCCCGTTCGGCCACCTTGAGCCGGTCGACGCTCATCTGACCGGCGAGGATCTGTTCGGCGAGGTCGGCGATGACCTGCTGGTCTTCGGTCAGGTCGAAGTTCACGATGCACCTCCGGCGGTGTCGGTCACGATGGCGAACGCAAGGTGCTGGCCCCCGGCGGCCCGCACCTCAATGCGGACCGGGGCGCCGACGACCACGGCGTCAGGTTCGGTGTCGGCGGTGTTCATGACCATGCGTACCGGTCGAACCACCTCGCCGGCGACGTCGACGTCGACGAGCACGACAGGGAGCGGATACTCAAACCCGGGGACCTGGGGGTGGTGGACGACGACGAACGAATGGACGGAGCCGGTCCCCTCGATGGGGACGCTGTCGAAGTTCAGTGAATGGCACGCCGGGCACATCGGACCCGGAGGGTGACGCAACAAGCCGCAGTCGCTGCAGCGCTGCACCCGCACCTCCCCGGCGGCGAGCGCCTCGAACCACCAGTTCGTGTCCCGGGTGGTGGCTGGTGCCGGGCGTCGGGCGGTGGTGCCTCGGGGCCGGAACCTGATGATGCGGAACACCATGGACCCGACCCGCTGGCCGTTCGCATCGACGTAGTCCTGCTGGGTGGTGATGAAGTGCCCGGTACCGAGCGCCGTGTCCTTTTGGGCACTCACGTCGGTGATGGTGGTGACCATTGACAACCGGTCGCCGGGTCGCAGGTACCGGTCGTAGGTCTGCTCACAGTTGGTGGCGACCACGCTGGTGAACCCGCGGGTGGCGAGCAGGTTGGTGAGTTGTTCGTAGGGGCCGTCCGTGTCGCGCGACGGGCCGTTGATGCCCGCCATCACCCAGGCCTGCAACATGGCGGGCGGGGCCACGAGCTCACCATGGGTCGACGCAGCGGCGGCCTCGGCGTTGAGGTACACGGGGTTTGTGTCGCCCATGGCTTCACACCAGTGCCGGATCATCGGCACGTTGACCTCGTCGGGGGCGTCCATTGCCGGCCCGATCTGTCGTCCGACGAAGGCCTGCAGCGCGTTGTGGAACTCCTCGTCGGTGAGGCCGTCGTCGACGGCGTCGGCGGGAGGCGGTGGGGGAGCGGTCATCGCAGCGCCAGTTCCTTCCACGGAACCCCACGATCCGCAGCGGGTTCGCGGGGCAGGCCAAGCGCCTGTTCGCCGATGATGTTGCGTTGCACCTCGTCGGTGCCGCCACCGAGCCGGATGGCGTACTGGGTCAGAAACATCGACGCCCACTTGTCGTCGCCCTCGACGTGGTGACTGGCCGCAGCCGGAGAGAAATCCCCCAACGCGCCACCCGCCCCGAGGATGGCCATGGCAGTGTCCGCCGTGGCGGCCCAGTGCTTGGCGTAGGCGAGTTTCATGACGTACATCTCGGCCCCGGGCATGCGGCCCTGAGACATGGCGGTGCGAAGGCGGTAACCGAGGTACTCGAGGGTGCGGGCCCGGCATACCGCCGCGGCGAGACCTTGGCGCACCACCGGGTCCTCGTTGCGACCGAGTCTGCGAGCCGTGTCGATGAGGTCGTCGACGCTCCACTGTCCGGTGCCCGAACCGATGAAGGATCGTTCGCTCAGCAGCGTCGTGCGCGCCACTGACCAGCCGTCACCGGTCGCACCGATGACCCCGTCGTCGGGGATGAACACGTCGGTGAGGAACACCTCGTTGAAGTGGGCCACCCCGGTGATCTGGGTGAGCGGCCGGACTTCGATGCCGGGGGTCGTCATGTCGACACAGAAGTAGGTGATGCCGGCGTGCTTGGGGACCGACGGGTCGGTGCGGGCCAACAGGATGCCCCAGTCGGCGAACTGTCCGAGCGAGGTCCACACCTTCTGCCCGTTGACCACCCAGCCTCCGTCGGTGCGTTCGGCGCGGGTTCCCACCGACGCCAGGTCGCTGCCTGCTCCGGGTTCGCTGAACAACTGACACCAGATGTGTTCGCCGCGCAGCATCGCTCCGAGGAACCGTTCCTGCTGTTCGGTGGTGCCGTGGGCGATGAGGGTGGGACCCACCATGCCGATGCCGACGGCGAACGCACCGGTCGCCACGTCGAAACGGGCTTGTTCCTCGGCGAAGATGGCGGACTGGATGGCTGACCCTCCCCGTCCGCCGAACGCTGCCGGCCACGTGATGCCGGCCCAGCCGTGTTCGGCGAGGGTGGCCTGCCAGGTGCGGCAGTGGCCGACGTGGTTGGCGAGATCCATCTCAGGGGCGGGGGCAGCCGGGTCCCGCAGGGCGGCGTGCGCCTCGAGCCAGGCCCGGGCCTCGGCCCGGAAGGCCGCTTCCTGCGGTGTGTCCCCGATGTGCATGCGACGTGTCGACCCCGACCCCCGGGCGGTGCCCCAGCGGCCACCGCGCATTTCTGACAGTTCGTCAGATTCGCACGCTTCGCACCCCACCCGCAACCGCTGCCACGGCGCCGACCACCACGGTCTGAAACACTGCAGTGGTGGGGAACTTCTGTGTGACCGGGGCCAACTCCGGTATCGGTTGGGCGGTGGCTTCGGCGTTGCAGGCCGACGGACATGTTGTGGTGGGGGTGGATCTCGCCGACGACGAAGCCCGCCGTGTCTGCGACACGGTGATTGTCGGCGACCTCGCCGACCCGGCGGGTCGGGCGTCCATCGCCGCAGCGGTGGCCGAAGCCACAGGCGGGGTCCTCCACGGCGTGGTGCCGTGCGCCGGGGTTGGTGGCCTCGCCGACCCGGCGTTCACCGTGTCGCTCAACTTCTTTTCGGTGGTGGAACTCGTCGAGGCGTTGCGCCCTGCACTGGTGGCCGGGGCCGCCACCGGGGGGGCGTCGGTGGTGTTGGTGTCGTCGTTCACGGCGTCCACCACCCCGGGGATCAGCGCCGACGACGTGGAGGCCCTTTGCGGCACCGATGACCGCACCGTCGGGGACGAGACGGCCGCCCGGGCACGGTTCGCTTCGGCGGGTTGGATGGCGTACCCGGCGACGAAACTGGCATTGGTGTGGTGGATGCGTCGCCGGGCTGCGGCGTGGATGGCAGACAACATCCGGTTGAACGCCGTGGCACCCGGGGTGGTGGACACCAACATGACCCGGCCCCTCCTCGACATCGACGGTGTCCGTGAGGCGCTCGAGGGTCTCGACCTCCCCGCCGGCCGGTGGGCGACTCCCGCCGAGGTGGCGTCACCCATCACGTTCCTGGCGTCACCCGCCGCGTCCTACGTCGCCGGCCAGGTGCTCTTCGTCGACGGGGGTTCGGACGCGCTGGCCAACCCCGAGCAGCCTCCGGCGTCGGCACCGTGAGCGTGGTAGGAATCCGGCCATGAGGTTCTGGGTGGCCACCGCGTTCATGGAGCCCCGGGCGCTGGTTCCGCTGGCCCGGCTGCTCGACGAGTACGGGTACCACGGGCTGATGGTCTCCGACCATCTCGTGTACCCGCGTCAGCTCGAGAGCCGTTACCCGTATTCGCCGCATCCTGACGGTCGACCCATCTGGGAACCCGAGACGGCATGGCCTGATCCGTGGGTGGCGATCGGGGCGATGTCGTCGGTGACGACCCGTCTGCACTTCGCCACCAACATCTACGTTGCTCCGCACCGGCCCCTGTTGCAGGTGGCCAAGGAGGTGGGCACCGCCGCGGTGTTGTCGGACAACCGGGTGGTGTTCGGTGTGGGTGCAGGGTGGATGCGCGAGGAGTTCGAACTCCAGGGGCAGGACTTCGCCACCCGGGGCAAACGCCTCACCGAGATGGTGCCGGCGTTGCGGGCGTTGTGGTCGGGAGGATTCAACGAGTTCCACGGCGAGTACTACGACGTGCCGGCAGTGACCATGGAACCCGCCCCCACCCGCATGGTTCCCATCTACTCCGGTGGGCACACCCCGGTGGCGTTGCGTCGTGCCGCTGCGGTGTGTGACGGCTGGATCGGCAACGCCTACCGATGGGATGAGGCTGCCACCCACGTGGGGGCGTTGCGGGACCAACTCGTCGCCCACGACCGTGACGTCGACGAGTTCGCCGTGGTGTGCGGGCTCTACGAGCTCCCCACCGCCGAACTGTTCGAACGGGCGGAGCGGGAACTCGGCATCACCGACACGCTGTGTCTGCCATGGGTGATGGACCCCGACCTCACCGACGACCAGCGCAACGGCATCGTCGACGACGTCGAGGTGTACCGACCCTCAGTGGAACGGTTCGCCACCGAGATCCTCGCCCGCTGCCAACACTGAACGGCGAGCGGAACCGTTCAGCCGACGGCGCCGGTCTCGCGTAGCGCCGTAATGCGGGCCTCGTCGTAACCGCACACGTCCCGCAACACCTCGTCGGTGTGTTCACCGACCTCGGGTGCCCGGGTGGGGACGGTCGGCTGTTCACCGTCGGCGACGATGGGGACGAGCAGCTGGTCAGCTCCGAGTTGTTCGGCGCCGACCCAGGTGAACCGGTCGGCGAACTGGGGGTCGTCGATCAGGCTTGCGGGGGTGTTCACCGGGGCGATGGTGGTGTCGTGCTCGTGGGCGAACGCGATCCACTCGGCACTGGTCCGGCCGGCGAAGATGTCACGCAACTCGGCCTGCAGTTCGGTGTTTGCCCGGGCGTGATCGGCGACTTTCGCCCCCGGCCACTTCTCGAACAGGTCGGTGCGACCCACCCCTTCACAGAACCGTTTCCAAAAGATCTGCTCGGACGCCATGAACAACACGTGCCCGTCAGCGGTGGCGTAGAACTGGTAGCGCACCCCTTCACGCATCCCCCCGAGACCCGCGGCGCGGCGCACCCCGTCGTCACTGGCGTTGCCTGACACCTCCGACTCGGGACGTTGGTAGGCGCGTTCGGTCTCGATGCGGTACCAGTCGAAGTACGCGGCGGCGTCACTCTGGGCCACCTCCATGCGGGCCGGTCGACCCGAGGTGCGGGCCCGCACCAGCGCAGCGAGGATGCCGAGGGCGGCGAACGCCGGGCCGGCGGTGATCCCGATGTTGACCCGGTCGGGGATGCGGGCGAACCCTTCGGCGTCGGTCTCGGGGAACACCCCACCGGCCCAGGCGTCGTAGGCCACGCCGTGGCTGGGAAGGTCCCGGTACGGTCCCGTCGCTCCGAACCCCGACAGGGAACACACCACCACCGACGGGTTCAGTTCGCACAGCCGTTCAAACGTGAATCCGCGCTTGTCCAAAAATCCGGGCCGCATCCCTTCGACCACCACGTCACACGACGCAACGAGGTCGGCGAACACGGCGGTGCCTTCCTCGGACTTGAGGTCCACCACCACCGACTTCTTGCCCCGGTTGAGGTGCAGGTGCATCAGCGAGTTCGACCGGGCCGACCCGTCGGGGGCGGTGTCGTGCACGATGGGCCACGTCATGGCCCGCACGTAGTCCCCACCGGGCGGTTCAACCTTGATGACCTCGGCGCCGAAATCGACGAGGAACCCGGCCAGCGCGCCGGGTCCGAGGATGGAGCAGTCGAGAACCCGGACGCCTTCGAGGTAGCCGCTCATCCCGGCCACACCACTGACTGCATCTCGGTGTAGGCGTGCAGGCCGAACTCCCCGCCGTCGCGTCCCACACCACTCATCTTGAAACCGCCGAAGGGGGTCTCGTGGTTGCGTTGGGCAGTGTTGATCCCGACGTTGCCGCTGCGCAACTGGTTCGACAGGGCGAACGCCCGTGCCGTGTCGGCGGAGAACACGTAGTCGTAGAGACCGAACGAGGTGCTGTTGGCAATGGCGGCGGCCACGTCGTCGTCGCCTTCGAACGGCACGACGGTGATGACCGGCCCGAAGATTTCCTCGCGCACCGGTGACATGGACGCTTCACAGCCGGTCAACAGGGTCGGCCCGACGTAGAACCCGGTGTCGAGACCGGCGGGACGCCGGCCGTCGAGGGCCACGGTGGCACCCTCGGCCTCACCTGCGGCGATGTACGACTCGATGCGGTCCCGCTGGGTTGCGGAGATCACCGGTCCCACCACGGTGGCCATGTCGGTCGGGTCGCCAATGGTGAGTCGTGCCGACGCTCCGAGCAGTGCCTCAACGAGTTCGTCGTGACGACTGGCGTGCACCACTGCCCGGGTGGGGGCGGTGCAGATCTGGCCGGAATGGAACCCCCAGGTGCTCGCCAGCGCACCGACCGCCGCTGGGAGGTCGGCGTCTTCGAGCACGACGGCGGCCCCCTTGCCCCCGAGTTCGAGGAGCAGGCGTTTCATGGTGGTGGCGCCCGCTGCGTAGATGGCCTGCCCCACACCGGTGGACCCGGTGAACGACACCATGTCGATGTCGGGGGTGGTGGTCAGCGCGGCGGCGGGTGCCGGGTCGGCGGAGGTGATCAGGTTCACCACCCCGGGGGGGAACCCCACCTCGTCGAAGATCTCGGCGAGTTCAATGACGGCGAGGGGGTCCTGGGCGGCGGGTTTCATGACCACGGTGCACCCCACCGCCAACGCCGGGGCGACCTTGCCGGCCATGTTGACCAGCGGGAAGTTGTAGGGCGACATGGCGGCCACGGGTCCCACCGGCTGACGTCGGGCGAGGGCGCCGATGAGCCCGCCGGGGGCGAGCGGCGTGGCTCGCACCGGCTGGGGTGGCAGCGGAATGGACAGATCCTTTGCCGCCGCGGCGGCGTAGCGCTGGAACCGTTCGATGGCGACCGGCACCTGCATGCGCGACCCCACCTGAGCGGTGGCCCCGGTCTCGGCGATGATGAGTGGCACGAGCGCTTCGGCCCGCTCGGCGAGACGTGACGCCACGGCGCCGAGCAGACGTGCCCGCTCGGCTGCGGGGGTGCGGGACCACGACCCGAACGCGGCGCGTGCCGCGGCAGCTGCGGCGTTGGACTGGGCCACGCTGGCTTCGGGGGCGTGACCGACGACCGCTTCGGTTGCCGGGTTGACCACCGCCACCGATCCGAGTTCGCCCTCGACCCATTCGCCGCCGATGAGTAGCCGGTACTGCTTGTCTGCTGGGTCCATGACCTCGACGTCCTCTCCCGCTGACCGCGTCGTTGCCGCGGCGTGTGTCCTGGCGTGCCCGCCCCGGGGCGGTCCTGACGGCACAGGCTACAATCTGACGTCACGTCAGATTCATGGACCCCCGGATCCGGTTGTTTGGGACGCCGGATGGTGGGGGTGGGGAGGTCCACATGCTCGACGAGGTCATTCGCGGCGGAACGGTCATTGACGGCACCGGTGCACCCGGGGTGCGTGCCGACGTCGGCATCCGCGACGGTCGGGTGGTGGTCGTGGGCGAGGTGACCGAGGACGCTGCGGTGACCACCGACGCCTCCGGGTGTTACGTGACCCCCGGGTTCATCGACCCCCACACCCACTACGACGCCCAACTGTTGTGGGACCCCGCCGCGTCACCGTCGACGCTGCACGGCGTCACCTCGGTGGTCAACGGCAACTGCGGGTTCTCCCTTGCGCCGCTGCGGCCCGGCGACGCCGACTACCTGCGGCGCATGATGGCCCAGGTGGAGGGCATGCCGCTCCCGGCGCTCGAGACCGGCATCGACTGGGAGTGGGAGACGTTTGCCGACTATCTCGGCCGCCTCGAGGGGAACCTGGGGGTGAACGCCGGGTTCATGGTGGGTCACTGCGCCATCCGGCGGTACGTGATGGGCGCGGACGCCACCGCCCGTGAGGCCGACGCCGCCGAACTCGACGCCATCCGCGACGAACTTGCCCGGGCGCTCGAGGCGGGTGGCCTGGGGTTCTCGTTCACGTGGTCGACGTCGCACACCGACGGTGAGGGCAAACCGGTGGCGAGCCGGTGGGCGAGCGCCGATGAACTCGAGGCGTTGTGCGCCGAGACGGGCCGTCACGACGGCACCACGCTCGAAGGCATCGTCCCGGGGTGCCTCGACCAGTTCGCCGACGACGAGATCGAACTTCTGGCCCGACTGAGTGCGGCAGCGGACCGGCCCATGAACTGGAACGTGCTGACGGTGGACTCCAAGGTCCCCCAGCGCATCCCCCGCCAGCTGGCGGCGAGTGACCGGGCGGCCGAGCTCGGTGGTCGGGTGGTGGCCCTCACCATGCCGGTGCAGGTGCCGATGAACATGAGCCTGCTGCACTTCTGCGGGTTGTGGCTGCTGCCAGGGTGGCGTGACGTGCTTGACCGTCCCGTGGACGAACGGGTTGCGGTGCTCGCCGACCCCGACGTCCGCCGGGCCATGGCGGCGGGCGCCGCCTCGCCGGAAGCGGGCGTGCTGTTGCGTCTCGCCGACTGGGCCACCTACCGGATCGGGGACACGTTCTCGGATGCCAACGCCGGGCTGAAGGGGCGGATCGTGGGTGACGTCGCCGCCGAACGGGGCGTCGACCCCTTCGACGCGCTGGTTGACATCTGTGTCGCCGACGGGTTGCGCACCGTGCTGTGGCCCAACCCCCCCGACGACGACGACGCGTCGTGGGCGATGCGGGCGGAACTGTGGGACGACCCGCGGGCCATGATCGGTGGGAGTGACGCCGGGGCGCACCTCGACCGGATGTGTGGGGCGCCGTACCCGACGACATGGCTACGCGACTGCCTGCACGGGCGGCGATTGACGTCGGTGGAGAACGCCGTGCGACTCATGACTTCGTCACCGGCGGCGCTGTTCGGTCTGCGGGACCGCGGCGTGTTGCGTGAGGGATCGGTGGCTGACGTGGTGGTGTTCGACCCCGACGAGGTGGCCAGTGGGGAGGCGGAACTCGTGGCGGACCTGCCCGGGGGGTCCGCCCGCCTCACCGCTGCGAGCCACGGGGTGCGTCGGGTACTCGTCAACGGCGTGGCCGTCGTCGCCGACGGGGCACTGACCGGAGCCACGCCCGGGGTGGTGCTGCGCAGCGGTGTGCACACCGACACGGTGACGACCCGATGAGCGACTCCGACCTGCTGTGGGAGGTGGACGCCACCGGTGTCGGGCGTCTGACCCTGAATCGCCCCGACGCCGCAAACGCCATCACCCCCGACATGCGCAACCGGATGATCGACACGTTGGCGACGGCATCAGCGGACCTTGCGGTGCGGGTGGTGGTGATCGGTGCGAACGGTAAACATTTCTGTACCGGCGCCGACCTGCGTGCCGCCCAGCCGGCCGGACCCCCACGTCCCGACGGTGCACCCCAGCGGGCTGTCGGTGACATTGCCCGCACCATCCGAACCGGGGCGCAGCGTCTCATCAGTGCGGTGCTCGACTGTGAAAAGCCGGTGGTGGCCGCAGTGGGTGGCACCGCGGCGGGCATCGGAGCGCATCTCGCACTCGCCAGCGACATCGTCGTGGCGTCCGCCGACGCCCGGTTCATTGAGGTGTTCGTCCGCCGGGGTATCACCCCTGACGGTGGTGGGGCGTGGCTGTTGCCCCGGCTGGTGGGTGTGGCCCGGGCCAAGGAACTGTTGTTCCTCGGCGACGACCTCTCCGCGTCCGACGCCGAACGCATCGGGCTCATCACCCGTTGTGTGCCCGCCGACGGGTTCGACGCCTGCGTCGACGACTACGCCACCCGGCTCGCCGCCGGACCGACCAAGGCCATCTCGTTGGCCAAGTGGCTGGTGAACCGTTCGCTCGACACCGATCGTTCCGGCGCCTTTGATGATGAGGCGTGGGCCCAGGAGCTGGCCAGCCGCACCGAGGATTTCGCCGAGGGTGTGGCGGCGTTCGTCGAACGGCGGGACGTGGCGTTCAAGGGATGGTGAGCACCCCGTCGTGAGCGGATCGTTCCGCCACCTGTTGGCGCCCGGCGCCATCGGTTCGTTGACGTTGCCGAACCGGGTGGTGATGCCGGCGATGGACATGAACCTGTGCGACGACGGGTCGCTCACCGCTGCGGAGATCGACCACTACGCGGCGCGGGCACGCGGTGGTGTGGGTCTCGTGATCACCGGCACCGGTGCGGTGTCGTGGCCCATCGGGGCCGCTTCGTTGCACCAGCCTGGGTTTTCCGACGACCGCCACATCCCGGGCATGACGGCTCTCGCAGAGGCGGTCCACGCCGAAGGTGGCCGGGTGGCGATGCAGTTGTGCCATCACGGCAAGGTGGCCACCGTCGACATGGCGGCGGGACGCGAACTGTTGGTGCCGTCGGTGCCGGTGCCACCCATGGACCTGTCCACACTCGGGGACTGCACCGCAGACGAACTGATGGCGCTCGCCACCGCCAGCGGGGGAAAGCTGCCTACCTACCGGGCCGCCACCGATGAGGATCTCGCCGAGGTCGTGGCGGCGTTCGCCGCTGCGGCCCGACGGGTCGTCGCCGCGGGAATCGACGCCATTGAGATCCACGCCGCCCACGGCTACCTGCTGTCCACGTTCCTGTCCCCGGGGTACAACCGTCGCACCGACACCTGGGGTGGGTCGGTTGAGGGCCGGGCCCGCCTGACGTGCGAGGTCATTGGTGCGGTACGCCACGAGGTGGGTTCCGACTACCCGGTGCTGGTGCGCATCAACGGCCACGAGTTCGGTCCCGACGGGGGGATTACCGCCGACGAGGCGGGCGAGGTGGCGGTGCTGTTGGCCACGGCGGGTGCCGACGCCATCCATGTGTCGGCCAACGCCCACGACCCGTTCGCCAATTTCACCGCCGGTCCGCTTCCCGACACGGTGGCGGCCTACCGGTCGGCGGCGGCCACGGTCACCCGGGCATTGCGGTCCGCCGGTCACCGGACCCCGGTGGTCGCGGTGGGCCGCCTGCTTCCCGAGGCGGCCGAGGACATGCTCACCGCCGGGGAGTGCGACTTCGTGTCCATGGGTCGCCAACTGCTCGCCGACCCTGACCTTGTGAACCATCTCCGCAGCGGTGGCGCGCCGGCGGTGCGGCCGTGCATCAACTGTTACGTGTGTGTGGAGAAGAACTTCTTCGACGCCACACCGTGCTGTGCGGTCAACGCCCGACTCGGTCGGGGTGAACGTCACGATCTGGCCGCGGCTTGCGAGGCGCGGCGGGTGGTGGTGATCGGTGGGGGACCGGCCGGAATGGAGGCGGCCCGGGTGGCGGCGATGCGTGGCCACACCGTGACGCTGTACGAGTCGTCCCAGCACCTCGGGGGCACGGCGAGGTTCTCGGCGCTCACCACACCCGACAACGAACCGTTCGTGACCTGGCTCGCAGGCCAACTCGACGAGCTCGGTGTGGACGTGCACCTCGGGACCACTCTCGATGCGAACACCGTTGCCCGTCTGGCACCCGACGTGGTGGTGGTGGCCACCGGTGCCCGCCGCACCAACGCCGGCATCGTCGCCGACCCGCACACCCCCGGGGCGCCCGCGGTGCACACGGGGAATGACCTGCGTGCCCTCATCACCGGCGAAGCGGGGAGCGGTGCGGGGATCGGTACCCGTCTGGTTGTGGGTGTCGCCCGACGAGCGGGCCTGGTTGATTCGGTGGCGCGTCTGCGCCGGTGGTCGCGGCGTTGGCTGCCACTGGGCCGAAACGTCGTGGTCGTCGGGGGAGGTCTGGTGGGACTCGAACTGGCGACGTTCCTCGCCGATCGGGGACGTCACGTCACCGTGATCGAACCCGGCTGTCACCTCGGGGTGCCCATGGCGTTGCCGAGACGGTGGCGGTCGGTGCGTCACGCCGGTGATGCGGGGGTCAGGTTGATGCGAAACACCGACGTGCTCGAGTTGGTGACCGCGGGGGTGCGGGTTCGCACCGGTGAGGAGGAACCGGTGGTGGTTGCCTGTGACGACGTGGTGGTCGCCTCCGGCGTTGAGCGTGACGAGGGTTTCGCCGACGCGATTCGGGCGCTCGGAGTGGACACGGTGGTGGTGGGTGACGCCCACAGCGTCGGGTACATCGAGGGAGCGGTGCGATCCGGTCATGACGCGGCGGTGGCACTGTGAGCGATTTGGGTCTGACGCCTCGCTTCTGCGCCCCGTTCCCGATGTTCGACCCGGCCCACATGCTTGCCCTCGCCCCTGTGGCCGAGGAGGCCGGGTTCACGTCGGTGGCGGTGCCCGAGAGTGTGTTCTTCCCTCGTGAGGTGTCCGCCGACTACCCGTATTCGCCTGACGGGTCGCGGTTCTGGGAGGCCGACACGCCGTTCACCGACCCGGTGGTGGCGATCGCCGCCATGGCGGCACTCACCACCCGGCTACGTTTCGTCACCAACGTCGTCAAGGCCCCATTGCGGCACCCACTGCTGTTGGCGAAACAGGTGTCGTCGCTCGCAGCGATCAGCGGTGACCGCCTTGACCTCGGTGTGGGTTCGTCGTGGATCCCCGAAGAGTTCACGTGGCTCGGAGAGTCGATGCGCACCCGTGGGGCGCGTCTCGACGAGATCATCGACATCGTGCGTCTGGTGTGTGGAGGCGGCAGCGACTGGGTGGAGTTCCACGGCCGCCACTACGAGTTCGGTCCGCTCATGGTGTCCCCCGCACCATCGCGGCCGGTGCCGATCCTCGTCGGCGGCCACAGCGACGCCGCCCTGCGCCGGGCGGTTCGGGTCGGTGACGGGTGGATCTCCGTGCAGGCCACCCGCGACGAGATCCGTGGTGTCGCCGAACGTCTCGCCGACCTGCTCGAGGCCGCCGGCCGCACCGGGGAGACGTTCACCCTCAACGTCCTGTGTCTCGACGTCATGCCTGACGCTTCGGGCGTCGACGACTACGCCGCGTTCGCCGCCGAGCTCGCTGCCATGGGTTTCGGGGTCGAGTACCAGGTGGTGCCGTGGTTCTTCACCGGCGGGGATCCGTCGGACCTCGCGGTGCGCACCGAGGCGTTGCGCCGGTTCGGTGACGAGGTGATCGGTCCGCTGGGTTCGGCTACTTGACGGCGACGGGGTGCACCGGGGACCCGACCCCACCGACGAGCGGTTCGGGCGGTGCGGACAGCAGGAAGGCGTAACGCCCGTCCTCGGCGCAGTCCGCTGCCAACTCCTCGAGGTTCCAGTTCTGGCCTTGGGTGAGGCCCATGTCCACGAGGTGCACGAAGTGGACGGGCAACAGGATCTCGTCGTCACGGGTGCCGGGGAACACCTCAAAGATGAGGTTGTCGGTCACCACCGCCGCCACGTCGTGGGTGTGGAACCACTCGACGGTGTCGAGGCTCGGCCCGGGTGCCGACGCAGCGTAGGTGACCCGGTCACCGGCGAAGAACAGCTGGATGTGCCCGGTGCGGATCAACACCACGTCACCTGGTTCGATCTCGGTGCGGGCGAGTTCGACGGCGGCGTCGAGGTCGTCGGGGGTCAGGGCGTGTCCCGGGTCGAGACGGTCGACGCCTCGGGCGCGCGCCACGTCCAACAACACGCCGCGTGTGACGAGCGGCCCGACCCGCTCGATCCCGCAGCGTGACGCGCCGGCGTCGGTCACCGACGCGGCGGGGAACCCGTTGTAGATGTGGCCGTCGTAGGCGGCGTGGGCGAGACCATCCCAGTGGGTGCAGGCCTGGGTGCCCATGGTGAACGAGTCGTCGTTCCACTCGGGAGCCCCCGGCGCCCGACCGGCCTCGCCTCGTTGGGCTCGTTGGTGCAACGCGATCATGTCGTGACTCGGGTTCTCCCGACCGGGGATGAAACCCATCTGTGGGCCGTCAACCGACAGCGGCAGGGCGAGTGAGAAGCGACGGCCCGAGGTGGCCGACCCCAGCGCCCGTCGCACGGCAGCATCGTCAATGAGGTTCAGCGTGCCGATCTGGTCGTCGTCACCCCACCGACCCCAGTTGCGCACCCGCGCACCGAGTTCTGCGATGTCAGGAGGAAGGGACGACACGGCAAAGAGTGTGCCAGTCGGCGCAGATGCCGACCAGTGTGCTCACGCTCCCGGCCACCGGCCGGTTGCCGGGTCGAGGCGCAGCATGCGGATGGCGTTGCCCCGGGCGATCTTGAACACCGTCTCGTCGTCGAGGTCGACCACCTGCTCGGTGAAGATCTTGCGGGTGTCAGGCCACGTCGAGTCGGTGTGGGGGTAGTCGGTCTCGTAGGTGACGTTGTCGATGCCGATGCGGTGCAGGCTTTCGAGGCCGTGACGGTCCCGGAAGAAGCAGCCGTAGATCTGGGCGAACCAGTAGGTGGAGGGGGGTTCGGGCACCAGGTCACGCACCCCACCCCACGCCCGGTGCTCCATCCACACGTCGTCGGCCCGCTCCAGGATGTAGGGGACCCAACCGATCTGGCCTTCGGAGTAGGCGAGTCGCAGGTCGGGGTGACGGACCAGAACGCCGGAGAACAGGTAGTCACACAGCGAACTCATGGCGTTGCCGAAACTGAGTGTGGCCGCCACCGCAGCCGGGGCGTCGGGGGAGGTGGCCGGCATCTGCGACGACGACCCGATGTGCATGCACACGATGGTCCCCGTCTCGGCACACGCGGCGAAGAACGGCTCCCAGTACCCCGAGTGCAGACTCGGCAGGCCCAACTTGGCAGGGATTTCGCTGAAGGCGACGGCGGTCACCCCACGCGCCGCGTTGCGGCGGATCTCTGCCACGGCGAGGTCCACGTCCCACAGCGGCACGATGCACAGCGGAATCAGGCGGCCCGAGGCGTCACCACACCACTCCTCGACCATCCAGTCGTTGTAGGCGTGCACGCACGCCAGAGCGAGATCCTTGTCGGCGGCCTCGGCGAACGTCTGGCCGCAGAAGCGGGGCATCGTCGGGAAGCAGAGGCTCGACTCGACGTGGTCGACGTCCATGTCGGCGAGCCGGGCGGCGGGGTCGTAGCAACCGTCGCGCATTTCGTCGTACGTGATGGGTGACGCCGTCATTTCGTCCCGGCTGAACCCGACGGCTGCCACGTGGCGCTTGTGGGGGGCGATGAGGTCGCCGTACAGCCAGCAGTCGGCGGCGGGGGCGTCGTCGTCCCACACGAAGTCGTACTTGGTGCCGCCCCGGTAGGTCATCGAGGCGAGGCCACGGCGCTCGACCCTTGGGGCGTCAGGGTGGTTGCGGAACTTTTCGGGGAGCCAGCGCTCGAACAGGTCGGGGGGCTCGACCACGTGGTCGTCCACCGAGACGATGAGGGGAATGTCGCGCTCTGTGCTCACGTCGGGCTCCTCGGCTGCTGGCGCCACCTGATTTCTGACACGGTATCAGAAACGTGTTCGAGCACCCCGGCCCGACGGGGCCGGCTCAGCCCGGGGGAGGGGGCTCGAACACCTCGTCGGGCGAGGGTGCGGGGGTGCCGGCGGGGGCGTCGAGGGGAGCGAGGAGCTTCTCGAGCGGGGCGATTCGGGTGGGGTGGCGACGCTCGCCGAGGGCCTGCTGGCCGGCTGTGGTGCGGCGGCCGTCGATGTGCATGCGCCCTGGCCACCCGCGGTGCTGGTGGTAGGCACTGGCGTTGTAGACGAGTTCCCGTGCTTGGTCCCGGCCACGCCACCGCTCGGCGACGTAGATCTGGTCGACCGCCCCGGTCTGGGTCCACCAGCGAACCGCCGCCACCTGGTCACGGTTCGCCACCGGAAGGTGGAAGAACTCGGGGTCGGTGACGACGGTGCCGAGAGGCACGTGGTCGGTTGCGAACGCGACGAGGGTGGCGGTTGGTTCGGCCGCGGCGCGGTCCTCGAGGACCACGAACCAGCAGGCAGCGGTGCCGGGATTGGCCAGCGGATTGACCCACAGCACGGCGTGGCCGTCTCCGTCGACGTCGGCGGTCCACAGCGTGAACATCCCCGAGCCGCCGCCGGGTTCGTCGACCACGATGCCGTCGGGGTGGGCGTCGTCAACGTGGCAGCGGACCCTGAAGCGGCCGTTGGCTAACTCGCCGTGGCGTACGTACCACGTCGGTGTTCCCGCCGGCGGGACGCCAGGTGGGGTGGGGGGAGCAGCGTCGGGTGGTGCGTCCACGGCCGCCGGGGATCAGCCGGTGAAGCTTGGGGTGACGGGCGCGGGAGCTGGGGTGGGCGCAGGCTCGGGTGTGGGACGGTCGACGGTGACCGACACCCCGGTCCCCAAGAGGGCAAAGAGGAGCTGTCCGACCCGCAGCTGTGTCGCCAAGAGCAACTGGTCACAGGGATCGGCGCTCAGGTCGTTGTACACAGCCTGGGGCACGCCGGTGAGTGGAATCAGAGCGGCGGCGAGGGCGATTATCTCCGGGTCATCGTTGACACAACCTCCGCCGTCGACGAAATCGAGGAATTTCCCGCCAAGAGGGCTGGTGGGTCCGCCGAGCTCGTCGGCAATGTCGAGAATGACATCTTCCTCAGATGGTGGGACGATGTCGATGTCGGTGGGGCTTGACGTCACGCTGAGAGTCGGGTCGGTGGCTTCGACGCGCAGGGTGAGCGTGGGTGCAACCGATACAGGCGCGACGGAACCGATCGTGAAGGCGCCGAAAATGGGTACGAGGTAGCCCGGTACACCTGGGTAGGGGAAGCCAGCGGCGACGAATGGTCCGGGAGCTCCGCCGAGGTACTCGAACCACTCCGCCTCGCTGGCGAACCCCTCCTCGAGCATGCACTCCTGGGCACTGCTGCCGTCGTCGACGGTGAGTACAGCGGTGAGGCCGTCACCGATGCCGGGCAGAGGAGCCGCTGCCCCCTCCACGGCGAAGGTGACGTAGCTTGCGGTCTCCTTGGTGGTGAGACCGAACATCGCAGTGCACGACTCGTAGGTGCCGCTGTCCCCGTTGACGCTCGGACTGACGTCAGCGTCGTTCAGCGGGTTGGCGGCGAGCGGTGGGGCCACTGCGGGTGCAGCGATGGCAGCGGTACCTGCGGCGAGGGCGATGCCGCCGGCAAGCGCACGGCGCGAACGGATGCTCTGGAGGATGGTCATGTCGGCACCTCTCGAAGCGGGCGCTGGGTAAGCCCGTTACGGCACCCTACACGGTTGGGTGGTGGCCACCGGGTCCATGTACCAGTGTCGGCAACCGGATGTGCCTCACCCGGGAAGGTGCACCAGCACCGACTGTTGGAACTTCTCGATTCCCTCGCAGAACGCGTCGACGCTCTCGCCGGGCAGGTTCACAACGAACGCCGTGGCGCCGGCGGCCTGCAGCGCCGCCATCTCGTCGAGCGCCCGCTGCGGCACCCAGTGCTCTCCCCACGTGCTGGAGAGGCACCTGGGAATAGCGACCACTCCGGGGGGCTCGGGCCGACCGGCAGCCTCAGACAGTTCGTGGAGCCGGCCCACGGCTGAAGCGAACGCCCCGATGTCGGGCAGCGCCGGGGTCCCCAGCACGGCCTCCGATCCCCGAGGACTGGGCATTGGCGCCCACGCCTCGGCGTGGCGAACCGCTCGTCGCATTGCTGCGAGCGAGTTGCCTCCCACCCACAGCGGTGGATGGGGTCGTTGCAGCGGAGCGGGTGCCACCACGGTATCGGTCGCCGTGAAGTGCCGACCGGTGTAGGAGAACGGCTCGGCCCGCCACGCGGCGACCATCACCTCGAGCGCTTCGTCGGCGAGGTCACCCCGACTCGTCGGGTCGGCACCAAGAGCGAGGAACTCGCTTTCGAGGTACCCGGCGCCCACACCGATGATGCAGCGACCTCCTGACAGCACGTCGAGGCTGGCGACCGCCTTGGCGGTCAACAGGGGGTTGCGATAGCCGAGGACGAGGAGGTTGGTGTGCACCCGCAGGGTGGTGGTCGCTGCTGCAGCGAAGCTGAGGGCAACGAACGGGTCGAGCGTGGGGTGGCCCCCGGAGGTCAACCAGCGGTGGTCGGGGGCGGGGTGGTCGGTGGTGAACACGGCTCCGAACCCGGCGCCTTCTGCAGCTGCGGCAACGGTGGCGATGCCCTCGGCGGTCAGAAGCGACGAGGCTCCGGCGCGATCCACAGGCAGGCCGAGCGAGACGAGCATCGTCGCAGCATAGGATCTGACGCAATGTCAGAAATGAGTGGGTGTCGCAATGACGGCGGCACCCTCGACGGAGGGGATCATCATGGGAGCACTCGAAGGCAAGGTGGCGATCGTGACCGGCGCCGGTCAGGGTTTGGGGCGCTGCCACGCTGAACTTCTCGCCGCAGAGGGCGCCAAGGTGGTCGTCAACGACCTGTCGGACGCTGCCGACGCCACGGCTGCAGCCATCAACGAAGCCGGGGGCACCGCCGTCGCCTACCGCTGTGACGTCACCGACTGGGACGCCTCGGCAGCCATGGTGGCCGCAGCGGTGGAGACGTTCGGGGACCTCCACATCCTCGTGAACAATGCCGGGTTCGTGCGTGACGCCATGAGCTTTTCCATGACCGAGGACCAGTGGGACGCCGTGGTCGGGGTGCATCTCAAGGGCCACTTCGCCCCGAGTCGCGCCGCCGGTGCGTGGTGGCGGGACCAGGCGAAGACGGCTGGGGAAGGCGCTGTGCTGCCGGGCCGACGCATCATCACCACCACGTCGGAGAGCGGGCTGTTCGGCGGCCCCGCCCAAGGCAACTACGGCAGCGCAAAGGGCGGCATCATCACCATGACGCTGATCCTCGCCCGCGAACTCGTTCGTTACGGCGTGACGGTGAACTGCATCGCACCGCGCGCCCGTACCCCCATGACCGAAGCCATGCCCTACTTCGCCGCCCCCGAGTCGGGTTTTGACCGGTACGACCCGGCCAACGTCAGCCCCATGGTGGCGTGGCTGGCGTCGGATGCCGCAGCCGACGTGAGCGGTCAGGTGTTCATCGTCCTCGGTGACGAGGTGCACCGCATCGCCCCGACGACCATCGTGTCGTCGGTGACCAACGGTGGTCAGAAGTGGACGGTGGACGGCCTCAGCGCAGCCCGTTCGGATCTGTTCGCCGGTGCGGACGCCGGTGTGCCGCCGTGGGGTGGCCCACCGATGTGATCGCCCTCGGCGAAGCGACCTGCAGCACTCAGTCTTCGTCGAGTTCGAACGCCGAGCCGGCCAGCGTCTGGTAGAGGATTCCTGCCAGCGTCTCCCGCAGTGATTCGCGTGTTGTGCCACGCTGGCCGAGCTCTTTTTGGTAGGCGAGGAGACGTTCGAGCATGGCCACCATGGCCGCAGCCGTGGCGAACGGTTCGAGGGCGTCGTCGATGCGACCGGCAGCCTGACCACGCTCCACCATTCCCGCCATGGCGTCGATGACGGGCAACGCGGCGCGGGTGCGGGACCGTCGGAACGCCGTGTCCCCTTCCTCGGCCTTGAGGTTGCGGATACGCAGGACAGCCTGGTGGTCGTGCCAGTAGCCCATGTACGCGTCCACGAACGCCCGTGCCTTGGCCGGCCCGTCCGGCCCGAACCAGTCGGAACTGAACAGGGCCAACAGCGCCTGCTCGTTCTCGCCGGCGCTGCGTGAAAGGGCCAACAACACGGCGTCCACGTCGGCGAAGTACTGGTAGAAGGTGGCGGGAGAGGTGCCCGCCTCGCGGGTGATGTCAACCACCTTGAGCTCAAGCACTCCGTGGCGTCGGAGCAGTTTGGCGGTGGCGTCGAGCAGTCGCTTACGGGTCGCTTGGGCGCGACTGCCGATGACCCGACCGTCGGCGGCGAGGAGGTTTTCGGCCATGGGCCACGCTACCGCGGCTCGCCGATGCGCTCGGCGGGCCAGGGTTCGGCGGCATCACCGAGGTGGACGTCTCTCAGCGCTCTTCTGACAGGCCTGGGGTGGATCGCAGACCCGCGACGAGAGCGTCGCGTTCGGCGTCGGTAAGTTTGGCTTCAGGGTGGAGGCCGAACCGGGTGAAGTACGCGGGAGGCATCGATCCGTCGAGGATCACTTCAACGGAGTCCTCCGCCGCCCCGGGGTCGGTGGCGAACGTGGAGTAGTTCACCTCGCCCCGACCGTCGTTCACGTGCAGCTCGACGGCCCACGAGATCGGAGCGATCGAGGCGTAGGCGGGGTACTCGACCTCGTTGGAATGGCAGTCGTAACAGGCCCGCACCATGAGATCCCGGGTCTGCGCATCGGCCCATGCGGGTTCGCCGGTGACCGGTCCGTTGGCGTGGGCCCTCCCGAATGGCACGAGTTGAATGCCCACGGCGACGATCACCGCGGCGAGCGCCAGGGAGACGACCACCGGGCCGCTCCCTCGCGTGGCACGTCCTCGAACCAGGCGACGGTGCAGTCCGTAGGCCACGACCCCGGTGAGACCTAACAGCACGGCGGTGATCGGTGGGGCCAGCCCGACGAGTTCGGACACGACGAGCGCCCCGACGGCGACGGCGGTGACCACCCCGGTGATCACGGGGTGGCGCCGCAAGGCGTTCACGAGCCGACCGAATCGGGAACTGCGTTGGGGCTGAGGGGAGTCGGTCACCTCGGTGAGGTTACCGACGATGCATCAGGCGCCGTAGACCGGGGTGGGGTCGGGGGCCTCCCGCACCAGATCGGCAACGAGGGCACCGACCTCGGCAGGTTCGAGGCGGGCACCCTTGTCAAAGACCGCACCGTGCTGCCAACCGGTAGCCACCGACAACTCACCGCCGGCGATTTCAAACATCCGACCCGTCACGTCGCACGACGGTGACGCCAACCACACCACCAGCGGACTGACGTTGGCGGGGTCCATTGCGTCGAATCCTTCGTCCGGTCTGCGCATCATGTCGGCGAACGCCTCTTCGGTCATGCGGCTGCGCGCCGAGGGGGCGATGCCGTTGATCCGCACCCCGTAACGGGCGAGTTCGGCGGCGGCCACGATGGTCAGCCCGGCGATCCCGGCTTTGGCCGCCGAGTAGTTGGCCTGGCCGACACTTCCGAACAGCCCCGCCCCCGACGAGGTCGTCACCACCCGGGCGTTGACGTCCTCGCCGGCCTTGGCGAGGTTCCGCCAGTGCTCCGCAGCGTGACGTAACGGTCCGAACGTGCCCCGAAGATGGACCGCCACCACGGCGTCCCACTCGTCAACCGACAGGTTCACCAGCATGCGGTCGCGCACGATCCCGGCGTTGCACACCAGCGCGTCGAGTCGACCGAACCGGGCGACCGTGTCGGCCACCATGGACCCCGCAGCGTCGAAGTCGGCCACGTTGTCACCGTTGACCACGGCGACGCCGCCCGATGCGGTGATCTCGTCGACGACCTCCTGAGCGGGGGTGATGTCGGTGCCCTCCCCGCCGAGCGACGCCCCGAGGTCGTTGACCACGACGGTTGCACCCGCAGCGGCGAGGGCGAGGGCGTGGGCCCGGCCGAGTCCTCGACCGGCACCGGTCACGATCACCACCTGGTCGTCACAGATCCCCATGACACATCTCCTGTTGGTCGGGCGGCGCTGGCCGCTAGAGGGCGTCGGCCACGCGCAGGGCGTGGGTGTCAGCGGTGCCGAACGTGGCGTCGAGGGTGACGGCCCGCTTCCAGTAGCGCTGGGCGTGCACCTCCCAGGTGAAGCCCATGCCGCCGTGTACCTGAATGCCGGCACGGCCGTTGGCGAGCGCCGCTTCGCCGGCCACCACCTTTGCTGCCGACACCGCCACCCCAGGGTCGTCGTCACTGGCGCCGTCGAGCGCGCATGCGGCGGCGTACACCGCCGAACGGGCCACCTCGGTGTGGACCAGCATGTCCGCACACAGGTGCTTCACGGCCTGGAACCCGCCGATGGGTCGACCGAACTGTTCGCGTTCTTTGGCGTATGCAGTCGCCAATTCTCCGGCCCCTGCAGCCACTCCTGCGGCCATCGCCGCGGTCAGCACCACCCCGGTGCGCCACAGCGTCAGGGCCTCCTCACCGGAAGCGAGCTGGGTGCCGCCGAGGCCAGCGGGGTTGACGTCGTCGGTGACCTGCCACACCGGGGCGCCGGCATCGAGGGGGCGTTCGACGCGGACGGGGCGCAGCGACGCCGTCGGGACGGACCACAACGCCTCGTCGGTGAACACCAGACACACCGGGGCCATTGCGGCGTGTTCGACGAGGGTGGCGTCGGGCTGGGGTTCACACAGCGTCACCGCCACGGTGCCGTCGGCTGCACCGTCGATGAGTCCCGCCGCCAGCCACGTTGCGACCAACGGTCCGGGGACGAGTCCGCGACCGAGTTGTTCGAACACGACGGCGGCTTCGCGCACCCCCATGCCGTCAGCGGTGAGGCTGAACACGCCGAGTTCACCGAGCGCCGACCACGCGGTGGGGTTCACTACCTCGTCGGTGTCTTCGGTGACGGCGGTGTGCTCGGGTGGGAACCGGTCGGCGGCGAAGGCCGCCACCATGTCGGCGAGTGCCTGCTGTTCGTCGGTGAGCCAGAAGTCCATGGTGTCCTCAGCGGTCCTTGGGCAGGCCGAGGACCCGCTCGGCCACGATGTTCTTTTGCACCTGGGAGGTGCCCGCCGCGATGGAGATCGAGATGCCGTGGATGCGTCCCTGCACGTGACGGCCGGTGGGGAGCTCACCGAGGTCGTCGAGGGACAGTGACGCTCGTTCCAACAGGCGCAGGGCGAGTTCGCCGAGTCGGTGGCGCAGGTCGGAGTACGCCAACTTGAAGACGTTTCCGCCCACTCCGACCAGACCGGTGCGGGTGGCTTCTGAGATGTTGCGTTTGGTCAGCGCCCACAGGGCGTCGAGTTCGGCTGCGAGGTGCCCGAGTTCGCGTCGCAGACCCTGGTCGTCCCACGCCGTGGCTGACCCGCGGGTGATGTGGCGGGCGAGTTCGGCGAGATCCCGACACAACTCGAGGGTCTGGAGCATCTCGGATACGAACGCCGTGCCCCGCTCGAAACTGAGGGTGACCATCGCCACCCGCCAGCCGTCGTTCTCGTCACCGACCCGGTTCGCGACGGGGACCCGTACCTCGTCGAGGAACATCTCGGCGAACTCGGTGGATCCTTCCATGGTCCGCAACGGACGGATGTCGATGCCGGGGGTGTCCATGGGGAGGATGAGCCAGGTGATGCCCTTGTGCTTGGGAGCGTCGGGGTCGGTGCGCACGAGAATCTCGCAGTAGTCGGCGACGTGGGCGAAGCTCGTCCAGATCTTCTGGCCACTGAGCACATAGTCGTCGCCGTCGCGCACGGCCTTGGTGCGCAGGCTGGCGAGGTCGCTTCCGGCGTTGGGCTCACTGAAGCCCTGACACCAGATCTGGTCGCCGCGCAGGATGCCGGGGAGGTGGGCGGTCTTTTGTGCGTCGGTGGCCTCCACGACCAGGGTCGGACCGGCGTGGAGGAGGCCCACGAAGTTCATTCCGACATAGGGGGCTCGGGCCCGCTCCGTCTCCTCGAGGAACACGAGGTGTTCGGTCGGCGTGGCGCCGCGCCCCCCGTACTCCGCCGGCCAGTTGATCCCGGCGTACCCGGCGTCAAAGAGCATGCGCTGCCACGCCGCGTCGTAGTCCCGGCGGGCTTGCCAGTCGTCGCGGGCGGGAGGCGGGCCGACGTCGGGCAGTACCGACGCCAACCACGTGCGCAACTCGAGGCGGAACTGCTCCTCGGCGTCGGTGTAGCGAAGGTCCATGGTCTCCCCAGGGTGGGTGCGGAACGCCGGGACGGGCCCGGGCGCCGGGTCAGACTATCCCGCTGCGCCCCGGCACATCTGACGCAGCGTCAGATGCACGCACCGGGGTGTCGGGAGCCCGCCAGCCGTTGCCTCAGCAGGTGATGCCGCCGTCGAGGGGGATGACTGCGCCGGTCATGAACCGGGCGTCGGCGGAGGCGACGTAGGCGATGAGCGAGGCGACCTCTTCAGGTTCCCCCGAGCCCATCGGGGTCGAGATCTTGTGGAGGTCGCGGGGGTTGCCACCCTCGGGTACCTCGAGGAACGAGTTGATGATGTTGGTGTTGGTGAATCCCGGGGCGATGGCATTCACCCGGATGTTGTTGGTCCGGTACTCGTACGCCAACGCCTTGGTCAGCATGACGATGGCACCCTTCGACGAGGCGTACGCCGCGCTCCACGACTGGCCGATGAGACCGGCGGTGGAGGCGATGTTCACGATGACGCCACCACCACCTGCGAGCATGTGGGGAAGGCAGTACCGGGCGAGATGGAACGAGCCGTGCAGGTTCACCCGTACGATTCGGTCGAAGGCGTCAGGGTCCTCCTCGTGGGTCCAGGCGAAGCGGCCGATACCGGCGATGTTGCCGAGCACGTCGACGCCGCCACCAAGGAACTCGGCTGCCTCGGCCACGGTGCGTTCCACCATGGCGGCGTCCGCCACGTCGCAGTCCCACGCCTCGGCGCGCCCCCCACCGCCGCGCGCCACCACGGCGGTGTCGGACGCCCCGCGCATGTCGAGGCACGCCACCGACGCCCCCTCCGCAGCGAAGCGCAGGGCGGTGGCCCGGCCGATGCCCGACCCGGCGCCGGTGATCACGACACGCTTGTCGGCAAACCGGCGCAGCGGGGTTTCGGGGAACGTGGGGTTGTCGGTCATCGGGTGCCTCCGGGGCGTGACGGCTGGGTGTTGGCGAACTGGGTGCGCAGGTCCCGTTTGAGGACCTTGCCGCTCGGGTTGCGTGGCAACGCGTCGAGGATCTCGAGCTGTTCGGGAATCTTGTGGGTCGACAACTGACCGGTCCGACAGTGCGCCACGAGTTCGTCGAACGTGAGGGTCGCATCGGGTGCGCACACCACCACCGCGCACGCCCGCTCACCGCTGGCGTCATCGGGAAGGCCGACGACCGCCACATCGGCGATGGCCGGGTGGGCGAAGAGGAGATCCTCGATCTCCTTGGCCGAGATGTTCTCCCCCTTGCGGATGATGATGTCCTTGAGCCGGCCGGTGATGCGCACGTACCCCCGCTCGTCGACCACCCCGAGGTCCCCGGTGCGGAACCAGCCGTCCTCGGTGAACGCCTCGGCGTCGAGTGAGGCGTCGAGGTAGCCGAGGCACACCTGCGGGCCGCGGACCTGCAGTTCACCCTCCTCGTTGGCACCGAGCGTCACGTCATCCATCACGACCCGAAGTGACACCCCCGGGCACGGCCGCCCGTCGGTGGTGGCCTTCGCCTCGTCGTCGTCGTCGATGCTCACCATGGTGTTGATGGGGCTCTCGGTCAGTCCCCACCCTCCAATGAGGGGGGCTGCGAACGCCTCCATCATCTCGGCGTGCAACGTCACCGGTTTGGGGGCGCCGCCACCGTTGAAGATGCGCACGTCGGGCAGAACCTTCTCCCCGGGGCCGGCGCTTCGCTGGGCGGCGAGGTACGCCAACCAGAACACCGTGCCCGCCCCCGCACAGGTGCAGCCGTGTTCGCCGAGCCACACCGGGGTTCCCACCGGGTCGAACACCTCGACCATGAGCAGTTCCACCCCGGTCTCCATGGCGTTGAACAGCCACACCAGTCCGCCCACGTGGGTCACGGGGAACACCACTGCGGCCTTGTCGTCACTGGTCACCTGCATTGCCCACTGCATGCCGGCGTTCGCCGCCGACAGTGAGGCGTCGGTGTGTTTGGCCCCTTTCGGGTCGGCGGTGGTGCCTGACGAGTAGAACAACCAGCGCATGGCGTTGCGCTCGGGTTCGAACGGCGGAAGGGTCGTCGGGTCGCCCTCGGGCAGGTCGGGGTCGGCCACCAGCACGGCGGTGTCGGATCCCGCCGTCACCTCGGTGGCCATGGCAGCGAAGTTGAAGTTGCGGAACTCGCCGGGAACGACGAGGAGTGCCGCCCCGCTCTGGGCGGTGATGAACGAAACTTCGCGGTGACGGTAGATGGGCAGGATCGGGTTCTGCACCGCACCGAGCCGGGAGAGGGCTCCGGCGAGCACCAGGGCTTCGAGACGTGAGGGCAACACCCACGACACCCGTGTGTCCTCGCCCACCCCGTAGGTGGCGGCGAGGCCTGCGGCCACCCGCTCACACCAGTCCCGGTAGCCGGCGAACGTCATGGTCCGACCCGCTTCGTCGATGGCCATGGTGGCGTCGGGGGTGGCCTCGGCGCGGGCCTCAACGAGTTCCCACAGGGTGCGGTCGGTGGTGTCGATCGAGGTCATGAGGCGCTCCGTGTGTCGGTGGTGTCTGCCGTGGATCGTTGCCAGGTGGAGGCATGGTCGTCGGCGGATGGTTGCAGGGCCCGCTTGTCGACCTTGCCGAGGGTGGTGAGTGGCAGGTGGTCGGTGACCACCACGATGTCAGGGACCTTGTACCCGGCGAGGTGGTCGGCCACGTGGGTGCGCACGGCGTCGGCGTGGGGCGGGTCGGCGGGGTCGGCGGGCACGACGAAGGCGACGCCGATCTCCCCGAGACGCGAGCCGGGTGCGGTCGCCCCGACCACGGCCACCGACGCAACACCGCCGAGGGACGCCAGCGTGTTCTCCACCTCAGCGGGATAGATGTTGTAGCCACCACGGATGTACATCTCGGTGGTGCGTCCCACGAGTCGCAGGTTGCCGTCTTCGCCGACCCACCCGAGGTCCCCGGTGTCGAGCCAGCCGTTGGGGTCCACCGGGGTCGGCGGGGCAGACGACGGGTCGGTGGCCACCGAGGGAACGTAGCCCCGCATGGTGGCCCGGCTGCGCACACACACCCGACCGACGTGCTCGGGGCCGCGGGGGAGCGGGTTGCCGACGTCATCGGCGACACACATCTCAACGGGTCCGGTGGTGCGGCCAACCGTGGTGCACACCACCCCCACCGGGTCGCCCGGTGTCGTCCCGGTGGCGACGCATGACTCGGTGCTGGCGTACCGGGCGATCACCGGGGCACCAAGGGTCGCTTCGATACGCAGCACCAGGTCAGGGGGGATGCGGGCGCCACCGATGCCGGCGATGCGGAGGTGGCCGAGGCGGCTGGCGCCGATGCCGGCGGCGTCGAGGTGGTCACACAACAACGCGTACTGCGTCGGCACCCCCTGGCACACCGTCACCCCTTCGGCGAGCAGGAGCGCCGCGGTGGCGTCGGGTGTCCACGGGGTGGGGGTCACGACCGTGGTGATCAGGTGCGACCATTCGTCCCACACCCGGGTCATGGTGCCGACGTGGGCGAACGGTAGTGGCGACAGCCGACGGTCACCCATGGCGCTCAGTGGTCCGGCTGCGGCGGCCATCGTGGCCTGACACCGATGATCGAACACGACGCCCTTGGGTACCCCGGTGGTGCCCCCGGTCCACACGATGCACACGGCGTCGGTGGCGGTGGGCGAGACCCGGCGACGCTGCGGGTCGCCGGCAGCGGCCAGCGCGTCAACGTCCCCCGGCGGGGTGTCCACCACCCGCGCCGGTTGGGTGGCGCCAAGGATGTGGGCGCGTTCGGTGGGTCCGAGACGGGGGTTGATGCCGGTGGCCACCGCCCCGGCCCGCAACGCGGCGTGGTGGGCGACGGCGTAGTCGATGCCGCTCGGGAGGGCGATCGCCACGACGTCGCCGGGCCGGACCCCCTCGGCCACGAACTGCCCGGCCAGTGTGTCGGCGGCCGCCGCCAACTGTCCGAAGGTGACCCGCCGGGTGCGTGGTGACCCGTCGGCGTCCACGCCGGTGCACTCCACGATTGCTTCAGCGTCGGGGTGGCGTGCCACCACGACGTCGAACAGGTCGAGGAGGGTGGCCTCGTCTCCGGCGGGTGGAACGAGCGGTTCGCCGGGGGGCGCGTCAGCGGTCATGGGCAGCGGCCGGTCGATCAGAACGTCAGGACGCCGCGGGCCACCGCACCCGACTCGAGTTCGGCCACCGCCGTCTCCCAGTCGTCGACGGCGTGGGTCGAACTGACCAGCCCGTCGAGGTCGATGAGGCCCTTGCGGTACAGGTCCACGATCTGGGGAATGTCGCGGTGCGGGGAGATGGTGCCGTACCGACAACCCATCACCGCCCGGTCGACCTGGGTGAGCCGGCCGTACAACCCGCGGAACTCGGCGTCCTGGGCGGCGACCCCGATGATCACGACGCTCCCACCCCAGTCGAGACTCTCCAGCGCGTTCCACGTGACCTGTGGGTGGGCGACGCAGTCGAACGCCCAGTCCATCCCCCCGGCGTTGAACGCCCCGCGCACCGCCTTGTCGCTGGCGGGCCGAATGGCGCCGATGGCTTCCACGATGTCGTCGCGTGTGCCGTCAAGGAAGTGGGTGGCGCCGAAACGCATGGCCAGCTCCTCTTTCGCCGGGGCGGTGTCGACCGCCACGATGGGATCGGCGCCACGGACCCGCAGGGCTTGGAGCACGTTGAGTCCGACACCGCCCACACCGAACACCACGGCGGCCTGCCCCCGGGTGACGTTGGCCCGGTTGAACACGGCCCCCATGCCGGTCACCACACCGCATCCGATGAGGGCGGCGGAGGTGAGTGGCACGTCGTCGGGGATGGCCACGCACTGCACGTCACGGACCAGGGTGCGCTCGGCGAACGCGCTGGTGGCGGCGAAGTTGAAGATGCCCTCGCCGTCGAGGGTGAACGGCTTGGACCAGTTGGCCAGCGTGGAGCGGCACAGGGTGGGCAACCCGTCGGCACAGAACTCGCACACCCCGCACGAGGCCAGCGTGGTGACCACCACATGATCACCGGGCTTCACGTTGGTGACCGCTTCACCGACGCGTTCCACCACGCCGGCGGCCTCATGGCCGCACACGGCGGGGTGGGGGACGGGGTACAGCCCGTGCATGTAGGACAGGTCGCTGTGGCACAGCCCGGCTGCGCCGATGGCGACCACCACCTGGCGAGGTCCCGGGTCGGCCAACTCGAGACCGTCGACCAGCCGTGTGCTTTCACCGTCGTAGACGATCCCCCGCATGTTTCCCCCTGTGTCAGTGCCCCGGTGGGCGTTTCGATGGTAGGTCAGGTGCCACCCGGTGCGTCCGGGTCGGCCTCCTCGTTGACGTGGCGACGCAACTCGTACTTGAGCACCTTGCCTGAGGCGTTGGTGGGCAGGGTGTCGGTGACGTGGAACACCCGGGGCACCTTGTAGTTGGCCATCCTGTCGCGGGCCCAGACGCCGAGTTCGGCGCTGATGGCGGCGGCATCGTCGGTGACCCCGGCTCGTGGCACCACCCAGGCGTGTCCCACCTCGCCCATCCGGTCGTCGGGGATCCCGACCACCGCCACCTGGGCGACCGAGGGGTGTTCACTCAGCATGTTCTCAATCTCAGCGGGGTAGGCGTTGAACCCGCCCACGATGAACATGTCCTTCAACCGGTCGGTGATGCGCACGTATCCGGCCTCGTCCATCACGGCCACGTCACCGGTGTGCAACCACCCGTCGTCGTCGACCGTCTCGGCGGTGGCCTCGGGGTCGTCGAGGTAGCCGACCATCACGTTGTACCCGCGACACACGAGTTCGCCCGCCTCACCCCGGGGAACCTCATTGCCGTCCTCGTCGACGATGCGGATCTCGACCCCCGGGATGGCACGCCCGGAGGTGGTGGCGATGGTGTGGGGGTCGTCACCGGCGCGGCACATGGCGACCACCCCGGTGGCTTCGGTCAGGCCGTACCCGGTCACCACCGTGTCGAACCCCAGGTCGGTGTGCATGCGACGCACCATCTCCTCGGGCACCGACGCCGCCCCGGTGACCGCCAGCCGCAGCGAGGTGAGATCGACGTCGTGACGGCGGGGATCTTCAAGGATGGTGAGGTACAGGGTGGGTGGGCCGGGCAGCATGCTGATGTGTTCGGCACCGATCCGTTCCAGCACCCGGCCGGCGTCGAACACCGGCTCGCAGATGATCGTCGCCCCCCGCAGCAGGCCGGCGATGATGCCGGCCTTGTACCCGAAGGTGTGGAAGAAGGGGTTGACCACCAGGTAGCGGTCGCCGTGGGCGAGGCCGACGACGCCGCTCCAGTCGGTGAACGCCCGCAGTGTCTGGAGGTGGGTGGTCATCACCCCTTTGGGGCGTCCGGTCGTGCCTGACGTGAAGATCACGTCGCTGAGGTCCTCGGTGGTCACGGCGTCACGTGCCGAAGCGAGGGTGTCGTCGTCGATCCGGTCACCGTTGGCGAGGAACGCCTCCCACCCGGTGGCCCCTTGGGGGACGTCGGGTGCCGGCGTGTCGCCGTCGGGTAGTGGCACGGCCACCACATGGGCGAGGTGGGGGAGCGCTGCGGTGGCTGCGACGAGTTCGGTGGCGTAGCCGCGGCCGAGGAACCCTTCGGTGCACACCGCCACCCGGGCGCGACTGCGCGACACGGTGTCGACCGCTTCCTGGGGACGGAACCGCGTGTTGAGCGGCACGACGATGGCGCCGATCGACAGCGCGCCGAGCGCAGCGATCGGCCATTCCGCCACGTTCGGTGCCCAAAGCGCCACGGTGTCTCCGCGTCCCACCCCTAAGGCCAGTAACGCCCGAGACGCCCGGTCGACGGCGTTGCTCAGAGCGTCGAAGTCGAGTCGTTGGCGGTCGTCAACGAGGGCTTCGGTGGTTCCGAAGAGGCGGGCGGCACGGCGCACGGCGTCGCCGACGGTCGCAGGCGCATCCTCGAGGGGGATGCTCCCCGTTGCCTCGCTGGTGGACATCGCCCTGCGGTCAGGACAGGTGGTCGATGTGGAGCATGCGGATGGCGTTGCCCCGCAGCACCTTGTACACGACGTCGTCGGGGAGGTCCGCAGTCTGCTCGGCGGCGAGTTTGGCCGTGTGCGGCCACGTCGAATCGGAGTGCGGGTAGTCACTTTCGTACGTGACGTTGTCGACGCCGATCTCTTCGATGCAACGCAGGCCGTGCGGGTCGTCGAAGAAGCATCCGAACATGTGGCGACGGAACAACTCCGAGGGGGGTTCGGTCACCTTGTCGGCGATACCGCCCCATCCCCGGTTCTCTTCCCACACCGTGTCGGCGCGCTCCAAGATGTAGGGGATCCAGCCGATCTGGCCTTCGCTGTAGGCGACGAAGAGGTCGGGGAAGTCGGCGAACACCCCGCTCATCAGCCAGTCGACCATGGAAAAACAGCAGTTGGCGAAGGTGAGTGTGGATCCCACCGCAGCCGGGGCGTCGGGCGAGGTGGACGGCATCCTCGAACCGGACCCGATGTGCATGTTGATGGTGGTCTTCGTCTCGTTGCAGGCGTCGAGGAACGGGTACCAGTGCTTGTTGGCGTCGTGGATCGACGGCAGTCCCAGGTTGGGTGGGATCTCGCTGAAGCACACGGCATGCACGCCCCGTTCGGCGTTTCGGCGAACCTCGTCGGCGGCGAGCTGAGGGTCCCACAGCGGGACGATGGTCAGTGGCAGGAGTCGGCCACCCGATGACCCGCACCAGTCCTCGACCATCCAGTCGTTGTAGGCGCGCACGCACAACAGGGCCAGTTCCTTGTCGGCGGCCTCCATGAAGGTCTGTCCGCAGAACCGGGGGAACGTCGGGAAGCACAGCGACGCCTCAATCCCGTTGATGTCCATGTCGGCGAGACGTTCGGGCACCGAGAACGAGCCGGGTCGCATGTCGTCGTAGGTGATGCCTTTGAGCGTCACCTCGTCGCGCTCGTAACCGACTGCCGTGTCGAGGCGGGTCAATGGCCGACGCAGGTCCTCGTAGAACCACCAGTCGACGGGTTCGCCGGGGTCGCCGGGGTTGCCGGGTTCAGCGGTGAACTTCCCCCCGATGAAACTCAGTTCCTTCACCGGCGCCCGCACAATGCGCGGTCCGACGTCGGCGTACTTCGACGGGAGACGGTCACTCCACACGGTGGGCGGCTCGACCACGTGGTCGTCCACCGAGATGATCAGCGGAAGATCTGCCATGGGTGGCAGGGTAGCATCGGTTTCTGACGCTGTTTCAGATCGGGGGCGCGTCGGTGGGTGTGGGAGGGTTTGCACATGGCGGGCAATGACGATCCGGTGCTGTTCGAGCTCGACGGGGCCGTCGGTTGGGTGACGTTGAACCGTCCCGACCGGCTCAACAGTTTCGACGAGGCGCTGGCCACCTCGCTCAACGACCTGTGGCGGGAGCTCCGCCACGACGACCGGGTCCGGGCCATCGTGCTCACCGGGGCGGGGGACCGGGCGTTCTGCACCGGCATTGACCGCAACTGGGAGGTGCCTCAGCCCTCCAGCCAGTTCATGGTGGACGACCCGGGGCTGCTGCTCGGCCCGAAATCCGCCGACCTGTGGAAACCGGTGGTCGCTGCGGTGAACGGCATGGCGTGTGGCGGCGCGTTCTACCTGCTCGGTGAGGTGGAGACCATCGTGGCGTCGGACCACGCCACCTTCTTCGACCCGCACACCACCTACGGGATGGCCGCCGCCTACGAACCGATCCTGCTGTACGGCCAGTTGCCGTTCGGAGAGTTGTGTCGACTGGCGCTCATGGGGAACCACGAACGGATGTCGGCGGCTCGTGCCCACCAGATCGGGTTCGTCCAGGACGTGGTCCCCGCTGCCGACCTGCGTGACACCGCCGGCCGGATCGCCGGCGCCCTCGCCTCGCAACCCGCCGACGCCGTGCAGGGAACGTTGCGGTCGTTGTGGGCGGCCCGGGAGATGGCCCGGGCCCAGGCGTTGGCCATGGCCCCGCACCTCGTGACCCTTGGCAACCAGCCTGAGGCGCTCGCCGAGGGGCAGGCCACCTTTAGTTCGGGCACCCGCATCGACCCGGTGGTGCGTTGAACCGTGGTGTCACCTGACGCCGTCCCCGAACCGCTCGCCGCAGACGCGTTCGACCTCGCCGGGCGTGTCTGCGTGATCACGGGTGCCGCCCGGGGTCTTGGAGCGGCGATCGCCACCACCTTCGCTTCCCGGGGCGCCACGGTGGTGTTGTGCGACCGCGACGAGGACGGCCTCTCGGCGGTGGCCGAGAGCATCGGGACGGCCGCCGGGAGCGTCACCACCGCAGTGCTCGACGTGCGCGACGCCGCGGCGGTGGCCGGGTGGATCGGCGCGCTCGAGCGGGTCGACGTGTTGGTCAACAACGCCGGCGGGACGTTCCACGCGCCGTTCATGGACGTGTCCGAGTCGGCCCAGGCGGCACTGGTGGCGGAGAACTTCACCAGCGTGACCACGGTGACCCGCTGTTGCGTCCCGCTGATGTCTCCGGGGTCATCCATCGTGAACGTCACGTCCGTGGAGGCATTCCGGGCCGCACCCGGGTTCGCCATCTACGGCGCCATGAAGGCCGCCGTCGAACACCTCACGCGGTCCCTCGCTCTCGAGCTCGCCGACCGCGGCATCCGGGTCAACGCCGTCGCCCCTGACGCGTTGCGTACCCCCGGTGACGCCGACCTGCTGGTTGGGGATCGCGACTACGGCGCCGGTCTGGCGCTCGGGTGGGGCGAAGCGGTGGACGTCACCGGGGCGGTCGTGTTCCTGGCCTCGGCGGCGTCGGGTTACGTGACCGGGACCACCGTTCACGTGGATGGTGGCAGTGACGCCGCACGGGGTTGGCGCCGAACGGCGGACGGCTGGGTGCCCTGAGATGGACGTCGGTGTGGCGTTGCCGCAGATGGCCCACGGGCTTGACCGTGACCGGTTCCTCACGTGGTGCGCAGGGATCGACGACGGGCCGTTCTCGAGTGTGTCGGCGGGGGAGCGCATCACGTTCCACAACCTCGAGGGTCTCTCGGCGTGCGCCGCGGCCGCAGCGGCGACACAGCGGGTGCGGGTACTCGTCAACGTCGTCGTGCTGCCCTGGCACCCGGTGGCCATGGTGGCCAAACAACTCGCCACCATTGACGTGCTCAGTGGCGGACGTCTCGAGGTGGCCGTCGGGGTGGGGGGACGGCCCAGCGATTACGAGGCGCTCGGCGCCCCGTTCTCTTCCCGCCACCGTCGGCTCGACGAGGGGGTGGTCGAACTGCGACGGCTGTGGTCCGGCGGTCCAGCCGCCGACGGCCAACCCATCGGTCCGGCCCCCGTGCAACCCGCAGGTCCGCCGGTGCTGGCTTCGGCCATGGGTCCGAAATCGTTGGCGCGTTGCGCGGCGTGGGCCGACGGCATCAGCGGGTTCACCCTGCTCGGTGACGCCGAGGAAGCCGCCGCGGGGTTCCGGGCAGCGGAGGATGCGTGGGCTGCGGCGGGTCGCAGCGAACGTCCCCGGCTCGTCACCGGATCGTTCGTCGCACTCGGCCCGGGGGCGTCCGACACGTTGCGGTCGTTCGCCGAGGCGTACCTCGCCGTGTTCTCACCGGAACTCGCCGCGGATCTCGCAGCACGCATGCCCCTCCACGACGCCGGGGCGCTCACCGCACTGCTCGACGCGCTCGAGGCATCGGGTTGTGACGAGTTCATCGTGGTGCCCGCCACCGCCGACCCCGCCATGCTCGAGGCGCTCACCAACGTGGTTGGCGACTGGGTGTCGCGTCGCTGAGTCGTCTCAGCGCAACAGTCTCAGCGCAACAGTTCGAACGACGGCATCGTCACCCCGTCGGGGGTCACCGGGCCGTCGCCATCAAGGAGCCACGACGACACACGGCGGCGATGCCACGACGTGTCCCCGAACGCCGCTTGGATGGCCCACACCTTCTTCATCCACAACTGCAGGTCGCACTCCCACGTGTACCCGATGGCCCCGTGCACCTGCAGCGCCCGTCGGGCGGCCCGCTGGGCGCCGGTGGCGGCCAATACCCGGGCCATGCTCACGTCAGCGGGGGCGGTGGGCAGTCCCTGGTCGAGGCTCCACGCCGCCCGCCACGTGGGAGCCCGGGCGAACTCGACGGCGAGGAGCGCGTCGGCGAGGTGATGTTTGACCGCCTGGAACGTGCCGATCGGTTTGCCGAACTGGTGACGCGCACGGGCGTACTCGGCGGCCTGGTCGATCATCGTGGACGCCACCCCGATGAGTTGCGCCGAGATGGCGAGCGACATGTGGTCGCGCAGCGTGTCGGCGTCAACGTCGTTGTCGCTCACCGCTCCTCCCGACACGACGGCAAGGGTGCGCCCACCGTCGAGGCCTGGCGCCGGGGTGGTGGCGAACTCGCGCACCGTGGCACCGGCGGTGAGGATCACGTCTGCCACCGCTGCGTGCGCAACCGGCTGGGCGAGGTCCTCGGTGATGGTGACCACGGCGCTGCCGTTGGCCAACGACTCGTCGGCGAGGAGTCCGGCCCCCACGATTTGTTCGAGGATCGGCCCGGGTGTGGCGGCTGCGCCGAGACGTTCGAACAGCAGCACGGCGTCGACCATGCCACCACCCATGCCGCCACGCTCGACGGGTACGAGGAGGCTGAACAACCCGAGTTCGCCCAGACGACCCCACAGTGAGGGGGCGTGACCGGTGCGGTCGTCCCAGGCGGCGCGCACCACGGCGGGCGGGCATTCTCCGGCGAGGACGTCGGTGAGTCCGGCGGCGAACGCCAGTTGGTCGTCGGTGAAGGCGAAACGCATCTCACACCCCCCGGGGAAGGTCGAGGACCCGATCGGCGATGATGTTGCGCTGGATCTCGTTGGTCCCGGCGTAGATCGGTCCCGACAGCGAGAACAAGAACCCCTTGATCCACGAGGCGGATCCGTCGGCCCCGGTCAACTCGGCGTGGGTGCCCAACAGCTGCATGGCGAGTTCGTGGATCTCAAGGTCGAGCTCGGACCAGAACACCTTGTTGAGGCTGGCTTCGGCACCGATGGGTTTGCCGTCCCCGATGTCGGTGACGGTGCGGTACGTGT
>CAMAQM010000014.1 GCA_945860545.1 Bifidobacterium breve | reverse complement strand
TGGCCCCGTCGGTGTTCCGTGAGGTGGCTGACGTCCTCGCCGCCGAGCAGGTCGACGTCGCCCACTTCCACGGCGGGATCCTGTCGCCGTTGGCGTTCAAGGGTGCCGCCGACGCCCAGGCGGCCGGGTTGCCCACGGTGGTCACCACCCATTGTCTGTGGAGTTACGCCACCCCGCTGTTCGCCGTGTTGAACCGGCGCTACCACTGGTCGCGATGGCCGGTGGTGTTCTCAGCGGTCAGTGACGCCGCCGCCGAACCGATCCGTCGTATCGCCGGCGGCGACGTCGAGGTGGCGATCCTGCCCAACGGCATCGACACCGCCTGGTGGTCGGAGGGTGCCAGCGCCGACGAGGGAACCACGAACACGTTCACCGTGGCGGCGGTGATGCGACTCGCTCCGCGCAAACGACCGTTCCAGTTGGTGCGGACCCTGGCTCGGGTTGCCGCCGCGCTCGACGGCGAGGTGACGTTTCGGGCGGTGATCGTGGGCGACGGGTCGCTGCGGCGACCGCTGCAGCGCTACATCGACGCGCGGGGGCTCACCGGGGTCATCGAGCTCGCCGGACGTCTCGACCGGGCCGCCATTCGTGACCTGTACGCCGACGTGGACGCCTTTGTGGCGCCCGCCAACCTCGAATCGTTCGGGATCGCTGCGCTCGAGGCCCGCACTGCGGGTATCCCGGTGGTGGCCAAGGCCCGAACCGGGGTGCGCGAGTTCGTGCGGCACGGCCGCGAAGGCCTGTTGGCCACCAGCGACCGCGACATGGCCGACCAGTTGATTCGTCTGGGTCGGGACCGTGCGCTGCGGGACACCATGGCCGCCCACAACCGGTTGGTGCCGCCGAGCATGGACTGGGATGACGTCGTGGCGGCCAACGTGGCCGTCTACCGTCGGGCCATCGACCTCGTCGCCGCCAACTGAACGTCGCCCCGTCCGTCGGGGTGTCGTCGGCGTTGCACGGTGAGTGCCGCCACCCAGCCGGTGCCCATGACGGCGAGCGCCCCGACGGCGTCGATGACGAAGTGGTTGCCGGTGATGACCACGGTGACGAGTGTGGCCAGCGGGTACGCCACGGCGAACGCCTTTGCCGGCCGTGACCGTGTCGTCGACCAGATGGCGGCGCCCACCCACAACGCCCACCCGCAGTGCAGGCTCGGCATGGCGGCGTACGGGTTGGCAACGGCGGTGACCGCCGACGACTGGAACGACCACGGCGCGGAATGGGTGGCGAGCGTGTCGACGAACCCCCACCCGCCGACGAGGTCGTGCACGTCGAGGAGCCGTGGCGGCATGAGCGGGAACAGGGCGAACCCGACGAGGGCGAGCAGCGTGCCGAACGCCAGCGTGTTGCGCCACAGGCCGTACCGGTCGGGGTGTCGTCGGTACAGCCAGATGAGGGTGGCGGGGGTGACCACGGCGTAGGCCACGCCGTAGAACCAGTTGGCGCCAACAACGAGGTCGGGCGATTGCAGTGCCCAGCGCTGCCAGGCCAACTCGACGTTGACCCCGAGGACGTCCTGGACGCCGACGACGGTGGTGGCGTTGGTGAACGCCTCGTCGGGTCCGGCGACGGTCATCGCCCGCACCGCCGAGTACACGGCGTACACCCCGACGGCGATGATCACCTCGGACCACCACCGTCGCTGCGTGACGGCGATGCGTGCGGGTGTGGCCACGTGCGGTGCGGGGAGGGTGACCTCGGCCATGGTCGTTGAGGTTACGGAGCGTGGGGCGTGGTGCCTACCTTGGGCACCGGGTCACATCCCGTCGCCGGGCGGGGTGGATGTCGAGCCCCCTCAGGCGGGCAGGATGCGGTACACGCCACCCTCTTGGGACAGCACCCACAATTCGCCGCTGTCGTCCTCACCGAACGACGACAGGCTCTTCACGTCGATCCCGAGGCCTCCGACCGCACTGACCGCCCCGTCGGTGACCCGCAGGCCCTGTATCTCGGGGGTGCACCAGTCGCCGAAGAGGTAGGTACCGACGAGGTCCTCAATGGCCGAACCTCGGTAGACGAATCCGCCGACCACCGCACAGCTGCCCTCGTCGTGGTCGTACTCGTACAGCGGGGCGACGAGGCCGTCCTTTGGTTCGGCGTCGGTGTCGAACGCCTCGGTGCCTTCATACAGCGGCCACCCCAGGTTGGCACCACGGCCGAGACCCTCGGCGCGGGACAACAACGTGATTTCCTCACGCGCCTTCTCGCCGACGTCTGGCAGCCACAGGTCACCGGTTTCCCGGTCGAAACTGAACCGCCACGGGTTGCGCAGGCCCCACACCCACGTCTCGGGGGCGCCGCCACCGGAGGCGAACGGGTTGTCGGCGGGGATGGCGTACCCGTCGTCGTCGGCGGCGCCGTCGGGGTCGATGCGCAGCACCTTGCCCAACGGGGTGTCGGGGTTTTGTCCGTTGCCTTCGGGGTCGCCCGACCCGCCGCCGTCGCCGAGACCGAGGTAGAGGTAGCCGTCGGGGCCGAACGCCAACTGGCCCCCGTTGTGGTTGGCGAAGGGTTGCGGTGTGGTGAAGATTGTCTGGCGGCTCGACGTGTCCACGCTGGACGCCGTCATGAGCCAGCTGGCCACCACGGTGTCACCTTCGTTGTCTGAGTAGTGCAGGAACAGTTGCCGTCCGTCGGGGGAGAACGCCATGCCGAGCAGGCCGCGCTCGCCGTCGTCGCGCACGTCTGCGGAAATGTCGAGCAGCGGACTGTTCACCAGCGTGTACTTCCCGGTGCGTGGCGCGCTGGTGGAACCGCCGGAGTTCGAGGGGGGCTGGTCCTGGGTGAAACTGGCCGGGGTGGCCCGCGCCGGGCCGGGTTGGGTGGGGTTCGTCACGCCCTCCCCGCCGTTCGCACCGTCCTCGGGGGGTTCGGTGGTCGTGGTGGTGATCGGCGTGGACGGGCCGGAGATGCGGCGGACCCGCCCGGCCTGTTCGGCGATGTAGACGTCGTCGCTGCCGGGTCGCACGGCGAACGCCACCGGCCGGTCAAGGGTGGTGACCTGTTCGAGGCGGAGGCCAACGGGGGTGAGCGCTTCGGGTTCGCCGACGGTGCCCTCGACGGTCACCTCGTTACCGGTGGTGGCGGCCCCTTCGGGCGAGTCGGCGGGGCTCGTGCATGCGGCGAGCAGTCCGACGGTCACCACCGGGAGGCCCAATGCCATCAACCAGCGGGGTCTGGGGGTGGTGCGCTGCGTGGTTACCACGTGAGAAGCGTACCGATCGGACGTGTTGAGTGGGCATCGGGGCATGTGTCGTGGTCGACACCCCGGGGAGTACGCTGACCTCTCGTGTCTGAACCGTCTCCCCTCCAGTCCGCACTCGGCAAGGTCCGTACCCACGGGCTGCGCTACTCGGCGGTGACGGTGGTCAACGTGGTGATCGGCCAGATCCTGCTGTTCGCCGCGGTCCGGTTGTTCAGCTGGGGGACGACGTGGACGACGGACGCGGCGTGGACGGTGGCCAACGTGGTGTCGGTGTCACTTGGCACCATCCCCGCCTACTACCTGAACCGGGCGTGGGTGTGGGGCAAGCGGGGTCGCAGCCACCTCACCCGGGAGATCCTCCCGTTCTGGGGGTTCGCCTTCGCCGGGTTGATCCTGTCGTCGGTGGCGGTGAACGTCGCTGCGAACCTCACCGACGTGAAGATCGTGGCCAACATCGCCAACCTGGTGGCGTTCGGGGTGCTGTGGGTGGCGAAGTTCTTCGTGCTCGACGCCGTGGTGTTCGGCCGTGGCCACCACGAGGCCGGCGAGGTCGACGACGACGGTGCGGACACGGTGCACCAGACCACCATTCACCCGTGAGGCGATGACCGCCCCATGATGGACCCGACGTTGCAGCAGGCGGCGGAAGCGGCGCGGGGTTTCATGCCTCCCGACGAAGGTGTGGCGTTGTACGAGGCGGCTCTCGGCGTCCCGGTGGGTGGTGCGCCCATGCTCGAGATCGGTTCCTACTGCGGCAAGTCGGCGGTGTACCTCGGTGCGGCGGCCGTGCAACGCGACGTCGTGCTGTTCGCCCTTGACCACCATCGCGGGTCCGAGGAGAACCAGCCCGGGTGGGAGTGGCACGAACCCGACCTGGTGGACCCCGCCATCGGTCGCCTCGACACCCTGCCGTTGTTCCGTCGCACCGTCCACGACGCCGGTCTCGAAGATCGGGTGGTGGCGCTCGTTGGTGAGTCGACGGTGGTGGGACGCCACTGGAACATCGGGTTGTCGTTGCTGTTCATTGACGGCGGTCACGGCAGCGAACCCGCCCACCGTGACTTCGAGTTGTGGACGCCCCACGTCGACACCGGTGGGTTGCTTGTCATCCACGATGTGTTCCCCGACCCCGCCGACGGCGGCCGTCCACCCTTTGAGATCTATTGCCGGGCGCTCGAAGGCGGACAGTTCGTTGAGGAACGGGCCGTCGGGTCGCTGCGGGTGCTGCGTCGCACCGACGCCAACTGACACACCGCCTGGGTCAGACCCGGGTGGGGGCGCGGATGCCGAGAAGGTCGAGTCCGCAGGCCAGCACCGATGCGGTGAGGCGGCACAACGCCAGACGTGACCGTCGCACGACGGGGTCGTCGGCCCGCAGCACCGGGCACGCCTCGTAGAACGTGGTGTAGGCGCTGGCGAGTTCGTACAGGTAGGTGCACAACCGGTGGGGAACGCGCCGGTCGGCGCAGGCGTGCACCGCGGCATCGAACCCCAACAACGCCAACGCCAGGTCGTGTTCGGCCGCCTCGGTGATCCGCACGGCGTCGACGGTCGCCGATGCCGCGTCGTCGGGGTCGGCCTTGGCCAGGATCGAACACATTCGGGCGTGGGCGTACTGCAGGTACGGGGCGGTGTTGCCCGTCAGGGCCAGCATCCGGTCCCAGGCGAACACATAGTCCTTGACCCGGTCGCTCGACAGGTCGGCGTACTTCACCGCTCCGAGACCGATGGCGGTGGCCACGTCGGTCACCTCGTCGTCGGTCAGGTCGTTGCTCTTGGCCTCCACCAACGTGCGGGCCCGACCCACCGCCTCGTCGACGAGTTCGGCGAGTTTCACCGTGTCCCCCGCCCGGGTGCGGAACATCTTGCCGTCCTCACCGAGCACCGACCCGAAGGCGACGTGTTCCACGTCGATGGTGTCGTCCACCCAACCCGCCTGGCGCCCCACGGCGAACACCATCTCGAGGTGGTCGTGTTGGGGGGCACCCACCACGTAGAGCAACTCGGTGGCCCCGAGGTCACGCACCCGGTGACGCAGGGCGGCGAGGTCGGTGGCGGCGTAGCCGTACCCGCCGTCTGCCTTGCGCACGATGAGCGGCAACGGTTCACCCTCGCGGCCCTCGAACCCGGGCGGGAAGGCGCACAGCGCCCCGTCGTCGGTGACGAGCAGACCTTTCGCCTCGAGTTCGGCGACCACGTCGTCGAGCACGTCGTTGTATGTGCTCTCCCCGGCGTAGTCCCCGTCGGTGAGCGACACCTCGAGGCGGTCGTAGGCGTCAGAGAAGTACGTGGTGGACACCTCGACGAGGATCCGCCACAGGCGCCGACTGTCGGGGTCGCCGGCCTGGAGGGCCACCACCCGTGCCCGACTGCGTTCGGCGAACTCGGGGTCGGTGTCAAAGCGTGCCCGAGCCGCCTTGTAGAAGGCGTTGAGGTCGCTGACGGCCGCCGCGTGGGTGCCCGCCGCGTCGCCGTCGGTCAGACCCGAGTCGACGAGGTGTTCCACCAGCATCCCAAACGGGGTGCCCCAGTCGCCGAGGTGGTTCTGGCGGATCACGTGGTGACCGAGGAACGCCAACGTGCGGGCCAGGGCGTCCCCGATGATGGTGGACCGCAGGTGCCCGACGTGCATCTCCTTGGCCACGTTGGGCGCCGAGTAGTCGACCACCACGGTGTGTGGTTCGGCGGCGGGTCGCACGCCGCAACGGTCCGACGTGAGATCGCCGAGCAGTCCGGCGAGGGCGTCGTCGCGCAACGTCAGGTTGATGAACCCCGGCCCTGCCACTTCGGGGGTGAGACACAGGTCGTCGACGTCGAGGGCGGCCACGAGGTCCCCTGCGACGTCGCGTGGGGAACGGCCGAGTCGTTTGGCGAGTGCGAGGGCGCCGTTGACCTGGGCGTCGGCGTGCTGGGACGGTCGGACCACGGGGTCGTGGGGGGCGCCGTCGGGGTCGAGGGCCGCCATGGCCGTTGCGGCCCGCTCGCTGATGAGCGCCAGAGGGTCGGCCACGTCAGTCGCGCGACGGGTCGGCCACGGCGTCGGCGTTGATGAGTGCCGGGAGGGCGTCGTGGTCGGTGAGCAGTCGTGACGCCGGGGACACCCCGGCGATGGCGTCGGCGGCCATCACCACGGCGGCGTCGGTGTAGGTGGTGCGTTCCCCACCGGGGAACGTGACCCGGTCGGGGTGTACGAGACCGGTGTGGTAGTGCCCGTCGTCGCAACGAAGCGCCTGGGCGGCACGGAACAGGTCGAGGGCCTGGTCGCGTCGACCCACGGCGAGGTAGGCGAGGAGACACTCACAGGTTTCCGCCGCCGTGGTCCACGGCCGGTCCGACACGCACCGCACCCCGAGGCCGTCCATGATGAACGTGCCCGACCCGTCGTCGAGACGTTGGCGGGCCACGTCGTCGCGCAGCACCCCGGCCATGACCGGGTAGTACCAGTCCATGGCCCAGCGGTGCTTGGGGGCGAAGGCGTCAGGCATGTCCCCGGCGCAGTGGGCGGCCACCACGTGGGACAACCGGGCGGCCGACAGTTCCCAGTCGGGTCGTTCGTGACCCAACAGGTCGGCGAGCGCCACGGCGCAACGCAGGCTGTGACACATCGATGAGCTGCCGGTGAGCAGGGCGAACGACCACGGGGTGCCGTCGGCGTGGCGGGCCCAGATGATCTCGCCGCGAGGCGTCTGCAACTCGAGGACGAAGTCGATGGCGGCTTCCACCACCGGCCACATGGCCTCGGCGAATCCCCGGTCGGAGTAAAGCAGCCAGTGGTGCCACACGCCTGCGGCGACATAGGCGATGGTGTTGGCGTCGAGCTTGTCCTGCTCGATGCTGTCGGCGAGGTAGTACTGGTGCCACGACCCGTCGGGACGCTGCATCGACACCAGCCAGTCGTACGCCCGCTCGGCGTCCGCCCGCCGGCCACCCACGGCGAGCGCCATGGCCGCCTCGACGTGGTTCCACGGGTCGGCGTGGCCGCCGGGGAACCACGGCACCATGCCGTTGGGCAACTGCCAGTCGGCGATGGCGTCGACGGTGGCGCGCACCTCTTGCGCGCTCAGGATGCCTTCGACGTCGGGGATCGGGTACGACTCAGTGGGCACCGGCGGCCTCCGCTGTGGTCGTTTCGGCGTTGGCGTGGGCCCGGTGCGGTTTGCGGGCGTAGAGCACCACGGACTTGCCGATGAGCGGCGAGAGCAGCTTCTCGGCGATGCGGGTCACCGCCGGGTTCTTCTCGATGTCCCACACCAACAGTCGGTGGTAGGCCTTGACGAGCGGGTGGTCGTCGTTGGTGGGTCCCACCGCGCATCGCAGCCACCAGTACGGGGAGTGCAGGGCGTGGGCGTAGGTGGTCGCACCGGGTTCCAGCCCGGCGGAGCGCATCAGGTTGCGGAGCCGTTCCTCGGTGTAGATGCGGACGTGGCCGCCCTCGGCGATGGGGGCGTGGTAGGCGTCCGACAGGGCCCAGCACACCTTTTCGGGCAGCCACGCCGGGACGGTGATGGCGATGGTGCCGCCGGGTCGGAGCACCCGGGTCAACTCGTCGAGGGCGGTGGCGTCGTCAGGGATGTGTTCCATGACCTCCGACGCAATGATGCGATCGAACGAGTCGTTTGCGAACGGGAGCCGGGTGGCGTCGCCCTGGGCGGTGGCGCCGAGGCCTCCGGGGGCCACCTCGCCGCTTTCGTGCAACGCCCCGAACATGGACCGGACCTGCACGAGTTCGGCGTGGGCCATGTCGCACGCCACGACGTCGGCACCGCGACGCACCGCTTCAAAGGCGTGGCGGCCGAACCCGCAACCGAGGTCCAACAGCAGGTCACCGGGGCGCAGGCCGAGGGTGTCGTAGTCGACGGTCAGCATCTCAGTTCGTCCGATCCGCCGGCGTCGGGGTGTCGAGGTTGAACCGCGGTGCGGCACCGGCGCCTCCGGCGCGACGCTGCTGCACGTCGGCGGTTTCGGCGAGTCGGGCCCGGTACTGCTCGATGGTGCCTTCAGCGGTGTGGCGCCACGTCCAGCGTTCCAGCACCCGCTGGCGTCCGGCCGCACCGATGCGGGCCCGCAGTTCGGGGTCGTCGAGGGCGGTGCGGATGCGGGCGGCGAGGGCTTCGCTGTTGCCGGGCGGGACGACGAGGGCCGTCTCGTTGTCGTTGCCGACCACCTCGGGCAGGGCGCCGCCGGTGGTGGCCACGAGCGGAACGCCGCACGACATGGCTTCGATGGCGGGAAGGGAGAACCCTTCGTACAGGGACGGCACCACGGCGAGTTCCGCTTCGGCGTACAGCTCGATGATGCGCTGTTCGGGTACGCCGGACACGAACGTGATGGCGTCGGACAGCCCGAGTTCTTCAATGGTGCGGGCCGAGGGTCCGCCCGGCTTGGGCTTGCCGATGACCACGAGTTCGATGTGGCGTTCGGTACGGAGCTTGGCCACCGCTTCGAGCAGGTATCGCAGGCCCTTCATGGTCACGTCGGCCGACGCCGTGGTGATGAGCCGGCCCGGGACCCGCTGCACGTCGGGGAGGGGACGGAAGATGTCCTGGTCGACGCCGACGGGCACGACGTGGAGGTTCGAGGCGGGGACCCGGTGGTCGGTGCTGATGTCGGCCGCCGAGTTCTGCGACACGGTGAGGATCCGGTTGAACTTGCGGGCCACCCGGGTCTGCATCTTGGTGAACCCGTACCAACGGGCCTTGGAGAACCGCTGCCAGGTGGTTTCGGCGTGTTCCATCTCGAGGCGGCGGTCGACGGTGATGGGGTGGTGGATGGTCGGCAGCACCGGCAGTCCGTCGCGTTCGATGAGCAGCAGGCCGTAGCCGAGGCACTGGTTGTCCTGCACGATGTCGAAGTCGTTGATGCGGGGGTGGAGGTGTTTCCATGCCCGCAGTGAGAACGCCATCGGTTCGGGGAACGTGCCCGCCGCGAACGTGAGGACCTCAGCCCAGTCGGTCCAGTCCTTGAGTTCCCAGAACCCCGGCATCCGCATGGGGAAGTGGTCGTTGTAGATGTCGAGGCTGGGGAGTTCGACGAGGGGCACGCGTTCGTCGAGCACGGGGAACGGCTGGCCACCGAGAACCTCGACGCGGTGACCGAGATCGGTGAGGGCCTTGGTCAGATGACGGGTGTAGACCCCCTGGCCGCCGACATGGGGTTTGCCGCGGTAGGCGAGGAAGGCGATGCTCAGCGGGCGGTCGTCGTGGGCGGCGGTCACGTGATGTCCTTGTTGCCGGCGGGCCTCATCGGCACCGGTCGGCGTGGGTTGATCCGTCAGGCGGGGTGGTCTGGGCGGTCGTGCGGGGGGTGGTCGGACACGCCGGGGCGTGCGTGCGGCCCCCAAGTCTCCGATTCCTTGACCGGGGGGTCAAATGCCGCCCCCTCTTCGTGACATTTGTCACCCCCGCGTCGGATGGTCCGTCGGGTCGGGTGAAAGCGACAAAACTGCCGTCATGACGGGGTTTGTGCGGTGAAAGCGGTCGTCCAGCGGGTCCGGTCGGCCTCGGTGGAGGTCGACGGAACCACCGTCGGGGCCATCGGAGTGGGCGTGGTCTGCCTCGTCGGGGTCACCCACGACGACACCTCGGCGTCCGCCACCCGGCTCGCCGACCGCATCTGGGGGTTGCGACTCATGGCCGACGGCGACGGGGTCATGAACGTGTCGGTGGCCGACGCCGGAGCCGAGGTCCTCGTCGTCAGCCAGTTCACCCTCTACGGCGACACGTCCAAGGGTCGTCGACCTTCGTGGCGCGACGCAGCGCTGTCGTCGGTGGCCGAACCGCTCGTGGACGCCGTCGTCGACGAGCTCCGCCGACTCGGTGCAACCGTCGCCACCGGCGTGTTCGGTGCCGACATGGCGGTCCACCTCGTCAACGACGGGCCGGTGACGCTGGTCGTCGAGGTCTGAGGCCTCACCCGGACGCGGGTGGCGCCGGGGCGGTTCCCGACCGGCGTCGCTGCACCAACCATCCGGCCCCGATGAGCAGGACCGACACGGCGAGTACCGGCGTCACCCCCAGGCGGGTGGCGATGGTGTCGCCCCGCCGCCGCTCCACCGTGTGTTGCAACACCCGTTGCTCCCCGATGCTGGTGCGCTCCACGACCTCCCCGTCGGGGGTCACCACCGCTGAGAACCCCGTCGGTGCCGCCTGGACGACCCAGCGTCCCGTCTCGATGGCTCGCAGGCGCGACGAGGCGACCTGTTGGGTCTGGACCTGGGTCAACCAGTACGACGAACCGTTGGTCGGGTTCAACAACACCTCGCCGCCACCGGCGATGCCGTCTCGGGCCCGACCGGTGAAGAACACCTCCCACGAGATCGCCACCCCGACCGGGCCGGCGGGGGTGGCCAACACCGCCGGTGAGGTGCCCGCTCTGGCGTCACGGCGGGGCAGACCCGCACCCGGCGCCACCCGTTCGATGAACGACCGGAACGGCACCCACTCACCGAAGGGGACCCGCAACACCTTGTCGTAACGCTCGCCGCGGACGCCGTCGGGCAGGTACACCACCGAGGCGTTGAGGAACTCGGTGTCGCTCACCACCTCGGTCACCCCCACCACCAACGGCGCGTCGAGTCGTCGTGCCAGCGCCGAGAGCGCCTCGTCCTCGGGGCTGCCCGCAAGGAGCCCGTCGACCGCCACCACGTTCTCGGGCCACACCACGAGATCCACCGGCGTCTCGATGCCGGCCGACGCCTCGAGGTGTCGGGCGAACACGAGGCCCGGGTCGCTGGTGGCCGCCCGGGTGCGTTGGGGCCCGCCACCTTGGACCGCTGCCACCTCGAGGGTGCCGACCGGTTCACCTGAGGGCGCCACGGCCGCCACCAACACGGTCACGACCACTACCGCCGCCGCCGCAGCGCTCCATCGCCAGCGGCGTGAGAGCGCAGCGGACACCGCCACGCCGCACACCACCACGAGACCCGACACCACCAGCGCCCCGCCGAGACGGGCGGGCTGGGACAGCGGCGAGTCCGCCTGGCCCATGGCCAACGTCGCCAACGGGACGCCCTCCCACGGGAACGACCAGCGGGCCGCCTCGGCGAGGGCGATGACGCCCGGAAGCGCAAGCCAGCGGCCCGGGGCGTCGGGTGGCACGGCGGCACCGGCGAGGGCGAAGTACCCGGCGAACAACGCCGAGGCGATCACGTAGCCCGGCGCGGTGAGGTCCCACATCCAGATGGTCATCGGTGCCAGCCACACCGCCGCCACCAGCCACGACCGTCGGGCCCGTTGGGCCACGGTGGCCCCCGCCAGCAACCGGTCCCACACCACGATGCCCACGATGGCCAACGGCCAGAACCCCGCCGGTGGCACCGACAGGGCAATGCACCCCCCCGCGGCGACGCAGGCCGCCCCGGTGCGCGCCCAGGCCCCCGCCCGGGCGCCACGATGCGCCGTCGGGGGTGAGGAGATGGGAGCGGACGGGGAAGCCACGGGGAACCATCATGCCCGCGCCGACCACTTGGGTGCCGTCGGGGATGCCCCCTAGCGTTGTGGGATGGCCGACCAACCCGATCCGACCACCCGACCAGCGCCGATCACCCCACCGATCACCGACGCCGCCACGGTGTTCGCCCCCGGGCTCTTCAACGGGCGGGTGGCGCTCGTCACCGGTGGTGGCACCGGCATCGGTCGGGCCACCGCAGTGGCGTTCGCCACGCTCGGCGCCGACGTGGTGGTGGCCGGCCGCCGCAGTGAACCCCTCGACGAGGTGGTGGCCGAGGTCGTTTCGCTCGGCGCCGCCGGGCTGGCGGTGCCCACCAACATCCGCAACGTCGACGAGGTGGAGGCGTTGCGGGCCGCCGCCTACGACCGGTTCGGCACCGTGGACTACCTCATCAACAACGCCGGCGGACAATTTCCCGCCCTGCCGTCACAGATCTCCGACAACGGGTGGCGATCGGTGGTGGACCTGAACCTCAACGGCACGTGGAACATGGTGAACCGGTTCATGGAACCCATGGTGGCCGCCGGGTACGGGTCCATCGTGAACGTGGTGCACATCTTTTCGTTCAACCGCGGGTCACCGTGGTTCGTGCACTCCGGAGCGGCACGCGCCGGCGTGGTGAACCTCACCCACTCCATGGCGCCGTACCTCGGTTATCACGGCGTCACCATCAACGCCCTCGCCCCCGGCACCATCGGCACCGACGGGTTCCAGGAGAACGAGGTGGGCCAACTCGGTTACGACGCCGAGGCGTGGGCCGCCCAGACCGAACGCATCGGTCCGATGCGACGCATGGGATCCGCAGCCGAGGTGGCGGCCACGATCCTGTTCTTGTGTTCGCCGGGGGGCCGGTTCATCAACGGCGCGGCGCTCGTCGCCGACGGGTCCGAGATGCAGTCCAACTGGCCCCGCTTTTTCGACCGAGGTGACCTCTAGGGTCGCTCAGCTGCCGGAGGCATCCGTCGGGGTGGCCCACGGAACCGGTTCGATCCACGGGGTGGGGTCGACGACCCGTTCCTCGAGCGCCGTGTCCGCCGGCACGGTGCCGAGGTAGACGAAACCGACGATCACGTCGTCGGCGTCCAGGCCGAATGCCTCGCGCACCACCGGCGAGTTGGCGGCGTCCCCGGTCCGCCAGATGCTGCCGTATCCGAGGGCGGTGGCAGCCACGAGCAGGTTCTGGGTGGCGGCCACCACGGCGTCGCGCTGTTCGGCCTGGAGCACCCGGCGGGCCTGCATCCGGCACAGCACCGCCACCACCACCGGCGCCCGCAGGAACCGGCGACGTTCCTTGTCGGCACGGGCTTCGTCGAGTGGTTCACCTGCGACTTCGGCGAGGTGCCGGGCGGAGGCCTCGAGGATGTCACCGAAGCGTGACCGGTCCTCACCGGTGAACACCACGAACCGCCACGGTCGGGCCTTGCCGTGGTCGGGGGCACTGACCGCCGCACCGAGCAGCGTCGCGATCTCGGCCGGTGTGGGGCCAGGGTCGACGAGTCGGCTGATGGAGCGCCGGTCGGTAATGGCGTCGAAGGCGTCCATCAGTGGTGGTGGCCGGCGTGGATGCGGCCGGGAGCGTGGGTGGGGTGGGTGTCGGGACCGGCGTCGTTGGATCGGCGTCCGATCGATGCGGCGAGCTCCCGAACGGCGAGGGCGATGAAGAACAGCACCACCGACAACCCGGCGATGCTGGCGCCGGCGGCGGTGTTGAAGTGGTACGAGATCAGCAGGCCCCCCACCGCGGCGACCCACCCGGCGAGCACCCCGCCCACCATCACGGTGGGGACCCGGCGGGCGAACAGCGACGCCGTGGCGGGTGGGGCCACGATGAGTCCGAACACCATGAGGGTGCCGACCGCCTGGAACGAGGCGACCACGGCGAGCGCCACGAGCACCATGAGCAGGGCGTGGGTCAACCCGGGTCGCATGCCAAGCGACGCCGCCTTGTCCCGGTTGAACGTGAGCGCCAACAGCGCCCGGTGGAACGCCACGAGGGTCACCACCACGATCACGGTTGCGACCACGAGCAGGCGCACGTCGTCCGCGGTCACTCCGAGAATCGATCCGAACAGCAGCGTGGTGAGATCGCGCGCCGACGCGGCGGAGATGATCACGACCCCGAGGGCGAGCATGCCGACGAACAGCAGTCCGATGGCGGTGTCGTCCCCGACGCGGCTGCGCCGATTCACCAGCGTGATCCCACCGGCCATGACCAGCGCACTGACCAGTGCCCCACCGATGACGCTCAACCCCCAGATCTGGGCGAGGGCGACCCCGGGGATGACCCCGTGGGCCAGCGCGTCACCGATGAACGCCAGTCCCCGCAGCACCACCCACGTCCCGACCAGTGAGCACACCACGACGGCGAGGAGCGCGCCGAGCAGCGCGGTGCGCATGAAGTTGGGTTCGAACGCTTCGGTCAGCCAGGACATGGGTGTGTGGGCACGACGCCTCGGTGGCGCGTGTCACCCCATTGTGGTCCGGCGGACCCGGACCTGTCAGACGTCGCTCAACTGAGGGCGCCGGTGATGCGTTCGCCGTTGGTCCGCAGCATGGCCAGGTAGGTCTCCGCCCCTGACCCGCTGCCGCCGACCGAGTCGGAGAACAGTTCGACCACGGCGACCTCGCTGCCCACCTCGGCGGCGAGGGCGTTGGCGAGATCGGGGGAGGCGATGTTCTCGCTGAAGATGGCGGGAACGCCCGTCTCGGTGATCAGGTCGGCGAGGTCTGCGAGTTCCCCGGCGCTCGGTTCGGCCAGCTCGCTACCTGACGGGTAGACGGTGCCGAGGATCTCGAATCCGTAGTGCTCGGCGAGGTAACCGAACGCATCGTGGTCGGTGACGAGCAGGCGGCGCTCGGCGGGGATGGTGGCGAACTGGGCCTCGAGCTCGGCGTCGAGCTCGGCGAGTTGGGCCTGGTAGGCAGCGGCCTGACGGTTGAGGGTGTCGGCGTCGAGGCCGGTGTTTTGCGCCACAGCCTCGGCAATGGCTCCGGTGGCGGTCGACACCCGGACCGGGTCGAACCAGAAGTGCGGGTCGTACTCGCCGTGGTCGTGGCCCTCTTCGTCGCTGTGGCCCTCCTCCTTGCTGTGGCCTTCCTCTTCGCTGTGGCCTTCCTCATCCCCATGGGTGAACGCTGCGGGGGTGGCCACGGCGCCGCCGCCCTCTCCCTCGCTGTGGCCTTCCTCATCCCACGGCAGCGGGTCGACCACGTCGCCGACGTAGAGCACCTTGACGCCGTCGGCCTCGGCGGATTCAAGCGTGGCGAGCAGGCCCTCTTCGAGCAGCAGGCCGTTGGCGATGATCAACTCGGCGTCACGCAGTTCGGCGGCCTGCTGGGCTGAAGGCTCGAAGTCGTGGGGGTCGGTGTCGGCGGGGATGATGACCTCGACGGTGGCGAGGTCGCCCACCACGTTGCTGGTGATGTCCCCGAGGATGCTGGTGGTGGCCACGATGCGCGGCGTGGCGGTGTCCCCGCTGGCGTTTGCGGCGGACTCGCCGGGGTCGGTTCCGCCTCCGCACGCGGTGGCGGTGAGTGCACCGACGGTGACGAGGGCGGCGATCAGACGGAAGTGGCGACGCATGGCGGTTCCCCAGGGGTTGGTTTGGACATTGGATGATCCGGGTCCATCGAGGACCTAGATAGGAATGACTATCATTTCCAAATCACTGTAGGGGGTCACCCCCCGAACCGCAACCGTCCGGCCGCCCTGCACCCCTAGCGTGTGGGCAACCATGCCGCTTCCTCACGACCCCCGCCTGACACGCGCCCGACGCACCGCCACCGACGTCGTGGGCCGACTCGGCGTCACTGGGGTGTCCCTCGACGTGGTGCGCGTCGGCACCTCGATCCTGTTCGCCTCGTCCGCCGACGGGGTGCTGGTGCGGGTCGAGGACCGTGGCGACACGACAAGCGCCCGCCGCCAGGTGGCCGTTGGCCGCTACCTCGCCGAGTGCGGTGTCCCCGCCGTCGTCCCCCTCGACGACATCGACCAACCGGTCGTCACCGACGCCGGGGCGGTCACCCTGTGGCGGCTCGAACACCTCGTACCCGGCGAGGTGGACCCCGCCACACTCGGGACGCTCGCCCGCCACCTCCACGGCGCCACCACCAACGCGGGCGCCGACCTGCCGACCCTCGACCCTCTCGGTGCGGTGCGGCGCCAGCTCGCCACCGCCGGAGTGTCGATCCTCGACGACGTGGTCGCCGATCTCGCCACCCGCTGGTCAAGGTTCGCCACCGCCATGCCCACCGCACTCGTCCACGGCGACCTCCACCCCGGCAACGTGCTGATGACCCGTCGCGGACCGGTGCTCGCCGACCTCGAACTCGCTGGCGTCGGCCCCGTGGCCTATGACCTCGTCCCTGCGGTGGTGGCGGTGCAGCGTTACGGCGAACCGGCCCGGTCACTGGCCGAGTACGGGCGCGCCTACGGCCAACCGGTTGCGCCCGCCGCCCGCCACGGGGTGCTGCGCGACACCTACGAGATGTGGCTCACCGCCTGGGCGTTGGCCAACCGACACCTCGACGCCCGCCACGACCTCGAGGCGCGCCGTCGACTGGCCCGATGGACCCCGGTCCCGCTTCGGCCCGGACCGCTGGGCGCGCCGCACTGGTCGCTGCTGTAGCACTCAACGGCTCAGGTGGTCACCCACCCGCCGGGCCGCCTCGTTGCCCTGACGCACACACGCTGGCAGTCCCAACCCGGCGAACGACGCACCGGTCAACCACACCCCCGGGTGGGCGGCCCAGGTGTCGCGCTGCCACGCCGCCGCCCGTTCGAGGTGGCCGGGTCGATACTGGGGGAGGGCGTCACGCCACCGGTTCACCCGCCACCCCGCCGGGCGGCCCCGCAGACCCAACTGGCTCGCAAGATCGGTACACACCGCAGCCACGAGTGACTCGTCGTCGAGGTCGAGCGGCGAGGCGTCTCCGGCATGACCGGCCGACACCCGAAGCACCGCCCGGCCCGGCCGGTGCAGGTGCGCCCACTTCGTCGAGGCGAACGACACGGCCGTGACCGTGGCCCGCTCGGCGACGGGCACCAGGTAGCCGCTGGCGTCGAGGGGGTGGTCGAGATCGTCGGTGTTGACCGCCAGGGTCACCATCGCCACCGACGCCCACTCGAGCGTGGCGAGACCGTCGGCCACCCCACCCAACCCGGTGTCGAGCCCGGCCACCAGCGACGCGGTGGCGTGTGCCGGTGCGGCGACGATCACGGCCTCGGCGGTGAGGGTGTCGGCGGCGGCCACCTCGATGCTGAACCCGCCACCGACCGTGGCGGTGATGCCCGTGACCGGCGACCCGGTGCGCACCGACGCCGGGTCCAGCGCACCCACCAGCGCGTCGACGAGCGTGGCGGTGCCGGTGGGGAACCCCGCAAACACCGGTGTCGGCGCCGAACCCGCCGCAGCGGACGCCTCAGCACGCAGGGCGGCGATCAGACTCGGCGCGTCAGCCACCGCAGCGAGCTGTGGCGCACCCGCCGCCACACTCAACGCGTCGGCGTCTCCGGCGTTCACCCCACCGAGCAACGGCGCCACCAGTGCGTCCATCACCTCGTCGCCGAGACGGGTCCGCACCAGTTCACCGACGCTGACGTCGCCGCCGAACGGCGCACCCCGACCCTCAAGGTCCATCCGGGCGCGCGCCACGCCGGCAGGCGAGACGATCCCCGACGCCTCCAACGCCTCGAGATCGGTGGGCACCCCGAGCACCAGACCGCCGGGCAGGCGCCGGAGCACACCGCCGCTGAGCACCAGTGCCGAACCGACGGCCGGGTGCACGAGTTGGTCGGCGATACCGAGCTCGGTGCACAACGCCACCGCCTCGGGCACCCGGGCGAGGAAGGCGTCGGCGGCGGCGTCCACCGCCAACCCATCGAACGGTGTGGTCGACACCAGCCCGCCCGGTCGCTCCCCCGCCTCGAGCACGACCACCTCAACATCGGGGTGATCCCGGTGGATGCGGTGGGCGGCGGCGAGACCGGTGATCCCGCCCCCGACGATGACCACCCTTGCCACGTCGTCGCCTCAGTGCGGCCGTGCGTCGCGTGCCAGTTCGTCGACGCGTGCCGCCAACGCCGCCATGACGGTCGGGTCGGCGTTGAGCGAACGGGTGCGGGCGAACGCCAACCCCAGTTCACTGGCCAACCCGGCGGCTTCGATGTCGAGGTCGTAGAGCACCTCAAGGTGGTCGGCCACGAACCCCTGGGCGCACACCACGACCCCGTCGGTGCCGCCCGACTCGGCCAACTCGCGCAATACCTCAAGGATGTCGGGACCCCGCCACGGCTCGGGGGTGCGGCCCGCGCTCTGCCACGCGATCGACCAGTCCGACCAGGCGTCGAGGCCCACACGTTCGGCGACGACGGCGGCGCTTGCCCGCAGTTGATCGGGGTACGGGTCGTCTGCGAGGACACGTTCGGGCAGCGAATGGGCGGTGAAGAGCACTTTGGGATTCGCCGGCACCGCGGCGGCCGCCTCACGCACGGCGTCGGTGAGGAAATCGAGGTAGGCGGGTTCGAGGTGCCACGAGTCGATGCCGACGTGGGTGACACCCCGGGCCGCTCCCGCCTCGGCGGCACGCTGCTGGTACTGCCCGACGCTGAACCCGCTGTAGTGCGGTGCCAACACCAGACCCACCGTGGTGGTGATGCCCGCATCAGCGAGGTCCCCCACGGCGTCCTCGATGAACGGGGCGGCGTGCTTTTGCCCCAGCACCACCTCGTAACGCCCCGGGGCGATTCGCTCGAGGGCGTCAGCGATTGCGGCCCGCTGGGCCTCGGTGCGTTCGGCCAGCGGCGAGATGCCCCCGATGGCGGCGTAGCGGTCGACGAGTTCGGCGAGGAGCTCGGGCGGGGCGGGCCGTCCACGGCGGATGTGGGTGTAGTACGCCTCGATGTCGTCCACCCGGCGCGGCGTGCCGTACGCCATCACCACCACACCGATCCGGTCGTTCGTCGTCATGGCCGCACCCTAGGTTCCATCGGCCCGACCCTCCGCATGGACGAGTTCGACCACCCGGGCGAGCACCTCGGGGTCGAGTTCGGGCAACACCCCGTGACCGAGGTTGAACACGTGGCCTGGATGTCCGGCGTTGCGTCGCAACACGTCACGCACCGCGGCGGCCACCGCCTCCCACGGGGCGGCGCACACCGCCGGGTCGAGGTTCCCCTGCAGGGCGACGCCGTCGGGTACCCGTCGGCGCGCCTCGTCGAGCGGGACCCGCCAGTCCACCCCCATCACTGTCGCCCCCGCCGAGGCCATCAACCCGAGCAGTTCCCCGGTGTCGACCCCGAAATGGATGAGCGGCAGTCCGGGTCGTGCCACGGCGTCGAACACCTTGCGGGAGTGGGGGAGCACGAACCGGGCATAGTCCTGAGGGTTGAGCGCCCCCGCCCACGAGTCGAACAACTGCACCGCCCGGGCACCGGCGTCGATCTGGGAACGCAGCGACGCAATGGCGAGATCGGCGAGCCGGTCCATCAGTTGGTGCCACAGCGCCTCGTCGCCGTGCATCAGGGCCTTCGTGCGCAACCAGGTGCGGGTGGGGCGACCCTCGACGAGGTACGACGCCACCGTGAACGGCGCGCCGGCGAACCCGATGAGGGGGACCTCGTCGGGGAGTTCGGCCACCAGGGCGCGCACCGTGTCCACCACATACGGCGTGTCGAGATCCGCTTCGAGCGGTCGGAGCCGTTGGAGGTCGGCCGCCGAGCGGAACGGGTGTTCCACCACCGGCCCCGTGCCGGGCGCCACGTCCACCCCGAACCCGATCGCCGCGGCGGGCACCACGATGTCGGAGTACAAGATGGCGGCGTCCACCCCGTAGCGGCGCACCGGCTGCAACGTCAGTTCGCACGCCAACTCGACGTTGGCGATGGCGTCAAGGATGGTGCCTTCCCCCCGCAGCGCCCGGTACTCGGGCAGGGACCGGCCGGCCTGACGCATGAACCACACCGGCACCCGACCCGAGAGGGTCCCCGGTTCGCCCGGCAAACCTGCACAGGCGCGCAACAACGGTGGCAGCGGTTCGGTCACGACGCTGATGCTACGGCGGTCGGACCCACCCCCGGGTCGCCGCTCCCCGCCGCCTCCAGAATTTCCCGTGCGGCGTCGGCGTCGGATCGTTGCAGTCGGGCCACGGCCGAGCGTCGGGCGCAGCGTGCCGCGGGGGCCGCCGACGAGCTGCGCAGTGACGGGCCGAGCTCGGCGATGTCGTCGCCGGTGGGCTGGATGACGAGCACCGGGGTACCCGACCGTCGCACGGCGCGCACCTCGGTGGCGAGGACCCGGGCGTGCAACGCCCGTGACAGGTGCCGGGTCGGTGGGCGCACGGCGGCGGGCACCGCCGTCATGGGCGCGATCACCACCACGAGGTCGAACCCGAGGCCGGCCACGAGGTCGACGTTGGTGACCGAACGGGCCCCGCCGTCGACGTAGCGGTCCCCGTCGATGACGACGGGGCTGAAGTACCCCGGAATCGCAACCGACGCCTCGACGGCCGTGGCCAGGTCCGGTGTGGGGGCCGGGTCGCGACCAAAGACCCGCAGCGCCCCGTCGTGGAGACCCACGGCGCAGATCCACGTTGGCTCAGTCGGCCACGGGCTGCGTTGACGGTTTCGGATGGGGTCGCCCACCAGCCGGTGCGGAACCTGACCTTCAGGGGCAAGACCCGACAGGGTGATGCCCGGTCGGGGGTCGCGCACCCTCGCCAGCCCTCGCAGCGCCAGACGCGGCGCCTGGGGCCGCCAACCGGTCAGCGACAATGACGGCGGGTCCGGCAGGGCCACGACCCGGGGGCGCGGTTCACCGGCGAGGGCCTGACCCTCGGGGCTGAGATCCTCACCCACCATCTGGGCGAGGTGGTCGGCGGGGGAGAACCCTTGTCGCAAGGTGGCGGCCACGCTGGCCCCCGCCGAGGTGCCCACCAGCAGTTCCGCCCGTCGGGCGTCGAACCCGGTGGCGTCACTCATCCCCGCCAGTGCACCCGAAAGCCACCCCGCTCCCACGACGCCTCCGGCGCCGAGCACCACCGCGACAGACGGACTCACCCCCACAGTCTCGCCCCAACCGGTCCCCGACGCACCATCACGGGCCACCCACCCCGGGCGAAACGGACCGGCCCGGGGGTAGGATGTTCGACTGCCGAAAACGCCCCCGGGCGGGCCGCGAAGGTGCCCGACCGGGACGACTGGCGTGGACGACGGGGTGCAGGGAGCGCAATGGACACACATCCGGAACTCGAGGCGGAACAGGCGTACGTCGACCACGCCTACGACTGTCTGGCCCGCACCCGGGCCGCGGCGTCCCGCATGGGTTCCATGGTGGAGGTGGGTCGGGGCGGCACCGAGCAGGCCCGTTTCGAACGTGAAGTGATCTACGACACGATGGCCCACCGCCTCGGCCAGCTCGACCTCGGCGACGCTGCGCTGTGTTTCGGACGGATCGACACCACCTTCGACGGGTTGCGCACCGCCGGTGCCACCAAGGGATCCAACGGTGCAACCACGGCGTCGGAGCGGGGCACGTTCTACATCGGTCGTGTGGCGGTCTCCGACGACGACCAGGAACCGGTGGTGGTGGACTGGCGGGCACCGGTGGCCGAACCGTTCTACCGCGCCACCGGGCCTGAACCGCTCGGGTTGTTGCGCCGACGACACTTCGCCACCCGTGGGCGCACCGTGCTCGACATCGACGACGAACTCTTCGGAGCGGCGGCGGATTCCCTCGACGCCGGTCCCGCCGTGCAAGGCCACGGCGCGCTGATCGCGGCCCTCACCACGGCTCGCAGCGGCCGGTTGCGCGACATCGTGGCCACCATCCAGGGCGAACAGGACGAGGTCATCCGGTCCCCGTTGCCCGGCGTGCTCGTGGTGCAGGGCGGTCCGGGGACGGGCAAGACCGTGGTGGCGCTGCACCGCGCCGCCTACCTGCTCTACACGCACCGGTTCCCCCTCGAAGGTCAGGGTGTGCTGGTGGTGGGCCCCAACCGGTTGTTCCTCGGGTACATCGAACAGGTCCTGCCGTCGCTCGGTGAGGCAGGGGTCGAGTTGGCCGTGCTCGCCGACCTGTTGGTCGACCCGTTGTTGGTGCGCGGGTACGACACCGGCCTCACCGCCCGGGTGAAGGGTGACGCCCGCATGGCCAAGGTGTTGCGGCGGGCGGTGCGTGACCGTGAACGGGGTCTGCGCCACCCCCTCGAAGTCGGGTTCGGTCTGCAGACGCTGCGCATGGATGTGGCCACGAGTGAACGCATCGCCGCGGAGGCCCGACGCCGGTACCGGTGGCACAACGCGGCGCGCAAGTTCGTGGAGAACGAGGTGTTCGCCACGCTGGCGGCCTCGGGTAGGGGTGATCTCGACCCGGCGGGGGTGCGGGAGCAGTTGCGCGGACATCTCGCCGTGCGGGAGGCACTTGAGTGGATGTGGCCGGTGCTGACCGCCAGCCAACTCCTCGACGACCTGTTCGGCTCACCGGCGTTGTTGGCCCACGCCTGCGACGGGGTGCTCAACCCCGCCGAACGCGACGCGCTGGGCCGACCCCGGGCGGGGAGCGGGGTCGAGATCGCCTGGGCGCACGACGACGCCCCGCTGCTCGACGAGGCGCGCGGCCTGCTCGGCCCCAAACCCCGCAAGCGGCGTGACCAGGGTGACGACGAGGTGCGCACCTACGGCCACATCGTCGTCGACGAGGCACAGGACCTGTCCCCCATGCAGCTGCGCATGCTGGAGCGTCGTTCGTTGAACGGTTCGATGACGGTGGTCGGTGACATCGCCCAGTCCACCGGCCAGTGGGCGCACCAGTCGTGGGACGAGATCCTCGACCTGTTGCCCCAGCGCCGTCCGCCGCGCCGTGCCGAGCTGACCATCGGGTACCGGCTTCCCGCCCCCAACATGGAACTCGCGGCGCGGGTGTTGCGTCTCGCCGCGCCCGAGCTGACCCCACCCCGCTCCATCCGCCAGGACGGCGACCCGCCCCGCATCGTGGCCGCCGAACCCGGTGAGGGTGTCGCCGAGGTGGCGGTGCGGGCCACCCTCGTCGAACTCGACGCTGTGGGCGTCGGCAACGTGGCGGTCATCTGCCCGCCGTCGCTCGTCACCAAGGTGAGCGAAGCCCTCACTGCTGCGGGTGTGGAGCACGGCCAGGCCACACGGCACGGCCTCGACAGTCAGGTCACGGTGGTGCCGGTCGGTCTCGTCAAAGGCCTCGAACTCGACGCCAGCGTGGTGGTGGAACCCGCCGCCATCGTCGCCGAGGAGTCCCAGGGCATGCGGAGTCTGTACGTGGCACTCACCCGGGCGACGAAACGTCTCGCCGTGGTGCACGACGAACCGTTGCCCGACGTGTTGGTCACCCCCGCCCACCAACTCGCCTGAGCGCCGACCCGCTGGAGGTCGACGTTCAGCTGGTCGGGGCGGGCTGGGGGCCCCGCAGGAGCCGACCGGGTCGTTCGCCGGTGGACTCGTCATCGACCCGCACCGCCACGCCGGACTTCACCGTGGCCACGTACCCCCGGGCCCGCTGGATCAGTCGTTTGCCTCCCGCAGGCAGGTCCCACACCATCTCGGGGCTCTCGAGCGCCAGCCCGTCGAAGTCGATGACGTTCACGTCGCCAACGAACCCTGGGGCGAGACGACCCCGGTCCCCGAACCCGTACAGCGCCGCGGTCCGGCTCGTCTGGTGGGCGACGACCTGTTCGACACTGAGCCGGTCACCCCGGCGACGGTCACGCGCCCAGTGGGTGAGCATGAACGTCGGGAGGCTGGCGTCGCACAGCACCCCGCAGTGCGCCCCGCCGTCGCCGAGACCGAGCACCGTGTCGGGGTTGCGCAACATCTCTTCGGTGTCAGACAGGTCCCCGCCGACGTAGCCGAACACCGGCAGGTACAACAGTGCCGTCCCGTCCCGCTCACACATCAGGTCATAGGCGATGCCGCGCGGGTCGACCCCTTGGCGGTCCCCCATGGCCCCGATGCTGTGTTCGGGGGCCGGTTCGTAATCGGGCGGGTCGCCGAGGGGGAACAGCTTGTGGAGGTTGCCGACGAGCAGCGCTTCGATCCCGTGTTCGGGGGGCGCCTCGGCCAGCATGGCGGCCCGGGTTTCAGGTTTACCCAACGCGGCGAGGCGTTGCGGGCGGGGCAGGTCCGCAATGGCCCGCCACGTGTCGTAGCGGTGGAACGGATGGAAGTTTGAGTCCCACCCCACCAGCAGCGACGTGGGTTTGCCGGCGATCTGGGGGACGATGGTCGCCCCGTGGGTCCGTGCGGTGGCGGCGCGAGCCAGCCAGTCCCGCCACGCCCCGGGGTTGAGGTCCGTTTCCACCACCTGGAAGGTGACGGGCACCCCGTGGCGGCGGGACAGTTCGCTCATCCATGCGAACTCGCCGTCCACGTCGATCATGTCGCTCACCACGGAGAACACCCGGTGGCCTGCCCCGGCCATCCCCGCGGCCAGACCGATGAGTTCCTCGCCGGCTGCGGTGGTGCCCGCTGCGAGGTCGCCGTGGCGGTCGCGGTGCAACAGGGTCCGGGTGCTCGACACCCCGACCGCTCCCGCCGCGACGCCGTCGCGCACCAGTGCCGCCATCTGGTCGATCTCGTCGGGGGTGGCCGGTTCGTTGGCCCGACCGGGCCCCATCACGTACGCCCGCAGCGCCCCGTGCGGCATGAGGGCGGCGACGTCGAGGAGGCGACCGGTGCGGTCGACCTCGTCGAGGTACTCGCCGAAACTCTCCCAGTTCCACGACATGCCCTCGTCGAGGGCGCTGCCGGGAATGTCCTCGACGCCTTCCATGAGGCTGATGAGGAAGTCGCGCTGGTCGGGTCGCACCGGGGCGAACCCGACGCCACAGTTTCCGGTCACCACCGTGGTCACCCCGTGCCACCCCGACGGCGACACCTCCGGGTCCCAGGTGACCTGCCCGTCGTAGTGGGTGTGTACGTCGACCCATCCGGGTGTGACCAACGCGCCGTCGGCGTCGATTTCGTGGCGGCCTTTGCCGTCGACGTTGCCCACGGCGGTGATGACGCCGTCGTCAATGGCGACGTCGGCGGTTCGGGTCGGTGCACCGGTGCCGTCGGCAACCGAACCGGCGCGGATCACGAGGTCGTGCATGACATCCCCCTGTCGTGCCGGTCGCCCGGCTGTCGGGACACCGGTGTGTGGTGCCCACCCCCGCCCGGGACGCTACCGCAGGTCGTAGTCGGACGGCTCGGGAGTGCGGGTGGCCCGCCAGTACTCGAGCAGGGAGAACGGCCAGTTCTGGGTGACGCGGCCCTTGGCGTTCTTGTACCAGGTGTTCACACTCGCCACCCCCCAAGCCATCGTGGCGTTGGCGTCGTCGATGCGTCGGGCGAACGCCTGGTGGACCTCGGGGCGCACCTCCATGGCGGCGTTGCCCGAGGAGGCGAGCATCCGCATCGACTCGACGATGTAGGTCGTCTCGCACTCGCTGAAAAAGATGATGGATCCGTTGATGACGATGTTGGTGTTCGGCCCGTACATCAAGAACAGGTTCGGGAACCCCGGGATGGTCAGGCCCAGATAGGCGCGGGCGTCACCGTCCCAGGTGGCGTGCAGGTCGGCACCGCCGACGCCGCTGACCGCCATGGGCATGAGGAATTCCGATGCGGTGAACCCGGTGCCCCAGATGATCACGTCGGCGGGATGTTCAACCCCGTCGGCGGTCACCACCCCCGCCTCGGTGATGCGGGCGATCCCGTCGGTGACGAGTTCGACGTTGTCACGGGTCAGCGTGCGCGCCCAGATGCCGTTGTCGCGCACCACCCGCTTGGAAATGGGTGGGTAGTGGGGCATGACCTTGGCCAGCAGGTCGTCGTGTCCGTCGAACTGGGCCTTGAGGTACTCGCTGAGCACCATGTGCACCATGGCGTTGAGCTGGCTGACCGCTTCGGGTCCGCCGGTCCAGTCCGGGTCCGCCTCGGCGGCCACCAGCAGACCTTCATGGGTGCGCCAGAACAGCCACAGCCGGAACCACTGGGCGTAGGTGGGGAGGTGTTCGAACAGCCAGCGCTGATCGTCGGTGACGACGTCGTGGTAGTCGGGGGAGGGCACCAGCCACGCCGGGGTGCGTTGGTACACGTCGAGGTGGGCGACCTCGGGGGCGATCTCGGGGATGAACTGCATGGCGCTCGCCCCGGTGCCAACCACCGCCACCCGCTTGCCCGAAAGGTCCACGTCGTGATCCCACCGGGCCGAGTGGAACGCCGGACCGGCGAACGCGTCCATCCCGGCGATGTCGGGCATGCGGGGACGGTTGAGTTGGCCGACGGCGCTCACGACGGCGTTGGCGTTCACGGTGTCGGTGGTGCCGTCGGTGGCGCGGACGTCGAGGTGCCAGAGAGCGGACTCCTCGTCCCAACGCATGGCGGTGACCTCGTGGTCGAACCGGATCACGTCACGCAGTTCGTTGCGATCGGCGAAGTCGCTGAAGTACTCGCGCAGCACCTCCTGGGATGAGTAGTGCTGGGGCCACAGTGCCGGGTCGAACGAGTAGCTGTAGAGGTGGTTGGGGACGTCGACCCGACAGCCGGGGTAGGTGTTGTCGAACCACGTGCCGCCGACATCGGGGTTCTTTTCGAGCACCACCGCCTCGACCCCGGCCTGGCGGAGCCGGTGGGCGACGAGCAGACCCGACATGCCTGCACCGATGACCGCCACCCGCATCGACCGGTCGGGTGCCACCTCGTCGAGCGTCCACTCCGGGGCGCGCAGGTCGGCGCCGCCGGGTGCGAGTTCCTCGACCAGCAGGCCGAAGTACTCGTCGACGTTCCGTTCCCCGACGACGAACGCCATGATCGTGCGGAGAGCCTGTTCGTCGGGTGGCGGTGCGGCCGGGTTGCCGGCCTCCCGGTGGGCGATCAGGGTGTCGAGCGCCAACTGGCGCGCCTCGGCGACCTGGGCGGCGCTGAGGCCGGCCTGGGGGTCCATGATGTTGTCGGGGTCGGGTTGGAGGTCGGGGCGCAGCACCGAGAGGTCGCCGGTGAGTTGGGCCACCGCCGGGAGCAACGCCCCCACCGTGGCGCTGGCGAGCGCAGCGGCGATTTCGGCGTCGTCGGCGGTGATGTCGGCGGCGTCGGGTGGCTTGCGCATGGCCTGATCATGGCACGCCCGCCCACCGTTGGCGTTGGGGCTGTTCGGCAGTCCGCCGATACGATGTGAGGCATGCCGAACACGGTTGAGGTCACCCCCGACGGGGCGCACGACGCGCCGGGCGGCGACAGCGGTGTGCGGGTCCGCGCCGTGAGCAAGTCCTTCGGTGGGGCGACCGTGCTCGACGGGGTTGACCTGCGCGTCGAGGGCGGTCAACTCCTGGCGTTGCTCGGCCCGAGCGGTTGCGGCAAGACCACCCTGTTGCGCATCCTCGCCGGTCTCGAGGTGCCCGACGAGGGCACCGTCGTCATCGACGGTCGAACGCTGACCGGGCCGGGAACGTACGTGCCCCCCGAGCGTCGTCGCATCTCACTGGTGTTTCAGGACTGGGCGTTGTTCCCGCACCTGAGTGTGGCCGACAACGTCGCCTACGGTCTCGGCCGGGGCGGTGATCGAGCGGGGCGGGTGACCGCTGCGCTCGAACTCGTCGGTCTCGGCTCGCTCGGGGATCGGATGCCGTCGACGCTCTCGGGTGGTCAGCAGCAGCGCGTGGCGTTGGCGCGGGCCATCGCACCCGAGCCGACCATCTTGTTGCTCGACGAACCGTTCTCGAACCTCGACACCTCGTTGCGCACCCAGGTCCGAAGTGAGGTGCACGAGTTGCTCGTGACGCTCGGCATCACCACGGTCATCGTCACCCACGACCAGGACGAGGCGTTCGTGCTCGGCGACCAGGTGGCGGTGATGGCGGAGGGCCGTGTCGTTCAACAGGACACGCCTGCCGGCCTTTACGCCAACCCCGCTTCGCCGTGGGTGGCGACGTTCGTGGGCGACGCCAACCTTGTCGACGGCGAGGTGCGCACCACGGGATCAGACGCCGAGGCGCACACCGCTCTCGGCGTGATCCCTCTTCGAGGTGTGCCGGCGGTGCCCGACGGCGCACCAGGTGGCGCCGCGGCACAGATCCTCGTTCGTCCCGAGGAGTGCCGGGTCACCCCCGGGGGGACGGCCCGGGTTGAACTGATCGAGTACTACGGCCACGACACCGTCTATGTGGTGGACCTCGCCGATGGCACCCGCATCCGGATCCGGGAAGGCTCGGCACCTGCGGTCCATCGCGGTGATGCCGTGTCGGTGGGCTTCGTGGGCGGTCCCACCATCGCCTACGGCTGAGCGTCGGCTTCCATCAAGGTCTGCCAGACCCGACCCGCTGGGGGGATCTAGTCGCGCTCACGCACCACGAGCAGGACCATGGGCAGGCTCGCCAGCACGATGAGTGCGAGCGCCGGGCCGGCGGCGCGACCGAAGAACGATTCGGAGGTGGCGCTCCACACCTGGGTGGCGAGGGTCGAGAACCCGGTGGGGGCCAGCATGAGGGTGGCGGGCAGTTCTTTCATGATGGTGAGGAACACCAGTGCCGACCCGGCGAGCACGCCGGGGCGCACGAGTGGGACCACGATGCGACGGAACGTGGCGACGGGCCCCTTGCCCAACAGTCGGGATGCTTCTTCGAGTTCGGGGTTCACCTGCAGCAGGGACGATCGCATGGCCCCGATGGCCTGGGGCAGGAACAACACGGCGTAGGCGAAGGCCAGCATGGCCATCGTCTGATAGAGCGCCGGGGTGACCCGGGCCCCGAGGAACACGAGCGACAAGGCGACGACCACACCGGGCAGCGCGTACCCCACCCAGCACGCCGCCTCGACGAAACGTGACGTGCGGGTTCGGTGCCGGGCGGCGAGCAGGGCGACGGGCCACGCCGCGGCGACGATCACCACGGTGCCGAGCAGCGATGCCCACAAGCTGTTGCCGGCGAGTTCGATCGTCAGTCGCATCGGTTCGCCGGCCTGGAGGCCGTTGACGAGCCAGTAGGTGATGACCCCGACGGGGATGCCCAAGGCGACGAGGATGAGCAGCGTCACGAGACCGGCGGCGGGCCAACGCCACCGCCCGAGGTGCACCGTAGAGGGCGGACGCGATCCGCCGGCGTGCAGCCGGTGGTAGGTGGTGGCCCGCCGGCTGCGTATCTCGAGCACCACCACGATGGCGGTCAGTGCCACGAGCATCACCCCGAGGATGGCGGCACCTGATCGGTCCACCGACGCCCGATACGAGATGTAGATGGCCCGGGTGAACGAGTCGAATCGCAGCAGTGACACGGCCCCGAAGTCGCTGAGGGTGTAGAGCGCCACCAGCAGCGCCCCTGCCGTGATGGACGGTCGCAACTGGGGGAGGGTGATGCGGCGGAACGTCGTGAGTGCGGAGGCGCCCAGGGTGCGGCTGGCTTCTTCCATGGACGGGTCGAGACGCCGCAACGCACTTCGCACTGTGAGCAGCACGTAGGGGTAGGTGAACAGGGTGAGTACCAGCCACGCCCCCCAGAACCCGTAGATGGACGGGAGCCGGTCAACCCCGAGGGGTTCGAGCCACGACTGCAGTGTGCCGCGCGGCCCGGCGAAGGCCACGAAGGCGAATCCGCCGACGTAGGTGGGGATGGCGAGTGGGAGCGCACTCAACACGGTGAAGACGCGTCGGCCCGGCAGGTCGGTGCGCACCGTGAGCCACGCCAGCGGCACGGCGAGGGCCACGGCGCTGGCGGTGACCGCAACGGTGAGCACGAGCGTGTCACGCAGCAGTTGCAGGGTGCGTGGTGCGCTCACCACCTCCCAGATGCCGCCCCATCCGGCCTGGGCCGATCGGATGACGAGGTACACGAGGGGGACGAGCGCTGCGGCGGCGATGACGAGGCCGATGGTGGTGAGCCCCGGGGAGCGGTCCCGGACGCGTCGACGACCCGGCACGTCGGTGCCGGGTCGTGACGGTGTCGGGGCGATGACCTCAGCGGTCACGTCCGGGTGCTTCGGGGTTGGTTCACACGACGCCCTTCGCCTGCAGGAGTTCCAAGGTGCCGGCGAGATCCTCGAGACGGTTGAGGTCGAGGCCGGACAACCCGATGCTGTTGAGCGGCGGGAGGCCCTCAGGTGCGGGCGTGCCGGGCACGACCGGGTACTCCGACGTCTCCGTGGCGAAGTACTCCTGGGCGGTGGGGGACAACAGGTAATCGACGAACGACGATGCGCCCGTGGGGTTGGCGGCACTGGTGAGGATGCCGACTCCGGCCACGTTCACGAGGGCTCCGGCACCGCTGGTGAGGAACTTGTTGGCCACGGGTGCACCGGGGTTCTCGGCGAGGTACTGGTAGAGGTAGTAGTGGTTCACGAGCCCGGCGTCGATCTCGCCGGCGGCGACGGCGGCGACGATGGCGGTGTTCTTTTCGTACACCTGGGTGTCGTTGGCCTCCATGGCCTCGAGCCACGCCCCGGCGGCCTCCTCACCTTCGGTGACCCGCAGCGCCGTCACGAACGCCTGGAACGAACCGTTGGACGGTGCCCAACCCACCCGGCCGGCCCACGACGGGTCGGTGAAGCCGTCGACGGTGTCGGGGACCTGGTCTTCGTTGAGGGCGTCGGTGTTGTAGACCACGACGCGCGCCCGGGCGGACACGCCCACCCAGTAGCCGTTGGGTGACCGGTACGTCTCGGGGACGGCGTCGAGCTGGGCGGAGGTCAGTTCGGTGAACTGCCCGGACGCTCCCACGGCGCCGAGCGCCCCGGCGTCCTGGGCGAAGAACACGTCGGCGGGCGAGTTCTCGCCCTCGTCGAGGATCTGGGCGGCGAGCTCGGCGCTGTCGCCGTAGCGGGCGTTCACCGTGATGCCCGTGGCCTGGGTGAACTGTTCGAACAGCGGTCCGACGAGTTCTTCACTGCGACCGGAGTACACGGTGATGCTCTCGGTGGGGCCGTTCGACGTGGTGTTCGTGCCGCCAGAGGTTTCCCCCGACGTCGAGCAGGCCACGGCGCCGACGGTGAGTGCCGCGACGGTGGCGATGATGGCGGGGAGGCGCAGGTGCCGCATGGTTCTCCTCGAGAGTCAGATGTTAGGGCCACCTAACACTTACTGGGAGCCAAGACTAAACATGCATGGTACGGCGATGTCAAGCCGTCGGACGGCGAACCGGCCTCAGGGGCGACGCCCTCGTGGCAGCGGGAGGTTTCAGGCGGCGAGGGTGACGAGGATGCGCGAGGCGGCGAACGCCCCCACCCCGACGTGGCGGCCGGCGACCTCGACGGTCAGCGTGCCGTCGGGGCTCGCTGCGGTCACCACGCCCGGAACACCTGGTCGCAGCGAAGACTCCTCGAGGAAGGCGAGCATGCCCGGAGCGAACTCGAGCTCCTCGGGGATGCGCGACACGGTGAAACGACCACCGGTGGTGACCGCATCGAGCGTGACCGCATCGGGCGCCTCATACCCCGAACCCGGAATCGGGTTGCCGTGCGGACAGGTGGTGGGCTCGCCCAACAGTCGCACCATGGCCGATTCGACCTGCTCGGAGATCACGTGCTCCCACTTGCCCGCCTCGACATGGGCTTGGGCCCACGACAGACCCAACACGTCGGTGAGGAGCCGTTCGGCCAGACGGTGACGCCGCACGACCCGCTCGGCGAGTTCACGGCCCGTGTCGGTAAGGTCGATGCGACCCGAGTCCACCGACACCAGCCCCTCACCTTCAAGGCGACGGATCATCTCCGACACGGCCGGTCGGGACACCTCGAGGCGTTCGGCGATACGGGCCTGGATCACTGCGACGTCGTCCTCGCGCAACTCGAAGATCGTCTCGCAGTACTCCTCAAAGGCGGGATGCCACTCGGGAGTTGTCCACGTCGCCATGCCCGAAGTCTAGAGGGCTTCCCCGGCGAGTTCCCCGGTCAGCCGCGACCCATGATCCGATCGACGGCGATCTCGATCACCACCCGGTCGGTGCGCTGTTTGGGTTCGCTGTACCGCCCGGCGTAACGACGCACCGCCTCGGCCACCCGGCCGGGGTCGTCGGTCACCGTGGCCCGACCCTCAAGGGTGAGCCACCTCCCGCCGTCCACCTGACACACCGCTGCGGCGCTCCCGGGTCGTTCCGCCACGTTGCGGGCCTTGCGCGACGGGGCGAACGTGATGACCCGCACCAACTGCTCATCGGGGTCCCAGGTGAACCCCACCGCCACGACGTGCGGTGTGTTGTCGGACCGCAGGGTCGTCAACGTGGCCAGGTGCCGTTCGGTGAGGAACGTCGTGACTTCGCTGGGCAGGTTCCGTGGGTCAAGAGCCATCGTGGTTCTCCTCGCAGGTGGGCGACGTTGGGTGTCGGGGTCTAGTCGGTGGCGATGGCGTTGAGGATCACGAGGCGTCCCGCCCGCCACGCCGGGTACAACCCGGCCAGCACACCCGCCACCGATCCCGCCACCACGATCACCACCAGGTTCGACACCGGGATCGACAGGACACTGAACGTCGGTTGGGCCCGGGTGAGGACGTCAAAGAGGGCGAGACCGAACCCGAGGCCGATGGCGAGACCGATGAGCGTGCCAACCACGGCGATCACGATCGACTCCTGCACCACCATGGCCGACACCTGCCGACGCATCGTGCCCACCGCCCGAAGCAACCCGAGTTCGCGGGTGCGCTCGTAGACGCTCAGCAACAGGGTGTTCACGACGCCGATGAGCGCAATGAGCAGCGACAGTGCGAGCAGTGCGTAGAGCAGGGCCACACTCTGGTCGACCTGGGCGGCGCGGCTGGCGGTGAGGTCGTTGAGGTCCTGCACCTCCGCGGTCGGGAAGTCCGCCACCGCAGCCTCGACGGCTGCCCGCCCGTCGAACGCGTCGACGCCGGGGGCGAAGTTGACGAGTACCAGCTGGTCGACCCGTGTGGCCTCGGGCACGCTGGCGTCGAAGGTGGCCTGATCGACGAGGAGCCCCGCACCGCGTTGGAGCGGCGACGCCCCGTAGATGGCCACCACCTCAAATGTCCGGAGCCCGAGGGGGAACTGCACGTCGAGGGTGTCTCCCAGCCCGACGCCGAACTCCTCGGCGTCGGTGTCGGTCACGGCGATCTTGCCGTCCCCGAGGTTGTCGAGCGATCCCGAGGAGACCTCGAAGTCGATGAGTCCCCCGATGCGGGCCAGATCGATGCCGACGACGCTCTCGGTGTTGAGACCGCCTCCCTGGTCGGCGGCCGACCCCTCGGGCACCCGCACGCCGGAGAACCCGAAACGCAGGCCGGTGGCCACGTCCACCTCGTCGAGGGCGTCAACTCGGGTGGCGACGTCGGGGCTGAGACCGAGGAAGGAGTCCGGAGCGATGATGAGGTCGCTGGTGAACGCCTCCTCGGTGGCCGACGCCACCGACGCCGACGCCGACGACGCCGCAATGGCGATCACCGTGACGAGACCCACCCCGATCGTGAGCGCAGCGGTGGTCGACGAGGTGCGCGCCGGGTTGCGCTGGGCGTTCTCGGTGGCGAGCCGACCGGTGATGCCCGTGATCGCCCGCAACGGTGCCCCGATCACGCCGGCGAGGGGACGCAGGTACACCGGTCCCAGCGCCGTGACGGCCACGAACGTGAGTACCAGTCCGGCGCCGATCATCTGGAACGCCCGTTCCCCCTCGGCCGCCCGACCGACGATGACGAGGGCTCCGGCCCCCACTGCGGCGACCAGACCCACGGCGATGCGGACCCGTGAACGCGCTGACGTATCCACCGCCGCTGCCCCCATGGCCTCAACCGGTGCCACCCGGGCGGCACGCAACGCCGGCAACAGGGCGCTCAACAACGTCACACCCACCCCGAGCACGAGCGGAAGGATGAAGGCCATCGGTTCGAGGGCGAGAGGCCGCGGCGGCAGTTCGAGACCGAACGCCACCAGCAACTGTCGCAACCCGGTGGCCAGCCCGACCCCGGCCACCGCCCCGAGAGCGGAGGCGATCACCCCGATGAGCATCGCTTCCCCGAGCACGGATGCGAGCACCTGGCGTCGGCTGGCGCCGACGGCGCGCAGCAGGGCGAGCTCGCGCATCCGTTGGGCGACGAGCACGGCGAACGTGTTGAAGATGATGAACCCGCCGACGAACAGCGCGATCACCCCGAAGGCGGTGATGAACGACGTGAACTGGTCGATGAACTCCCGGAAAGGCCCGGCGCTCTCGTCGCTGAACGCCACGCCAGTCACCGCCTCGACGCCCTCGGGGAGGCTGGGGGTGAGGGCGTCGACGAGTTGCTGTTGGGTGACGCCGTCCGCCGCCGCCACCGTGATCCAGTCGAACTGGCCGGGCTCACCCAGGAGTCGTTGCGCCTCGGCGGTGGTGAACAGCAGGGCGGGGGCTCCGGCGAAGTTGTCGATCTCACCGAACGTGGCGATCCCCGAAACCGTGAACTCTTCGACACCGGTGGGAACGTTGACCCGAAGTCGGTCACCGGGGGTGATGGTGTTGTCGGTGGCGGTGCGGCGATCCACCACCATGGTGCCCGTGGACGGGGCGGCACCCTCCACGAGCTCCCAGTTGTTCAACTCCGGTGATGCAACCCAGTTGAGACCGAACGTCGGTGGGCCGGCCTGGGGGTTGCCGACGGGTTCCCCGTCGCTGCCGATGAGACGCAGTGGTCGGCGAACCTGACCGTCGGCGGCGGACACCGCCGGGTTCCCGGCGAGGTCGTCGATCACCGAGGCGTCAATGCGGACCCGCTCGTCACCGAAAGGGGTCGGCACCTCGAGCGAGGACCGCACCACGGCGTCAATGCCGGCGTTCACGTCGGCGAAGGCTTCGTCGAACCCGGCCTTGACCGTGTCACCGAGCACTCGGGTGCCGACCATGAAACTGACCCCGAGGAGCACCGCGAGGGCGGTGGCCCCGAGACGCAGGAGGTGGGAGCGCAGGCCGCGCACCGTGACCGTGAGCATGGCGGTCAGGCTAGGCCACCGTCGAGCGTTCCCCACCCCTGCGCACCGACCGTCAGGGTCGCAGCGCGGCTACAGCAGTGGTGACACCACCCGCCACAGGCGGTCGGTGATTTCCGCTGGGGTGCCCTCGGCGTCGACCACCTCGATTCCGGCGAGGGCCGCCTCGGCCCGGTACGCCTCGGCAACCCGCTGGTGGAACGCCAGATCCATCCGTTCGAAACGGTCGTCGTCGCCGCGCATGGTGCGCCGCTCGGCGGCCACCACCGGGTCGAGGTCCAACACCACCTCGACGTCGGGTGGGCACAGCGCCACCGTCATGGCGCAGATCTCTCGGGTCCATGCCAGATCGGCACCTGCGCCGTGACCCTGGTACGCAATGGTCGACAACCGCCCGCGGTCCGACAGCACCCAGGTTCCCGTCGCCAACAGCGGTTCGATGACGGCGATGAGCAGTTGCGCCCGCAGGGCGTTGAAGGCGAGCACCTCGGCGGGAGCGGTGCGTTCGAGCTCCCCAAGCAGCAGTTCGCGTCCCGCCTCGGCGAACGGGTCGCCACCGGGTTCGCGAACCACCTCGCAGTCGATGCCCGCCTCGGAGAGACGTTGGGCGAGGGCGACGACCTGCGTGGTCTTGCCCACACCTTCACCGCCCTCGACGATGACGTAGCGCCCACGCACCCCAGCCTGCCCGTCGACGTCGTTCATGTGGCAACAGTCTGTCGCGCCGCAGCGCCCGACCCGGTCACTCGCTGCCGATGGCGGTGAGCACGTTGAGTCTCCCCGCCCGCCGGGCGGGAAGCAGCGCGGCGACGACCCCGGCGAGGCCGGACAGCACCATCACCACCGCAAGGGTCCCCACCGGGATCGACAGGACGCCGAGGCCTTGTTCGGACAGGGCGAGCACCATGACCCAACCGAAGAACAACCCGATGAGGAGACCGAGCAGGGTGCCGAACACGGCAATCACCACCGACTCCCACCGCACCACCGCCCGCAACTGGCGACGGTCCATGCCGACGGCTCGCATCAGCCCCATCTCGCGGGTGCGTTCGTACACCGACAGCGCCAGCGTGTTGGCGATACCGACCAGCGCGATCACCACAGCGAGGCCCAACAAGGCGTAGACCAGGTTCAGCAACTGGTCGAACTGTTCGGCTTGGCTGGCCTTGAACTCGGTGAGGTCGAGCACCTGAGCGGTGGGCCACGGTTCGGCGACGACCTTCAGTTCGTCCTGCACGGTGATCACCGACGCGTCGTCGGTCACCTTGACCCACACCTGCACGTCGAGTCGGTCGACGGTGGCGGCGTCGGCGGTGGCGAGGTCCACCATCCAGTCACCGAGCAAGGCCCGGTTGTCGAAGGTGCCGGTGACGGTGAGGGTGCGCTCACCGGTGGGGAACCGGGCGGTGACGGCATCCCCGACGGCGAGCCCGGCGCTTTCGGCGATCGTGGTGGCCACGGCCACCTCGTCGAGTTCGAGCCCGCTCACCCGGCCCGAGGTGAGTTGGGGGTCGGTGATTTCGCTGAGGGCGGTGGTGTCCGCGCCGAGGACGAACGCAGCGTCGCCTGTGGGGCCTGCGGGGGTCGAGGTCTCAGGCAGGTCGAGGTTGGCGGTGAGGAACCGCACCCCCGTTGACGCCGCCACCCCCGGGGTGACGCGCACGGCGTCGGCGAGGTCGGTGCTGATCCCACCGTTGACGAACTGGCCGGAATCGATGATGAGGTCCCCACTGAACGACTCGTCGATGATCTGGTCGATGGACGCCTTGGCCGAGGCGGCGAAGATGGCGATGAACCCGACGAGGGCCACGCCGATCATGAGTGCTGCTGCGGTCGTGGAGGTTCGCCTCGGGTTGCGTGAGGCGTTCTCCCGGGCGAGGGTGCCGGTGATGCCGCGCAGCCGGGGGAGAGGCCAGGCCAACAGGCGCACCACGGGCCGGGCGAAGGCGGGTCCGAGAATGGCCACCCCGATGAAGATGAACAGCGCCCCGCCGCCCACCCCCGCCAGCGCGGCGTCGCCACCCTGGGTCAATCCGCCCACGAGGTTCACGACACCAAGGGCCACCACCCCGATACCGATCACGATGCGGATCACCGGCGGTTTCGGTTCCACGGCCACGGTGCGCAGGGCAGCGATTGGCGGCACGCGGGAGGCCCGCAAGGCGGGGAACACCGCGGCGGCCAGGGTGATGAGGGTGCCCACCCCGATGGCGATCGCCGCCGTTGTGGGGCTCACGACGATGGACGTCGACGGAATGTCGATGCCGGCTGCGCCCAGGAGTCCCCGCAACCCAATGGCGGTCAGCGCACCGAGGCCGAGGCCGATGACCGAGGCGAGTAGCCCCACGGCGAGCGCCTCGCCGAGCACCGACAGGGTCACCTGCCGTCGACTCGCCCCCACGGCGCGCAACAAGGCGAGTTCACGCATGCGTTGGGCCAACACGATGGAGAAGGTGTTGTAGATGATGAACGCCCCCACCACGAGTGCGATGACGGCGAACACCAACAGGAACGTGTTGAAGAACCCGAGGGCCTGGCCGAGAGCGCTCTGGTCCTCGGCCGTGCGCTGCGCAGCGGTGACCGCCTCGATGCCGTCGGGCAGCTGGGCCGACAGGGCCTCGACCACCTGTTCCTCACTGGTGCCGCTGGTGGCGACCACCCCGATCTCATTCACGGTGCCCGGCGTGGTGAACAGATCCTCGGCGACGTCGAGGGTCACGAGGGCCACACTCGCCCCACCGGGGCTGTCCACCTCACCGAAGGCGGCCAGACCGCTCACCGTGAAGGTGCGTGGGGCGCGTGCGGTGAGCAGGGTGACCGTGTCCCCGACGCCGAACCCGCCCGTGGTCGCCGAGGCCCGGTCGACGACGACGTCCTCGGCGTTGGCGGGTGGGGCGCCGTCGGTGATGGTGAACGGGTTCAGGCCGGCGACGAGCCCCCAGTTGCCGCCGATGCTGGGCGCCCCACCGGCGGGGTTGCCGACGGGTTCACCGTCTGGGGCGACGATCTGGGCGAATCCGGTCACGGTCGGTTCCGCCTCGGCCACCCCCGGTGTGGCGGTGATGGTGGCGAGCGTGTCGGCGGGGATGGGTGCCCGCTGATCCTGGCCGAAGGGTGACTTCACCACGTCGGTGGATCGCACCACGGCGTCGGTGCCGGCGTAGGCACTGGCGAACAGGCTGTCGAAGGTCCGCCCGACGGTGTCGGTGAGCACGAGCGTGCCTGACATGAGGGCAACGCCGAGCACCACGGCGAGGCCGGTCATGGCCAGTCTGGCCTTGTGGGCGACGAGGCTTCGCAGGGTTGCGGTCAGCATGGAGACAACGTTTCGGCGGTGGGGTCGATCAGTCGCCGAAGCGCTTCATCCGGTCGAGGACCCTCTCCGCGTTGGGGGCAGCCATCTCGTCCACGATCTTTCCGTCAGCGAGGAACAACGCCCGGTTCGCGTACCCCGCCGCGATGGGGTCGTGGGTGACCATCACGATCGTCTGGCCGAGTTCGTCGACGGCGCGACGCATGAACCCGAGGATCTCCGCTCCAGCGCGCGAGTCAAGGTTGCCGGTTGGTTCGTCGGCGAAGATGATCTCGGGTTGTGAGGCGAGTGCGCGGGCCACCGCCACGCGCTGCTGCTGGCCGCCGGAGAGTTCCGAGGGCCGGTGGCCAAGGCGGTCAGCGAGCCCAACCGTCTGGACTACCTCGTCCATCCATCCCTTGTCCGGTTTGCGCCCGGCGAGGTCCATCGGGAGGGAGATGTTCTCGGCGGCGGTGAGGGTGGGTACGAGGTTGAACGCCTGGAACACGAACCCGATGCGGTCGCGTCGCAACTCGGTGAGTTCGCGTTCACGCAGTGAGGTGAGTTCGGTGTCCCCGAGGTACACCGAGCCAGACGTCAACGAGTCGAGTCCGGCAACGCAGTGCATCAGTGTGGACTTGCCCGAACCCGACGGGCCCATGATGGCGGTGAACCGGGCCTGTTCGAACCCGCACGTCACCCCGTCGAGGGCGCGCACCTCGGTGTCGCCGGTGCCGTACACCTTCACGGCGTCGAACGCCCGTGCGGCGAGGACGGGCGGCTGAGGGTCGGCCGCTGGCCCGGTGGTCGACTCGGTGGTGGTCATCGTGGGTTCGCTTCCTGTGCGCACCGCATGGCGGTGTTCGGGGGTTGACCCCCCAAGGCTACGGCGTGGGTCGGTGATGCCACACGTTCGCTTCGGACCGGGCAGGCTGGAGGGAATGGACGACCACGCTGACAACCAGCCGCCCACTGGCCCAAAGGCGTTCTTTCTCGCCGACGATCTGGCGCACTACGTGTCGGCCCACAGCAGCCCCCCGGACCCGGTACTTGAGCGGTTGATCGAACGCACCCGCCAGATGGGCTCGGTGTTCTCGATGCAGATCTCCCCTGAACAGGGCGCCTTCATGTCGTTGCTCACCGCTGCGATAGGCGCCCGTGTGGCCGTCGAGGTGGGGACGTTCACCGGGTACTCGTCGGTGTGCATCGCCCGGGGTCTCGGCCCGGGTGGTCGGCTCATCGCCTGCGACCTCTCCGATGAGTGGACGTCGGTGGCGCGGGCGGCGTGGTTGGACGCCGGTGTGGCCGACCGGATCGATCTGCGGCTCGGTCCGGCTGCGGAAACCCTGGCCGCTCTGGCACCGGACCTGGTGGTGGACCTCGCGTTCATTGACGCCGACAAGGAGAACTACCTCGTCTACTACGAGGCGCTCCTGGCCCATATGCGTCCCGGTGGGGTGATCCTCGCTGACAACGTGCTGTGGTCGGGACGGGTGGTCGACCCCGACGCAACCGACGCGGACACACTGGCGTTGCGGGCGTTCAACGACACCGTGGTCAACGACCCCCGGGTGGAGGTGGCGATGCTCCCGCTCGCTGACGGATTGAGCGTGATACGCGTCCTCCCCTGAGTTGGCGGGGTCGCGGTCGCCCTGGGCGGGCGGTTGGTGCGGGTGGGTTCAGCTGCGGCGGCGGCGCCGACGGGCGGCATCGATGCGTCGGGCTGCGTCAACGAGTTCGAGGTGTTCCTTGCGGGGCTTGCTCTTGCCGGAAACGACCGGGGCCAGTTCCTGCCCGGATGCTTCAAGCAGGCCTGACACGGACACGCCCTGTTCGGCGGCGAAGTCGTGCCAGGCGTCGTGGGCCTCGCGGCTCAGGTAGGCGTGCAGTGCTCGTCGGTCATCGCTCATGTGGGTACCTCGCGGTGGTTGGACCAGACCGCTGACTCTGGTGGTTGCCTCTTCAGTGTGGCGTGGTCCGTGGAACTTGCCCCATTCGCACCGCTGGTCACGGCGTCGCCGTGGCCACGTGGGCGGAACATAGGAGCGGTGCGTCCAGGCCAACTGAAGCGGTTGGTTGACGTGGAGTATGGCTAGTGAGACAACTGTATCACTACACCGAAATTGGTCAGACCATTTCGGAAAGGGGACTTTCGGCTGTATCGACGGCAGATCTGGCGTGCGAGAATGATTCCCGCACACTGTGGTGTCGGCCCGGGAGGGGGAGCCCTGCGCCCGGGCGTGGGCGAGGCGCGTGTCGCCATCAAGACCGGGGAGAGAAGGTGGACAGCACAGCGCATATGACCCCATCGGCCAACGGTGGATCGCTCGTCGACTGGGTGTTCGGTGAGATTTTCGAGGACATCGTCTCCGGGTCGGCGCCGGTGGGCAGCCGACTCCCCTCCGAGCGGGCGCTCACCGAACGGTTCGGGGTCAACCGGCAGGTCGTGCGCGAGGCGCTGCGGCGTCTGGAACAGATCCGTATGGTGAGCGCTGGCCAAGGAGCGGGGACCACCGTCGAGGACTGGCAGCGCACCGGCACGTTCGAATTGTTCGGACTGTTGCTGGCGCGCGCCGCCCAACGAGGCGAGCCGGACCTCCTGTTGTCCCGATCGTTGCTCGAGATGCGCCTCGAGTTCTCCGTTTCGGTGGCGCGTCTGTGTGCGCTCAACGCCGACCTCGAGGTGTTCGACGCGATCGAGGCGGTGATCAAGGGCATGACCCCCCACACCGACCCCGTGGAACGCACCCGGCGAGGCTGGGAGATCTGGTCACTGATGGTGGACGGCAGCGACAACCTCGGCTACCGGTTGCTGTTCAACAGCAGTTGGGTCGAGGCGGCGGCAACCGTGGCCATCATGAACCAGTACTCATCCATCGGCCCCGCCGACAACGTGGCGCTTCACAGCATGCTCACCGCGCTGCGCAACCGCGACGCCGACGCCGTCGAACTGGCGGTGCGGTGGATGTTCCGGATCGAACCCACCGACGACGCCGTGACCGCCGGACTGGCCCGCACCCGCACCGCAGGCCCGATCAGCCCCCCGGGCTCCGGCCGGGTAGGCCCCGACTGAGCTGGCCCACGAACCGTCGGCGCCCATCGGGCCTGTCGCTCTCCCACCGTTAGCCTGATCGCCTCATGGATCCTCTGGTAGGGCTCGGCTGGTTGGCGGTGGTACTCACCTTCGCCCGCCTCGGTTCCCAGCCCTGGCACAACCTCCGGTCCCGGCGGGTGGAGGGTGTGTCGGCCACGGCACTCGTGAACAACCTGGTGGCCGACCTGGGATGGTTGTGGTTCGGTGTCGCCTCCGACCTCCCCCCGGTGTGGGTGGTGGCCACCATCACGCTTCCCGTCGACGTGCTGTCGGTCTGGGTGGCGCGCCGCAACCTGACACGGGTGTCGGCACTGTCGGGCTCAGCCTGGGGGCTGGCGCTGACCGGAGCGTGGCTGCTCGGCGGACCGGGTGGTCTGGGAGCGGTGCTCGTGATCAGTGTGGCGGTGGTGCTCGCCCCGCAGGTCCGTGTCGTGCTCCGCCTCAACCACCTGCCGGGGCTGTCACTCCTCACCGTGGGCCTGGCGGTGGCCGACGCCCTCACCTGGGGCGCCTACGGAGCGTTCGTGGGGGACGTCACGCTCGTCGTCTACGCGGTCGTACTCATGGCGGGCACGTTGGTGATCGGGTGGCGTGTGGTGACCACCCGCCGCCAGGGCGGAGGCGAAACGGCGTCGGGCCGGGCCGCTGCGTACACTGCCCCGTCGTGACCAACTCCGCACCCAAACCCCTCGGACGCAACGCGCAGGCCGTCGTGGACACCCTGAGCACCGACTCGTCGGACTACGTCAAGGTGGCCATCGTCGACATCGACGGGGTGCTGCGAGGCAAGTACCTCGAGAAGTCCAAGTTCCTGTCCGCCGTGGACGGTGGGTTCGGTTTCTGCGACGTGGTATTCGGATGGGACTCGGGCGACGAGTGCTACGACAACGTGACCTACACCGGGTGGCAGAGCGGCTACCCCGACGGCACCGTCCGCATCGACCTCGACACCCACCGCCGCATCCCATGGGAGAACGATCGTCACTTCTTCCTGTGTGACTTCGTCGGGTCGACCCCCGAGGTCACCGTCTGTCCCCGCCGTCTCGTCAGCTCGCTCACCGAACGGGCGGCGTCGCTCGGTTACGCCGCCAACTTCGGGCTCGAGTTCGAGTGGTTCAACTTCACCGAAACCCCCCGGTCGGCCAACGACAAGGGCTTCCGGGAACTCCAGCCGCTCAGTCCCGGCATGTTCGGCTACTCGGTGTTGCGCCAGACCCACGCCCAACCGTTCTTCGACGCGTTGCTGGTCGAGCTCAAACGGTTCGGCGTCCCACTCGAAGGCCTCCACACCGAGACAGGGCCCGGCGTGTTCGAGGCAGCGATCGTGTACTCCGACGCGCTCGCCGCTGCGGACCGCGGCGTGCTGTTCAAGTCCGCCGTGAAAGAGATCGGTCACCGTTTCGGCATCCTGCCCACGTTCATGGCCCGCTGGGACACGTCGCTGCCGGGCTGTTCAGGCCACGCCCACCAGAGCCTGTGGGACATCGACGGTGAGCGGAACCTGTTCCACGACGCCGCCGCCCCCAACGGCATGAGTGACACCATGCGGTCGTGGGTGGCGGGCATCCTCACCCTGCTCCCCGAACTGCTCGTCCTGTTCGCCCCCACCGTGAACTCCTACAAGCGTCTCGTCGACGGGTTCTGGGCCCCCACACGGCCCACCTGGGGTGTCGACAACCGGACGGTTGCCGCCCGGGTCATTCCCGGGTCGGCGTCGTCCACCCGACTCGAACTGCGCGTCCCCGGGGCCGACATCAACCCGCACCTGGCCGTGGCGGGCTGTCTGGCAGCGGGGTTGTGGGGCGTGGAACGCAAACTTCCTCTCGATCGCCCCGCCACCGTGGGCAGCGGCTACGCCGACGAGTCAGTGGAGCGTCTGCCCCGCAACCTGATGGACGCCACCCGCCGGTTCGCCGAGTCGACCGTGGTGCGCGAACTGCTCGGTGACGCCTTCGTCGACCACTTCTCCGCCACCCGCGAATGGGAGTGGCGCCAGTTCCAGGACGCCGTGACCGACTGGGAACTGCGTCGCTACTTCGAAATCATCTGACCCCATCGGAGTGACGTGACCCTCCCCCCGCTCACCTCGTTCTCGTTTCCCACCACCATCCGGTTCGGCGTCGGATCCCGACGACTACTCGTCGACGAACTCGCCGCACTCGGAGCGCAACGTCCCCTGTTCGTCACCGACCAGGGCGTCAGCGGCCTCGGGTTCTTCGGTGACCTCGTGGCGGCGGCCGACGAGGCGGGCCTGGCGTGCGCGGTGTTCGACGGGGTGTGGGGGAACCCGGTGGTGTCCCAGGTCCTCGCCGGGGTTGACGTCTACGCCGCCCACGACGCCGACGTGGTGGTTGCCGTCGGGGGAGGGGCAGCCGTCGACGTGGCCAAGGCGGTGGCGCTCATGGCCACCCACGACGGTGAACTGTTCGACTACGAGGACGAGGTGCCCGGGGCCCGGCCGGTCACCACGGCCACCGCTCCCATCATTGCGGTGCCGACCACCGCCGGTACCGGCAGCGAGGTGGGTCGCTCGGCGGTGATCGGCGATGACGACACCCACGTCAAACGCATCGTGTTCGGACCGCCGCTGTTGCCCCGGGTTGTGCTCGCCGACCCCGAGGTGACCGTCGGGTTGCCGGCGCCCATCACGGCGGCGACCGGCATGGACGCCCTCACCCACAACGTCGAGGCGTACCTGGCCCGCAATTGGCACCCCATGTGCGACGGCATCGCACTCGAAGGCCTGCGCCTGGTGGCGGCGAACCTGGCCCGGGCGGTGGCCGTCCCCGACGACCTCGACGCCCGTGGCGGGATGCTCATGGGATCGATGATGGGGGCGGTGGCGTTCCAAAAGGGTCTCGGGGTGGTGCACTCGTGCGCCCACGCCCTCGGCACCGTCGCCGACGTCCATCACGGCCTCGCCAACGCCGTGATGATTGACACCGCCCTGGCGTTCAACGTGGCGTCGGTACCGGAACGGTTCGACACGATGGCGGCGGTCGTGGGTTGCGCACCGGGTGCGGACGGATTCCTCACCTGGCTTGCCGAGTTGAAAGCCACCGTCGGGATCCCCGCCGACCTCACCGCCCTCGGGGTTGACGCCGCGCTCGGTGACCGTCTCGTCGAGGTGGCGTTGGCCGACGCCTGCCACGCCAACAACCCCCGCCCGGTGGGTCGATCCGATTTCGCCGACCTGTTCGGACGGGCGTTTCGGTGAGTCCCGCGGGAGCACTCGGTCGTCTGCGGATCGGGTTGTCGGCCAACGTGTTGGACCCCGACCCCGATCGTCGCTTCTACCCGCGTTCGCACCTCGTCTACGCCGAGGACTCAATGACCCGGCTGTTCGCCCGCCACGGGGCGTTGGTGTTCGTCGTGCCGTTGCCCGACGATGCGCCGGCCGCCCCCGGCCTCGACGAGGTGGTGGCCGAACTCGACGCCGTGGTGTTGACCGGCGGGGCCGACATCGCTCCCGAAACCTACGGGGAGGAACCGTTGCGACCCGAGTGGGCGGGACAGCGGACCCGTGACGTCTACGAGATCGATCTGGTGCGCGCCGCGCTCGACGCCGGAAAACCGGTGCTCGGAATCTGTCGCGGTCATCAACTGCTCAACGTCGCCCTCGGAGGGACGCTGTGGCAGGACATCGCCACCCAGACCGGCTCCGACCTCGGGCACCGCTCCCAGGAGCGCTACCACCACAACCGTCACGACGTTTCGCTGGTGGAGGGTTCGGCGCTCGCCGCGCTCTACCCGGGTCGCACACGCGCCTCGGTGAACTCGGTGCATCACCAGGCCATCGCCGATGTGGCTCCTTCGCTCGTGGTCGAAGCGACCTGTCCGATCGACGGCGTCGTCGAAGCGGTACGACTGGCGGGCAGCGCCCCAGGGTCGGACCGTTGGGCGGTCGGGGTGCAGTGGCACCCCGAGTTCGACGCCGTCGCCGACACCGAAGGCGCCTTGCCACCCGACGCGCTCGACGCCACCCCCATCGTCGAGGAGTTCCTCGCCGCCGCCCGACACGCAAGGGAGCGCCGCTCGTGACCGCCCAACTGGTTGTTCGCAACCCCGCCACCGACGGCGTCGTCGCCGAACTGGACTGCACCACCCCCCAAGAGCTCACCGCCGCGTTCGACGCCGCAGTCGCCGCCCAGCGCCTCTGGGCGGGCGTGTCGGTGAGTGACCGGTGTGCGGTGGCGAACCGATTCGCCGATCTGGTTGCCGACCGGGTTGGGGAACTCGCCGACCTGCTCACGTCCGAGACCGGCAAACCCGTCACCCAGGCACGCAACGAGGTGTCGGCCACGGTGGACCGGATCCGGTTCTTCACCACCCACGCCCCCGACGCATTGTCGGAGATCACCGTGGCCAACGACGGCGGGATGCGCGAGGTCATTGTGCGTGAACCCGTCGGGGTGGTGGCCAACATCTCGGCGTGGAACTACCCGTGGTTCGTCGGGTCCAACGTGTACGTGCCAGCACTCCTCGCCGGCAACGCCGTGCTGTACAAGCCGTCGGAGTTCGCCACGTTGACCGGGGTGGCCATGGGGGCGTTGTGGGCCGAAGCGGGCCTTGGTGACGGTCTGTTCCACGTCGTCGTCGGGGCGGGAGACCTTGGCGCCGCCCTGTGCGAACTCGACGTGGACCAGGTTGCGTTCACCGGTTCGTACGCCACGGGGCGACGCATCGCCGAGACCATGGCCTCCCGGTTGGTGCCGGTACAGCTCGAACTCGGAGGGAAGGACCCGGTGTACGTCACCGACGACGTCGACGTGGACGCCGCTGCGTCCGGTCTCGCCGACGGGGCGTTCTACAACAACGGGCAGTCGTGCTGCTCGGTGGAACGGATCTACGTGCACCGCGACGTGGCAGACGCCTTCATCAGCCGGTTCACCGCCGAGGTCGACGGTTTCACGATGGGTGACCCCACCGACGAACGCACCTACCTCGGGCCGCTGACCCGTCCGCAGCAGGCGGCCGTGCTCGCCGAACAGGTCGCCGACGCCGTCGCCGGCGGCGCCACGGTGATGCGTGGCGGCGGCGTCGTGGACCGCGGTGCGGGCACGTGGTTCGCCCCCACGGTGGTGGTCGGGGCCAGCGAAGACCGTGCGGTCATGCGCGACGAGTCGTTCGGGCCGGTCGTCGGGATCGCCGTGGTGGCAGATGACGACGAGGCGGTGCGGCGCATGAACGACACCACGTTCGGTCTCACCGCCGGGGTGTACTGCCGTGACGCCGACCGGGCCCGACGACTCCTCGACGAACTCGACGCCGGCAGCGCCTACTGGAACTGCTGCGACCGGGTCAGTCCGCGCCTGCCATGGTC
>CAMAQM010000013.1 GCA_945860545.1 Bifidobacterium breve | reverse complement strand
CCGGGGTACGAGAGCGGCCCGCAACGTTCCCGGGCGCTGGTGGTGTGGTGCGACCAGTGGCCCGTGGTTGCAGTCGGTGCCGCCCCCGATGAGCTCGTCGCCGTCGTCGACGCCGGGCGGGTGGTGGCGGCGACACCCGCGGCGTTGGGTTCGGGGGTGCGGTCCGGCCAGCGACGTCGGGAAGCGCAGGGACGGTGCCCGGCACTCTCGTTGCGAACCCTTGACACACGGATGTTGGCCGCAGGGTTCGAACCGGTCGTCGCCGCGGTCACGAACTTCAGTCCCCGGGTGGAGATGGAACGCCCCGGGGACTGCGCACTGTCGACCCGTGGCCCCGCCCGTTACTTCGGGGGTGAGGTGGCACTGGCCGAGCAGGTACGTGACGCCGTCGACAAGGTCGTGGGTGCATTGGGGTGGCCGGGGTGGGTTCGTGTCGCCGTGGCCGACGGTGCTGGTGCAACCCGGTTGGTGGCCCGTCACGTAGTGGATCCGGGTGACCGTTTGGTGGTGCCTGCGGGTGGGACCCCGGCGAGTCTCGCTGCGCTCCCGGTGGACGTGCTCTTTGACGATCCTGCGCTCGCTGGGCTGCTCGTCCGGTTGGGCATCGACACGGTGGCGGCGTTCGCCAACCTCGCCGCCTCGGACGTCCTGGCCCGTTTCGGCTCGGTCGGGTTGGCCGCCCACACCCTTGTCACCGTCACCGGTGATCGGCCGGCACTCGGTGATGTGCCGGCACCCGAGTTGGTGGTGGTGGCGACCCTCGACCCCCCGGCGGAACGCGCTGACGCTATTGCCTTTGCCTCCCGTCCAGCGGCCGACGAGTTCCACCGACGTCTCGCCGTGCGGGGAGCGACCTCGGCCACGGTCACCGTCGAGATGGAGACCGAGCATGGGGAGGTCTGCTCGCGCCTGTGGCGTTACGACGGGTCCGCCCCCGGCCTCGTCGAACGGGTCCGCTGGCAACTCGACGGCTGGTTGTCGGGCCCGGTGGCGACCCAACCCACCGCCGGGGTGTCAAGGGTCCGTTTCATCCCCGGTGAGGTGGTTGCCGCCACCGGTCGTCAACTGGGTTTGTGGGGTGGGGAACGCGCTGCGGATCAACGTGCCCAGCGCGCCGTGTCGCGCATCGACGCGTTGTTGGGTCCCGGATCGGTGACGGTGCCCCGACCCCGGGGTGGCCGCGGTCCCGCCGAGTGGGTGGTGCGGGTCCCTGCGGTGCAGGCCGACGCCTCCCCGGGTGCTGTCCCCACCCCGGAGGCCCCCTGGCCAGGTGCGGTGCCCCACCCTCCGCCAGCCACCGTGCACGACCCCTTGGTCCCCGTCGAGGTGGTGGATGCCTCCGGGGTCACCGTCGGCGTTGACGGTCGACAGCGTCTCAGCGCCCCTCCGGCCCGGGTGGGAGGTGAGGGCGTGGTGGCGTGGGCCGGACCGTGGCTGGCCGACGAACGATGGTGGGATCCTGCCGCCCACCGGCGTCGCGCCCGACTCCAGGTTCGCTGTGCCAACGGGACTGCCTTGTTGGTGGTCCGCGAGGGTGGCCGGTGGTGGCAGGAGGCCACATACGACTGAAGCAAACCCGGTGGCGTATCGAACAGGTGTTCGATACGCTCGCCCCATGGGCTGGAGTGAGCGGAACCCACCGGTGCCGTGGGGCGAACTGGAACGGCGGTTGTCTGACGGGAACCCGTCGATCGCCGTTGACGGCAGCGACGCCCCCGGATGGTCCCGCCGCCGCACTCCTTACAACGCCCCGACGGTGACCCGGGGTCGTTCACCGGTGCCCTACGCCGAGTTGCACGCCCACTCACACTTCTCGTTCCTTGACGGGGCGTGTTCGCCAGAGCAACTCGTTGAGGAGGCGTGCCGTCTCGGCCTTGAGGCCCTCGCTCTCACCGACCACAACGGTTTCTACGGTGTCGTCCGTTTCGCCGCTGCGGCCCGTGAGTTCGGCCTGCCCACCGTGTTCGGCACGGAGGTCACCGTGGGTGACGTCCATCTGGTGGTGCTCGCCCGCAACCCCCGTGGCTACGCGCTGTTGTCGAGGGCGGTGACCCAAGCGCAGTTGCGCGGGACCAAAGGCGCGCCGGTGACGACACTGGCCGAGTTGTCCGCCGTGGGCGGTTCGGCGGCGCCAGCATCGGACCGTGACCACTGGCTGGTGTTGACCGGGTGTCGTCAGGGTTCGGTGCCCGCAGCACTCGAACGTCACGGTCCTGGCCCAGCGGCTGACGCGCTGAGAGGACTGTGTGACGCGTTCGGCGCGTCGAACGTGGCGGTTGAGATGTGGGATCACGGCCAACCTCTCGACAGTGCCCGCAACGACGCACTGGCAACGATGGCGGTACGGGCCGGGGTGGATCTTGTGGCCACCACCAACGCGCATTACGCCACCCCCGCCCAGCGTCGTCTGGCCACAGCGTTGGCGGCGGTGCGGGCCCGGCGCAGTCTCGACGATCTCGACGGGTGGTTGCCGGCGGCCGCCACTGCGCACCTGCGGTCAGGTGGCGAGCAGGCTCGCCGTTTCGCCCGGTGGCCCGGCGTGGTTGAACGAGCTGGCGAACTGGGTCGGGCGTGTGCGTTCGACCTGTCCCTCGTCGCCCCGGCGCTACCCCCGTTCCCGTGCCCTGACGGTCTCGACGAGATGGGGTACCTCCGTCGTCTCGTCGACGAAGGGGCGGCCCGGCGTTATGGAACCCGCTCCGCCGCCCCCCGGGCCTGGGCGCAACTCGACCACGAACTCGGCATCATCGAACAGCTCGGGTTCGCCGGCTACTTCCTCGTGGTGGCTGACATCGTGGACTTCTGTCGTCGCAGCAACATTTACTGCCAGGGTCGCGGCAGCGCTGCGAACTCGGCGGTGTGTTACGCCATCGGGATCACCAACGTCGACGCCGTGGGTCTGGGGTTGTTGTTCGAACGGTTCCTGTCCACAGAACGCGACGGGCCACCTGACATTGACGTCGACATCGAGAGCGGTCGTCGTGAGGAAGCCATCCGCTACGTCTACGACCGCTACGGACGTCACCACGCCGCCCAGGTGGCCAACGTCATCACCTACCGGTCCCGTTCGGCGGTGCGCGACATGGCTCGTGCGCTTGGACACGCCCCCGGCCAGGCCGACGCCTGGGCCCGACAGTTCGACCGGTGGGAGACCGTGGCCGCTCAGACGTCACCGGAGTCGACCGGTCCGACCGATCAGCCACCCCCCCTGGTACTCGAACTGGCCCGCCAGGTGGAACACGCCCCCCGTCACCTCGGCATCCACTCGGGGGGAATGGTGATCTGTGACCGACCCATCAGTGAGGTGTGTCCGGTGGAGTGGGCCACCATGCCGGGTCGAAGCGTGTTGCAGTGGGACAAGGACGACTGTGCCGCGGTCGGTCTCGTGAAGTTCGATCTGTTGGGTCTCGGGATGCTTGACGCCCTGCACCGTTGTGTGGACCTGGTGGCTGAGGCCCACGGGGTCAGTGTGGACCTGGCCACCGTTCCCCAAGACGACGCCGTGTACGACATGTTGTGTCGGGCCGACTCCATCGGGGTGTTCCAAGTCGAGAGTCGGGCCCAGATGGCGACCTTGCCACGGTTGCGTCCCCGGTGCTTCTACGACCTCGTGGTGGAGGTCGCGCTCATCCGTCCCGGTCCCATCCAGGGCGGATCGGTCCACCCCTACATCCGTCGACGCAACGGCACCGAACCGGTGACCTACCTCCACCCACTCCTTGAACGGTCGCTGGGCAAGACCCTCGGAATTCCCCTGTTCCAGGAGCAACTCATGCAGATGGCCATCGACGTCGCCGGGTTCACCCCCGCCGAGGCGGACCAGTTGCGCCAAGCCATGGGGTCGAAACGTTCAACGGAGCGTATGGGTCGTCTCCGTCAGCGTTTCTTTGACGGGGCCGGCGAACGGGGGGTCAGCGAACCGGTCACCGCCCAGATCTGGGACAAGTTGGCGGCGTTCGCCAACTTCGGGTTCCCCGAGAGCCACTCGGTGAGTTTCGCCTACCTCGTGTACGCCAGTGCGTGGCTCAAGCTGCACTACCCCGCAGCGTTCTGTGCGGCGCTACTCAACGCTCAACCCATGGGGTTCTACTCGCCGCACTCACTGGTCGCTGACGCCCGACGTCACGATGTCGAGGTCCGCACCCCTGACATCAACGTGTCGGATGTTGAGGCTGTGCTGGTCTGGCCTGAGGGGGGGCGGCCGCTGGAACGGGTCGCCGATGCCGCAGTGGGCCTTGTCGATGAGGTGTTCCCCGGGGCGGTGGACCTGAACCCGTCGCCGTCGTGCGAACGGGCCCGAGGGGATGCGTCGCGTCGACACCCCACCACCCGAACGGCCGCTACCTTGCCTCCCCTCACCGACACTCCGGTTGTGCCCGGCGCGGGTGGTGACGACCTGTTCCGTCTGGGACCTCAGCCCACCGTCCGCCTCGGGTTGTCCTCGGTCCGTCACCTCGGTGCCGACATGGCTGAACGTCTGGTCGACGAACGACGCCGACGTGGACCGTTCAGTTCTCTTGAGGACGTGCGTCGCCGGGTGACGGTGCCCCGCGACGCCCTTGAGGCCCTGGCCACCGCCGGGGCGTTCGCCTCCCTCACCGACGAGCAGGGTCGGTTGCTCGACCGCCGCCGGGCGTTGTGGGCGGTGGGGGCCGTGGCCCAGGGGGGTCCCGGACATCTGCCCGGTGTGGTGACCGGGGCGGAGGCGCCGGCACTTCCACCCATGGATGAGCGCCAATCGGCACTGGCGGACCTGTGGGCCACCGGCGTTGCTCCTGGCGGCCACCCCACAAGGTTCCTGCGCACCCAGTTGGCCACTCGAGGGGTGCGCACCGCTGCTGACCTTGGTGCGGTTCCCCACGGCACCCGGGTGTGGGTGGCTGGGGTGGTGACCCACCGCCAACGGCCCGCCACGGCAGGCGGCACGACGTTCATCAACCTTGAGGACGAGACGGGTTTCGTGAACGTGATCTGTTCGAAGGGGTGCTGGATGCATCATCGCAGCGTGGCCCGGGGGGCTGCTGCGCTCGTGGTGCGCGGCCGGGTCGAGTCAGCTGAGGGGGTGGTGAACGTGGTCGCCGAACGCCTCGTCCCTCTCAATGTGGCTGATGGCGCGGTCGTGTTGCCCAGCCGGGACTTCCGGTGATCAGCAGTCCACACCGCAGGTGCGCGCTGCGTCGCCAAACAGCATCCGTTTGTGCTCGGCGATCACCGAACGGTCCTTGGCTGCCACACCCGCAGCAATCGCCACCGCCCGCTCCAGCACCTGGTCCTCCGCGGCGAGATGCTCGACGATGCCGGCAGCGAAGGCGTCTTCGGCTGTGTAGCGCCGTCCGGTGTTCATGGCTTCGGCGGCAGTCGCCACACTCAGCCGTGACGTGACGGCGGCGAACATCGGTGGGGTGAGGGGCAGGCCGAGATCCACTTCGGGCAGGCACCAGTAGCCCCGGTCGGTGCGCATCACACGGGCATCGACCGTGCACGCCAGCATCGCCCCCGCAGCGAAGGTGTGTCCGTTGAGCGCCGCCACGGTGTACGCCGGGAGGAGCAACAAGCGTCCGAACAGGCGGTGGACGCCATCAATGACCGACTTCGCTGCTTGGGGGTCCCCGGCGAAACTGTCGAGGTCGAGTCCGTTGGAGAAGAACTTGCCCTCCCCGGTGATGACCACCGCCAGCGGCCCCGTCGTCGCTTCAAGCTCGTCGATGATCTCGTGCCATCGGGACACACTGGCCGTGTTGAAGCGGTTCTCGTGGTCCTGCCAGTGGATGACGGCGACATCGCCGTGTCGTTTGATCGTGAGCATGCACGCATTGTGTCAATGTGAGCCGGTGTGGCTCGAACTGGCAGACTGTCGGCCATGACGGATCCGACGTCCCCGGAGAACTCACCACCGCCCGCCGAGGCGCCTGCGCCCCGTCGTGTTGGAGGCCGACCCTCGGGGGGCCGGCCCGCCGGCCGTCGTGGCAGCGGCCCCCGCACCGGAGGAGGGCGCAGCACCCAGGCCCCCGTGGTTGAACTGGCCAGTATCGAGACCCCGCCTGAGTTGATCCTGTTCAACGCCTATCTCACTGCGGAAAAAGAGGTGGAACGCGAACGCCAGCGTGTCCGTCAGGCCGAATCGTCCAAGGACAAGGCCGCCGCCCGCCTCAAGGAACTCACGGCCTCGGGTGCGTCCCGAGAGGAGATCGCCGCCGCCGAGCAGGCCTACCGCGACGAGGTGGAGGCCCTTCGCAAGGTCAAGGCCGGTGAGCGTGACGAACCGTCCGGCGGTGAACCGGACGCTTCGACCACGTCCCCGGATGGGGATGTCACGTCCGGTGACGTGTCATCGGATGCCGGTGGTGACGAGGCGGGGAGCCTTGACCCAGACGGTGAGGTTCCTGAGGGGTCTGCTGCCGACACATCCCAAGAGGTGTCCGACGATGACACGTCGGGTGAGGCTGTGGAGCAGGCGGCGGAGGAAGCCGCAGACGCTGAGGCTGCCGTTGCATCTGATGGCGACGCTGAACCCGAGGGCGACGCTGAACCCGAGGGCGACGCTGAACCCGAGGGCGACGCTGAATCCTGAGGTCTAGGGGCCGCGGACACCACCCGAAACCGGTTGGCGTTGAGGCCATGGATGTGAGGAGGCAAGGACCGTGTCCTACCGGTTCGTGACGATTGACGATCGTGCCGCCCTGCTTGACGACGACGACGGTTGGCACGACCTCGCCGAAGTGGGCAACGGTCGGTTCGGTCCTGACCCCATGGAGGCACTCGCCGATCTCGGCGGTCTGCGCGAGGTGGCGGCAACATTGGATCCCCGTAGCGCCTCGGGGAGCCTTGCCGAGGCACGAGCGGCGGGTCGGGTCGGTCCTCCTGTACCCCGCCCCACGAACTGCTTTGCCGTCGGACTCAACTACGCCGCCCACATTGAGGAGACCAGCGTCGCCCCACCAGCGAACCCTCTGGTGTTCACCAAGTTCCCGACCTGTCTGGTGGGGCCTGACGCCGACGTGGTGCTCGAGTCCGCCACCGCCGACTGGGAGGTCGAGCTCGTGGTGGTGATCGGGGTGGGCGGTCGTCACATCCCCGCCGATGAGGTGTGGAGCCGCGTGGCGGGTCTCATGGTGGGCCAGGACATCTCGGACCGGGCACTGCAGTTCTCGGCGACCCCGCCGCATTTCGATCTCGGCAAGTCGCGCGACACCTACGGGCCGACCGGGCCGGCGCTGGTGTCCGTCGACCGGGTCGGCGACCCTGACGATCTGGAACTGCGCTGTGAGGTCAACGGCAATGTGCGCCAGCACGGCCGCTCCTCCTCGATGATCTTTGACGTGCCGTTCCTCGTCGCGTATCTGTCCGACATTCTCACGCTTCGGACCGGTGACCTGATTTTCACCGGGACGCCGGCGGGAGTGGGCCGGGTGACCGGTGACGCCCTCGCACCCGGTGACGTCATCACGTCGACCATCGAGGGGCTTGGCACGTTGGTGAATCGCTGCGTGTGAGCGCCCCGCTCCGCTCAGGGGCTGGCGTCATCGCTGCCGAACTCCTCCCCGGGGTGCAGGGGGACCGGCACTAGGTTCTGAGTGTGCCAGCCACCCCATTCACTGCGCGCTGGCGGGGCCTGCTCGGCTCCGACCCTGCTGCCGCCCGCCAGGGCTTCGTCGCCCTGGTGGTGGGGTTGGCCGCGTCCCTGGTGGCGGGGTTCACGCTCGGCGGCATAAACGAGACCCTCGAACGGCTGCCCGGTTTACTGGTCCTGATCCCAGCGGCCATTGCGGTGCGGGGCACCATCTTCGGGGCCATGGGAAGCCGTCTGGGAACCGCCATCCACACCGGCACCTATCGCTTGACGACCCGTGTGGACTCGGTGCTCGGTCAAAACGTCCTGGCGGCCGGGGTGCTGAGCGTTTTCACCTCGGTGGTGCTCGCCGTTTTGGCCAGCGTCGTGTCCTCGGCGTTCGGGGTACCGAACCCGATCTCCGTCGCCGAGTTCATCACCATCTCCATCGTGGGTGGACTGCTGTCGTCAGTTGTCGTGCTCGTGATGACCGTCGCCCTTGCGGAGACCTCGGTGCGGGCAGGCTGGGACTTCGACAACGTGATGGCCCCACTCGTCACCGCCGCCGGTGACATGGTGACCCTTCCGGCGCTGTTCCTCGCCACCTTCGTCGTGGCCAACGTGGCGGTGACCCAGGTGGTGGCGGTGGTGGCGGTGGTCGCCGCGGTGGTCGTTGTCGTCGCGGCATTCCGATGGGGCCGTCGGCAGCTTCGCGGCATCCTGCGTGAGGCTCTGGTCGTCGTGGTGCTCGGCGGTGTGCTGAGCCTGCTCGCCGGTTTGGCCCTCGAGGGGCAACTGGCTGAACTGGTGACCTATCCGGCGCTGTTGTCGCTCGTTCCCCCGTTTTTGGCCAGTGCCGGCGCAATCGGCGGCATGCTGTCGAGCCGGCTCACCACCAAACTCCACCTCGGTGTGATCAGCCCGTCGTCGCTGCCGGGGGCGGGGGCGCGCAGCGACATTGCGCTGGCCTACCTGTTGGCGGTACCGGTGTTCGCTTTGGCCTCGGTGGTGGCGGACCTCGCCGCCGTCGTCATCAACCTTCCCAGCCCCGGAGCGCTCGCCATGCTGGCGGTGTCAGTGACCGGTGGTCTGTTGGCCACCACCTTGGCGGTTGGCGCCGGCTACTGGGGCGCGGTGGCGTCCTATCGCCTCGGTCTTGACCCCGACAACATCGCCGTGCCGTTCGTCACCTCGACGATCGACCTGCTCGGCAGCCTGTCATTCATTCTCGCCGTGGTGGTGTTCGTCTCGTGACCTTTTCCCACCGCGTACTCCCGCGTGCTCACAAGAATCCGACCGTCCGGGCGTCCTATGCTCGGACCACACCCACTGGTGGCCCACTCCATGGATGAACGACCCCGAAATCTCCGAGCCATGCTCTCTGAGGCCAAGGACACCTCAGAGTTGATGGTCGATCTGGCGTATGCCGCGCTGTACTACGGCGACGCCGACATGGCCGACGAGGTCACTGATCTCGAGGCCACCATGAGTGCACTCGTGCACGACATGCGCGCCGTGTCGATTCTGGCGGTTCGCAGCCCACGCGACGCCGAGGCGATGTCGTCGGTGCTGCAGGTCATCGAGGCCATCGAACGTATTTCCAACAACGCCGTCAACATCGCCCGCATCGTCACCCACCGCCTCGGCATCCCGCGTGAACTCGTGGCCGACCTGTCCGCCGCCGAGGAGGTGTCCCATCGGGTCTTGGTGCGCGACGGATCGCACATGGCGAACCGTCCGCTGCACGCCCTCGAACTGCCTGTTGCCACCGGCATGCGGGTGGTGGCGATCCACCGCGGGCAGGGCTGGATCACTGACGTTGAGGGCGACGAGATCCTCCGGGCCGGTGACGTGCTGTTCCTCGAAGGCCCTGCCGCAGGCATCGAGCGGGTGCGGGAACTCGCCGACGCACCCCGTTGGGAACCACCCCAACCGCCTGAAGCGGGCGTCCTGACCGACCTGGATCGGGCGGTCGACACCCTCGTGGAGATGAAGAACATCTCCGAGGCGGCGGTGGGCCTTGCGTACTCGGCACTCGTGTACCGCGACCAGGGTCTCGCTGCAGAGGTCCGGCACCTCGAGGACCGACTCGACGAGATGAAGGATCGTCTCGAGGTCTGGGTGCTGCGCGCCGCTCGCGACGACCTTGATCCGTCGCCGCTGCGAGGTCTGCTCCACCTCTCCCAGGCGGCTGAGGACATTGGTGACGCCGCCCAGCAGATGGTGTGGCTCGTCGAGCAGCGCGAGGAGGTGCACCCCATCTTGTCCATCGCCCTTGGTGAGACCGACGAGGTCGTGGTGAAACTCCCCATCGACGAGGGGGCACGCGCTCACGGTGCCACCCTGAGCGAGTTGCGTCTGAACCTCGAGCCAGGGTTCCAGGTGCTCGCCGTCCAGCGCGGAGGTCGCTACTTCTACCGACCTCGAGGGGCGGTGGTGCTGCGGGCGGGAGACAACCTGATTGCCTCGGGCCCCGAGGAGGGTCGACACATCCTCGCCCGCGTCCTCGGCTGGGACATCGACATCGACCCCGACACCGGGGAGGTGACCCTCACCGCGGTGGGGAGTCCCGATGATCCGCGGCGCACGTGGGACGACGTGGTCGGCGGCGTGTGAACCCCTGCTCAGCGGGTGCGCGTCGGGGCGATGGCGGTAGCGTGCGGCGGTGAGCTCGACCCACGCCGACGACCTGTGCCTCATGACGGTGCACGCCCACCCCGACGACGAGGCGTCAAAGGGGGCATGCACTGTGGCGCGCTACGCAGCGGAGGGAATCCGCACCGTGTTGGTGTGCGCCACAGGGGGTGAGGAGGGGGACATCCACAACCCCGCCATGGAACGCCCCGAGGTTCGCGCCGACCTCGCTGCGGTCAGGGCCGCAGAGCTTGAGGCCTCGGTGGCGGCCATTGGTTACCGCGACGTCGAGATGTTGGGATATCGGGACTCGGGAATGCCTGACTCTCCATCGAACGCCCACCCCGACGCCTTCTGGGCGGCGCCGCTCGACGAGTCGGTCGGGCGCCTCGTGGAGGTGATTCGTCGACAGCGTCCCCAGGTCATCGTCACCTACAACGACGATCAGGCCGGTTATCCCCACCCCGACCATCTACGGGTGCACGACATCTCCGCCGCTGCGTTCGACCTCGCCGGTGACCCCGACGCCTACCCCGAGGCCGGCGCGCCGTGGACGCCTTCGAAGCTGTACTACACGGTGTGGTCGATGGCCCGCATGCGCGCCCTGCACGACAAGTTCGCCGAGTTGGGCGTCGAGTCGCCGTTTAGTGACGAGTGGTTCGATCGCCCCGACCACGACGATCGCATCACCACCTCGGTTCCCATCGCCGACTTCTGGGAGGTTCGTCGCGCCGCGTTGTTGTGTCACGCCACCCAGATCGACCCGGCGTCCCCGTTCTGGTTCGGTCTGCCCGACGAGGTGACCCGCACCATCCACCCCTTTGACGACTACATCCTCGGTGCCTCACGGGTGCCCACCCACCTGCCTGAAAACGATCTCTTCGCTGGCCTTCGACCGTGACCGCCGAGCCCACCATCGTCACGTGGGGGCCTGAACGTGTTGCCGGTCTCACCGGACTGTGGCGCCGGTGCGCTCCCGGTGAGTCCATCAGCGAAGACGAGTTCGTCACGGCGCTGTGGGGCCCCGACGCCGAGGTCCTTGGCACCCTCGATGACCGTGGTGTCATCGCCGCCAGCACCCGCACCGAGCCGGACGGCACCGTCGTGGGCTGGATTCGCCTCGTGGCGGTCGATCCCGAGGTGCAACGCCAGGGATTGGCGACGGCACTCGTCGGTGCGGCCGAGGCGTGGTTGCGTTCCCGATCGGTGGTGTTCGCCGGTCTCGGTGATGAGGCGCCGCCTTACCTGTGGCCCGGGGTGGACCTCACCAACGTGGGGGCCCAGTGCCTCGCCGAGGCGTGCGGGTACGAACCGGTCGAGGCGACGTTCAACATGGCGTTGCCGGTCACGTTCCGCGCTGAGCCTCCGGAAGGGATGGTGGTGCGTCGTCTCACCGACGACCCAGACGTGGAGGCGGTGCGGGCCATGGTGGAACGCAACTGGGACGTGTTCCTCCCCGAGTTCGACCTCGGCGTCGAGGGCGCCAGTGTGTTCGCAACGTTCAGTGGTGACGACCCGGTGGGGTTCTGCGCCCATTCAGTGGGCCGCATCGGTTGGTTGGGGCCGATGGGCACCGACCCGGCGTGGGGCGGGCGTGGCATCGGGGCGTCACTGGTTTCCGCGGTGTGCACCGACTTGATGGTGGCGGGCTTGTCCTCGGTGGAGGTGTGCCGCGTCGGACCCGTTCGTTTCTACGCCTCGCTCGGTGCGGTCACGTCGAGAACTTTCCGGACGTTACTCAAGGCGCTGTGATCTCTGGCGACTTCCCCGCGGGATGAGTGGGCTGAGCGGAAGGTTCAGCCAGCCCGCATGGCGTCGCGCAAGGCCTTGAAGCCAATGAGTTTCACTCCGCTGCGTTCCACCATGGCCCGTATCGCGGCATCCGAGGTGAGGAGGTGCAGGTCGTCGACACGCGCCGCCCAGTCGGGGGCGATGGCCCGCAACTCGGGGGTGTCGGTCGCTGGGTGGGCGTACAACTCGGTGACCCCCGGCCGCAGATCGAACAGGGCCCGCTCGATGGCGTTGCGGGACCCGACGCCGGGGACGTGGATGAAGTGGTCGGGAAACACCACTCCCTCGTCGGCTGCGAGCTGGCGGAAAGGGAAGCCGATCAACTTCTCGGTGCTGGCGCCCGACAGGCGTAGCGGGAGGGCGAACTCCACGGCGAGGTCCAGGTAGACATCGAAGAACTCGGGTCGAAGCTGCAGTGTGCCCATGTGTGAGTCGAGGTGGCTGATGTCGAATCCCCACAGGATGGCGCGCTCGACCTGTGCCCGCAGTTCCCGCCGGACCTCGTCGAGGTCGGCGTGGTCCCAGGTGTCGGTGACGGTGCGGGGGAAGCCACCGTCGCCGTCGAGCAGGGACGGGGCGGAGGTGATGGGGGACCAGCGATAGGTGTCCCACTCGGCGTTGAGGGTGAGGTGGACGCCGACGTCCTCACCCATGTAGTCACGTGACGCCTGTCGGGCCCACGGGCACGGCACCATGAGCGATGCGCTGGTGGCCAAGCCGGTGCGCAGGGCGGCGTAGATGCCCTCGTTGGCGGCGTGGCACATGCCGAGGTCGTCGCAGTTGATGATCACCACCCGGTCATCGGGAGTGAATCCGAGTCGTTCGGCCAGGGAGGTCACGGAGCCGACGCTACCGTGCGATCGGGTTCACTGGCACGCTGACCACTGCCCGGCCCGTGCGGACTCGGCCCGGTCCTGTGCTGCGCGTAGTTCCTGGCGGTAGGCGCGGTTGGGGTCGATGAACAGCGTGGTGGCGAAACCCCCTTCAACGAGGGCTTCGTTGATGAAGGTTCCTTCAGCGTTCCACGCATGGGCGAGGAGTCGACCGTAGCGATCCCGAAGTTCGGTATCGCGTCCAAGGCGGAGTTGGGAACCCACCGACGCCAGCCGTTTGAGTTCGCGGCTCGCCTCAGGCCCGAAACACTCGACGGGTTTGGTGGGGTGCACCGTCTCGGGCGTGTCGATGCCGAGTAGCCGCACGCGCTCGGTGCCCGAGCCGACCCGGACCACCAGCGTGTCCCCATCGACCACCTCTTCGACGATCGCCACGCCATCAGGAAGTGGTGCGGTTCCACACGCGCAAGCCGCCAGGAGGCAGGCGGCGACAAGCGTGATCATCACGCAACGCACGTGGGCGCGCGCCCCGTGTGGAGAGCCGGCGCGTGTCAGCAGCGTTCGAGAATGGTGCCGGTACCGAGGCCGCCACCACAACACATCGTGACCAGCGCCCGTTGGCCGCCGGTGCGCTGAAGTTCGTGGACGGCCTTGGTGGTGAGGACGGCACCGGTGGCCCCGAGGGGGTGGCCGAGGGCGATGGCTCCACCATTGGGGTTGGCGGTGGCGAGATCGACATCGAGTTCACGGGCCCACGCCAGTACCACCGACGCGAATGCTTCGTTGATCTCGGTGATGTCGATGTCGGCCATGGTGAGGCCGTTGCGGGAGAGGAGGCGCCGGGTGGCGTCGATGGGTCCGGTGAGCATGAGCACCGGATCGACGCCGACCAGACAGGTGTCCACGACCCGGGCGATTGGGGTCAGTCCGAGCGCTTCGGCTTTGGCTGCGGTCATCATGAGCACTGCAGCAGCGCCGTCAGAGATCTGTGAGGAGGATCCGGCGGTGTGCACACCGTCCTCGCGCGCCACCGGTTTGAGACCGGCCAACTTCTCGAGGGTCGTGTCTCGGATGCCCTCGTCGCGGCTGATGGTCTGTGTCTGTCCGGTGGGCTGACGTTCGTCGTCGAGGATTGGGGCGACGACTTCGACAACCTGGGTGCCGAATCGGTCCTCGTCCCATGCCTGTGCGGCGAGGGTCTGGGACCTCAAGGCGTAGGCATCGGCGTCATCCCTGGTGATGCCCCACTTCTCGGCGATGCGCTCGGCACCCTCGAACTGGCTCGTGAACTCGTACTGGCCGAAGTAGGTCTTGGGGATCGGCACGCCGTATCCCAGCTTTTTGGAGCTGTTCGACCCGATGGGCACCGACGACATGGTCTCCACCCCGCAAGCCACTGCGACGTCGACGACCCCTGCGGCCACGAGGCTGGTGGCGAGGTTGGTGGCCTGCTGGGACGAACCGCACTGGGTGTCCACGGTCGTCGCCGCCACACTCAGCGGCAGCCCTGCGGTCAACCATGCGGTGCGCGCCACGTTGAACGACTGCGCGCCAACCTGACTGACGCATCCGCCCACGACCTGGCCGACCTCGGCTGGGTCGATGCCGGTGCGCGCCACGAGCTCTGAGAGCGCCGTTGCCAACAGGTCGGCGGGATGGACCCCGGCGAGGCCGCCGTTGCGACGGCCAACGGGGGTGCGGACTGCGTCAATGATCACGACATCGGTCATGGGAGCAGGTTACCGGTCGCTTCCCCGGGGCGGAATCACGCAGCGGTGGGGGACAGCTGGGTGTTGGACTCAGCAGGAATGTCCCGGACGCGCTGGAGCTCGCGGCGGGCCTTCGCCACGCCTTCGACTCCGGCACGACGTGCCTGGTCGCTCATGCGCCACGAGGGCCGAGCCTCGCGCCGCTCTCGGCTGTGGGACTTTCGAACTCGACGTGGGCTGGAACCGCTCGTGGAGCCGGGGTTGGGGGAGCCCGGAACCACAGTCAGCGGCAATTGCTGGTGATTGGGTTCATCGGTCATGGCGACAGTGTGCCGACGGGGTGTGACAACCCCTCCGACGGCCCGCCGTGGCGTCAGATCGGGGCGCCGTTTGCCACCAGCGGCCACGGGCGCTCACGTTCGGTGAGCCATGCGAGATCAAGGACCATCTGGTCATGGAGGTGCGGCCCCATGATCTGCATGCCGACCGGCAAGCCGTTGAGGAACCCGATGGGGACCTGGCACGACGGGTTGCCGACGATGTTGGCCGGAATCGTCAGTGCCCCATTGTTCTCCGGTCCGACCGTGACGTCACCCACCTTGGTGTTCAGCGTGACCTCAGCGGGGTAGGCGGCATCAGGGTTGGTGGCACAGATGACGAAGTCGACCTCGTCGAAAATCGCCGCCATGCCCTCGTTGGCAAGGGTGCGTTGGGCCTCGACGCGGGCAGCCATCTCCAGGTTGAAGTGCTCAGTGGCGATCTGCATCCCGAACGCGATCTCGTTGGTCAGATCCTCCCTGCAGTCCGGCCACAGGTCACCGAGCTCGGCGAGAAGCCCCGAGAGGTTCGCCATCGCCCATTCAAGACCGAGGCCGGGAATCTCGACCTTGACGCCGTCAACGATGGTCAACCCGGCGTCGGCGGCTAGCGCTTCGCCTGCGGCGCGCACCATGGCGTCAAGCTCGGGGTGGATCACCGCCGAACCCAGGTTGGGCACAATGGCCACCCTTTTTCCACGCAACTGATCGAGGTGGGAGCCGAGTCCGGACTCCCAGCCATCGACCCGGGGCAGCGAGTAGGGGTCGCGCTTGTCGTGACCGCTGCACACGTCGAACCACCTGGCGGTATCGCGCACCGATCGGGCCAGACACCCGACCACGACGGTCATGGGGGCGATCAGCGTGTGGGGTCCCCGGGGGATACGGCCGGCCGTGCCCTTCATCCCGACGAGCCCGTTGAACCCGGCCGGGATGCGGATCGATCCGCCGCCGTCCCCACCGGTGGCGATGGTGACCAGACCACCAGCCACCGCCGAGGCGCTTCCGCCCGATGAGCCGCCAGCGGTGCGGGTCTTGTCCCATGCGTTGCCGGTGATGCCGTTCAGCTTGGTGATGGAGACGTTCAGGCCACCGAACTCACTGGCGGTGGTCAGACCCACCGGCACGCCGCCGGCAGCGGTGGCCCGCTGCACCATCGTGGAGGTGTACTTGGCCTTGCGGTCGGCGAATACCACGCTGGCCTCGGTGCTCGGCCACCCCTCGACGAAGTCGAGTTCCTTGACCCCGAAGGCAACCCCGCCGAACGGCTGGTTGACGTCGGCTGAACGTGCGGCGTCGAGCGCGGCATCGCCGTCGAGGAACGAGAACGCGTTGAGGTCTGAGGCGTCGATGGCGGCGAGCGTCGCCTCCATCTCCTCGAGGGGGGAGCGCTCGCCTGAACGGAACGCGTCGACCAGTGAACAGGTGTCGTTGAGCCATGGCGTGTCGGTCATGGCAAGCAGTCAAGCACAACCGTCCCAACCACCTAGCGTGGTGGCATGGACGCACCTGACTGGCTCGGACTCCGGCCGACCCACAACCCGCTGCGCTGGCACCTCCCCGTTGTCCCGGGGATCTCCACCGGTGCCGGGTTCCTCTTCGGGGGGTGCGGCCTCGGTGCGGCCATTGCGGCCATGGAGGGGTCGACGGGACGTCCCGTCGTGTGGGCCACCGCCCAGTACCTGTCCTACGCCCGCCCCGGCACGACCATGGATATCGACGTCACCATCGCTGTCGAAGGCCGCCAGACCACCCAGGCACGCGCCGTCGGCATGGTGGCCGGCACCGAGATCCTCACCGTGAACGCCGCCCTCGGTGAGCGACCCCTCGAGATGTCGGGTCAGTGGGCGCAACGGCCGGAGGTTGACCTTCCGGACAACTGCGCGCCGCGTGAGCGCCGGTACAACACCGAGTCGATCATGGACCGACTCGATCAACGCCTCGCCATGGCCGACCGCGAGTCGGGCCGGGTGGCGGTCTGGACCCGGGTGCCAGACCTGCTCGAGATGTCGGCGCCGGCGCTGGCGGTCATTGGGGACTACGTCCCCATGGGGATCCATGTGGCACTTGACGGGGTGGCCATGGCCAACAGTCTCGACAACACGCTGCGGGTGGCCCGGATTGTCCCCACCGAATGGGTCCTCGCCGACATCAGCATCGACGTGGTGGCCAACGGGTTCGGTCACGGGCGAGTGAACCTGTGGGCCGAGGACGGCACCCTGCTCGCCACCGCCAGTCAATCCACCCTGATCCGCGCCGCCAAAGTGGGTTGAGGGCGGGGCTACTTCGTTGAGGTAGGGGCGAGATCGCGTGCTGCCTGCAACGGGTCGATGCCCGGGAACGGCAGCACGGCGAGTGCCGGAGTGGTCACCCCGTTGTCGACGTAGCGGGCGATGTGGGCGCGGCACTGCTCAGGGGTGCCGTGCACGATGAGCTGGTCGACCACCTCGTCGGGAATCTCCGAAAGTGCTCCCTGGCGGTCCCCCGCACCCCACTTGTCCCACATTCCTGCGAGCGCGTCGCCGCGACCCAGCCACTCGTGAAACGCCCGGTACACCGGGACGTTGAGGTAAGCGGCGATGGCGAACCGACCGAGGTTGCGGACCATGTCGGTGTCGGTCGACGGCGCAACGAAGATTCGGGCCACGATCTCCTTGTCCTCGCCGAACTGGCGAACCACGGGCGCCACCGTCGACACGTCATCGGCCGACAACCAGTTGATGATGGCGCCGTCCCCCTCCCGACCGGCGAGCCGCAGCATCCCTTCGCGTAGGGCCGCCACGAGGATCGGCACGGGTTCAGGTGGGAGGACCTTGAGGCGGAACCCACGGACGGAAAACGTTTCGTACTCCTCGGTGACCTTGTCGCCGGCGAGGGCTGTGCGAAGGAACCGAAGGGTGTCGCGCACGCGGGCGTAGGGCTTGTCGAACGCCATGCCGTTCCAGCGCTCGACGATGACGTCTGAAGACGAGCCGATACCGAGCACGAACCGGCCCGGAGCCGCCTGCGCCAACGAGCCGACCGACTGGGCGAGGCACGCCGCGCCTCTCGTGTACGCCGGGATGATGGCGGTGCCGAGGCGTACTGAGGGGGCCCATACCGAAGCGAGGGTCAGCGGAGTGAACCCGTCAGATCCGTCAGCTTCCGCTGACCACAGGTCGGTGTACCCAAGGTCGGCGAGTTCGGCGATCGTGTCCTGCTGGGCGCCGAGAGGCTGCCCGTCGAGTGGGATGGTCATGCCGTATCGCTGCATCGGTGCTGCTCCCAGCGGTGGTGTCGGGTCGTTGGAGAGGTCAGCCGGTGAACCGGGGGGTGGCCGCCACCGGGGCGGTGGAGCCGGTTGACGGTGCGCCACCGGGATCGTCGACGGGGATCTCCCACGTGAAGTCGGTGCGCACGCCTGACGTCTCGGCGGTGGTGGTGTCGACCACCCGCCAGTTCGCCGTGCCGACCTCCTCGGTCAACTCCACGGTCACGTATCCACGCTCGGAGGCGTTGGCGTAGTCGGCCCACGGCAGCCCCGACGTGACCTGGTTGAACAGGTCGTCGAGGCCGTCAGGGAACGTCGATGAGATCGAGGTGCCGACCAGTTCGTGACCGACGACCGCCGAGGTGTCAGGGTTGTCGAAGTCGGCCAGCAGGCGCCCGGCCCCTGAAGCGTGGATGTCGCCGGTGAGGACCAGAGGATTGCGGACCTCGGGTCGCCCAAAGAGTTCGAGCATCCGGTCCCTCGCCGCCGGGTAGCCGTCCCACTGGTCGAGGTTGAACTGCCCGACGAGTGGTGTGTACGCCATGACGACGGCCTGGGCGATCACGTTCCAGCGAGCACCCGACGACGTCACCCCATTGGCGATCCATTGTTCCTGGGCGGCACCGAGCATGGTGCGGGCCGGGTCGAGGGCTTCGGCGCACAGAGGCGACAGGGTTGCGCCGCCACACGCCTGGTCGGAGCGGTACTGGCGGGTGTCCAACATGAACAACGAGGCCAGCGAACCCCACGTGAAGTTCCGGTAGATCGGCAGGTCGGCGGCCACCGGAGGGGGCATGCGCACTGCCTGGTGCTCCCACCACGCCTGGTAGGCCTCGGCCCGGCGGGTGAGGAACGCTGCGCCGGTGATCCCGTCCTCGGAGATGTCCCCGGCGTAGTTGTTCTCCACCTCGTGGTCGTCCCAGGTCACCATCCACGGGAACCGTTGGTGTACCGCCCGGAGGTTCGGGTCACTGCGGTACAACGCGTACCGGTTGCGGTAGCCCGCGAGGGTGGTGGCCTCGCCGCCGGGAACCGACCGGACACCTCCACCGGCCCCCTCGTAGATGTAGTCGCCGAGGTGGAAGCAGACGTCGAGGTCCTCGTTGGCGAGGTTGGCGTGGGCGGTGAAGTAGCCCGAGCCGTAGTTCTGACATGAGGCGAACCCGAACCGCAGACTCGAGGGTGAACTGCCCGGTGCCGGGGCGGTGCGGGTCCTTCCGACGGGGCTGTCGAACCCGTCGGCGCTGAACTGGTACCAGTACCAGGTGTCTGGCTCGAGGCCGGTGGCATCAACGTGGACGCTGTGGGCGAACGCGGCGGGTGCCGTCGCCGTTCCGGACGTCACGACGTCACTGAGTCCCTCATCCCGGGCGATCACCCATGCCACAGACACGTCGGTGTTGGGCATGCCTCCGCCATTGAGCGGGTCGGGAGCGAGGCGGGTCCACAACACCACGGCGGTGGGGAGTGGGTCCCCGCTGCCCACCCCAAGGGTGAACGGGTTGTCGTCCCCAGCGAGCAATCCGGTCTGTGCGCTCGAGAGCGAGGGGCGCCACGCGACCGCTGCGGCCGCTGCGACCGCGGCACCGCCGAGGAATCGACGTCGGTCGACGAGTCCGGTGGGGGAGAGTTGTTCGCTGGCCACGTGGTCCTCCTTGAGTGGCGGCTCGTCGAGCCGCACCAGACGTCCCCTTCTGCTGGGGGCGACGCTAGTTGCTCCCAGCGGTGCGCTGGCGTCGTCCCTGTGGTTAAAGAGCGGCGAGTGCAGTGTGGGTAGGCTCGCCGTCCATGGCCAAACCCCCCGTGCTCACTCCCCAGTCCGAGGACTTCCCCCGGTGGTACCAGGACATTCTCAACAAGGCGGAACTGGCCGACAACGGCCCGGTGCGCGGCACGATGGTGATCCGTCCCTACGGCTACGCCATCTGGGAACAGATGCAGGCCCAGGTTGACGCCCGCATCAAGGCGGCGGGGGCATCCAACGCCTACTTCCCACTGTTCATCCCCGAGTCGTACCTCAAGCGTGAAGCCGAGCATGTCGAGGGGTTCAGCCCGGAGTTGGCAGTGGTTACCCACGCCGGTGGCAAACAACTGGAGGAGCCGGTGGTGGTGCGCCCCACCTCCGAGACGGTGATCGGCGAGTCGATGGGGAAGTGGATCCAGTCGTGGCGGGACCTGCCGCTGCTGTTGAACCAGTGGGCGAATGTGGTCCGCTGGGAACTGCGGCCCCGCGTGTTCCTGCGCACCAGCGAGTTTCTCTGGCAGGAGGGGCACACCGCCCACGCAACCGAGGCTGATGCCGCCGCCTACGCCCGACAGATCCTCCACGAGGTGTACGAGGACTTCATGGTCAACGTCCTCGCACTCCCCGTGGTGGTCGGGTGCAAGACACCGTCGGAACGGTTCGCCGGTGCGACCAACACCATGACGTGTGAGGCCATGATGGGTGACGGCAAGGCCCTGCAGATGGGTACCAGCCATGAGCTCGGCCAGAACTTCGCCCGGGCCTTCAACATCAACTACCTCGATGACACCGGGACCCAGCAACTGGCGTGGACGACGTCGTGGGGGGTGTCGACCCGCATGGTGGGTGGGCTCATCATGGGTCACGGCGATGACGCCGGTCTGCGACTCCCGCCTCGCCTCGCCCCTGTCCAGGCCGTGGTGATCGCTGTCCGTGACGACGAGGCGGTCATCGCGCGCTGCCGGGAGCTCGCTGCAGAGCTTGAGGCGTCCGGTGTGCGCACCCGCCTTGACGTGGACACCTCGACATCGATGGGCCGGCGGGTCACCGATTGGGAGCTCAAGGGTGTTCCTGTCCGCGTGGAACTTGGGCCCCGGGACCTCGCCGCAGGTGAGGTGACCGTGACCCGACGAGACGACGGTTCACGGGTGGCGGCACCACTCGACGGGGTTGTGCCCGTCGTCGCCGAGGCGCTCGACCGGATCCAGGCCGACATGTTGGAGCGTGCCCGCCAGACCCGCGTGGCCCGGACGGTGCCGGTGGCCACCGTGGACGAGGCGATCGAGGCGGCGGCCACGGGGTGGGCCACGCTGCCGTGGGATCGTGTGGGCGCCGAGGGTGAAACGGCGCTCGGGGCGCACGCCATGACGGTCCGGTGCCTGATCCGGGCCGATGGCGCCGTTCCCGACAGCGTGGACGAGCCGGATCTCACTGCGGTGGTGGGGCGTTCCTATTGAGTCAATAGCGCCTGATCTCGGGGCCGTATGCCCTCGGTGGATCGCAGGGGCGGCCATGGGGCATTTCCGCTATACTCCGGGCAGGTTTTTCGATGAGGTTCGGTCGGAAGGCGTGGGCTTGCCCACGCCTTTCGTGTCGTAGGGACCCATTCGAGAGGTCGTCAAGGATCGCAGGACCAGGAGAGACCGGAATGGAGGTGACCGACAAGGTGCGAGCGCTGTGTGAACCAGTGGCTGAGGAACTCGGCATTGAGATCTACGACGTGGAGCGTGCCGGAGGCACCCTCCGGGTGGTCGTCGATCGTTCCGGGGGCATCTCGCTCGACGACGTGGCAAAGGCCACCCGCCGGATCTCCCGCGTGCTCGACGAGCACGACCCCGTTCCCGGCAGCTACACCCTTGAGGTCACCAGCCCCGGACTCGAGCGGAATCTCCGCACACCAGCGCACTTCGTGGCGGCGTGTGGCGAAACCGTGTCGGTGCGGATCCGAATCCCCGGTGAAGGTGCTGAGCGGGTGCAGGGAACCCTCCGCACGGTCGATGACACCGCAATCACACTCGTGCTCGCCGACGGTGGGGGTGAACGGATCATTCCCTTCTCCCACGTCGACCGCGCACGCACCGTGTTTGAGTGGGGGCCGACTCCCAAGCCGGGCGGGCGACGCTCGCCGAAGAGCACGGTCGCTCACCCCGATGACGCACTGGCAGACGACGACAGCGACGAACAAGACGGACACGACGACGAGGTGAGCAGGTCATGAGCAACCTGGACATGATGGAGGCGCTCAGCGCTCTGGCCGCCGACAAGGGCATTTCGGTGGACACGCTCTTTGGCGCCCTTGCCGACGCCCTTGAAACGGCGTACAAGCGGATGCCTGAGGCCCACGAGTACGCCTGGGTGGTGATTGACCCCGAGACCGGCGAGTTCCGGGTGATGGCCCAGGATCTTGACGACGACGGGGAGCCCGTCGGCCCCGAGTTCGATGTCACGCCTGACAACTTCGGCCGGATCGCCGCCCAGACGGCAAAGCAGGTCATGGGCCAGCGCATCCGTGAGGCGGAGCGCGAGATGAAGTACGAGGAGTACGCCGGTCGCGAGGGCGACATCGTCACCGGCATCATCCAGCAGACCGACGCCCGATTCACGCTGTTGGACCTCGGTCGGGTGGAGGCGCTCCTGCCCCAGGCCGAACAGGCCCAGTACGAGCGACTCGAGCCCGGTGCCCGGGTGAAGGCCTACATCGTCGAGGTCCGCAAGACGGCCAAGGGTCCCCAGATCGTGGTGAGCCGCACCCACCCCGGGTTGATCAAGCGTCTCTTTGAGCTCGAGGTTCCCGAGATCGCCGACGGCGTGGTCGAGATCCGTGCCTGTGCCCGTGAACCTGGCGCCCGCACCAAGATCGCCGTGTGGTCCAACGACAGCAACGTCGACCCTGTGGGTGCCTGTGTGGGGGCTCGCGGCGCCCGGGTTCGCATGGTGGTGACCGAACTGCGCGGCGAGAAGATCGACATCGTTCCGTTCACCGACGACCCCGCCGATTTTGTGGCGAAGGCGCTCTCCCCGGCCAAGGTCCGCGAGGTGCGCATCCACGAGGAGACCGGCACCGCTGAGGTCATCGTGCCGGACTTCCAGTTGTCTCTCGCCATCGGCAAGGAGGGCCAGAACGCCCGGCTTTCCGCCCGTCTGACGGGTTGGCACGTCGACATCAAGAGTGAGAGCCAGCTCGCCGAGGAAGAGGCCTACGCCAACCAGGACTGGGCCGAGGGCGAATGGGTCGTCGACGAGGCGACCGGGGAGCAGGTGTGGCGTCCGGCTGAGGGCGGTGAGGCCATGTCGGCCGAACAGTGGTCCCAGGCCCTCGAGACCGAGGCCCCCGAGACCGAGACCCCTGACGTGGACGAAGCGGCCTCGCCCGACACCGAGGTCGAGGCTGAGGTCGATGCCGAGAGTGACGTTGAGGCCGAGGTGACTGAGAGCGATACCCCCTCGGACTGAGGGGACAACCGGCAGGGCTTCGCCTGCTGACGAAGGGCTGTGGGAGTATCGATAGCCCCGTCGGGAGGCGAATCCCGCCAAACGAGGACCGGCAATCCGGTCTGGGACAACGGAATACGAGGACATCAAGCGTGGCGAACATCCGGGTCTATGAACTTGCGAAGGAATTGGGACTCACCAACAAGGAGTGCCTTGACCTTTGCGATTCACTGGGCATTGGCGTGCGCAGCCACTCCTCGAGCGTCCAGGAGGCCCAGGCCGACCGTGTTCGCCGTAAGGCAGAGCGCGAAGGACTGATCCGCGACGAGCAGCCGGAGGAGCCCAAGAAGGTCGCCAAGAAGGCACCGGCGAAGAAGGCGGCGGCCAAGAAGCCGGCTGCCAAGAAGGCCGCCACGCCCCCGCCGACCGTCGATGAGCCCGCTCCACCGGCGCCCGAACCCGAGGTGGCGCCGATCACTGCCGAACCGGCCGAACCGGCTGCTCCGGCCGCTCCTGCCGCCCCGACTCGTCGGGTCGTGACCTCGAGCGGAGGTGCGCGACCCGCTCGACCGGCCGCCCCACCCGCAGCTGAAGCCCCGGCCCCGCCCCCGGCCCCGGCGCCACCAGTGGAGCCTGCGCCCGCACCTGCGCCGGTTGCGCCAACGCCACCCGCGGCGTCCTCAGAGGCGCCCGCAGAGGTGCCCGCAGCGGCGCCCGCGCCCGACGCCCCTGTCGCCCCAGAGGTTGAGGCTCCGCCCACACCGCCGATGTCGGCGTCGGGCAAGCCGATTCCGCCGCCGCCCGCTCCGATCTCCGCATCCGGCAAGCCCATCCCGCCGCCGCCAGGCCTTCGCCGCCCACCTCCTCCCGGGGCTCGTCCCGGCGGTGTGGGTGGACCGGGAGGACGTCCCAGCGGTCCCGGTGCCCGTCCCGGTGCGCCACGACCAGGTGGTGCACCCGGTGGCCCCCGTCCCGGTGGGTTCTCCCGCCCCGGCGCTCCCGGTGGTGGGCCAGGTGGTGGCCCCGGTGGTGGCCCCGGTGGTCGAGGTGGACCGGGTGGCGGACGTGGCGCCGGTCCGGGTGGACGCAGGCCACCGCGCCGCAAGGGTCGTCGTCGTCGCTCCGCCGACGAGCTGCAGCCCATGGACCTGCCGTCGTACACGCCGGCCGACGCCCCGGTGCCTGCGGGCACCGTGGTGGTTGAGCGCGCTTCGACCCCTCAGGACATCGGACCGAAGTTGAACCGGACCGCAGCGGACGTCGTGCGGTTCCTCATGCAGCAGGGCGAGATGGTGACCGCCACCCAGTCCCTCAGCGACGACATGATCGAGTTGTTCGCCGCCGAGATTGGTGCCGAGATCCGCCTCGTGGATCCCGGTGAGGAACAAGAGGTCGAACTTCAGCGCCTGTTGGAGATGGACGAGGACGTCAGCGACGCCGTGTACGAGTCCTGGCCTCATCGACCTCCGGTGATCACGGTGATGGGTCACGTCGACCATGGCAAGACGAAGTTGCTCGATCAGATCCGCAACGCCAACGTGGTCGCTGGTGAGGCGGGTGGCATCACCCAGCACATCGGCGCCTATCAGGTCGTGCGTGACGGCAGGGCGATCACGTTCGTCGACACCCCGGGCCATGAGGCGTTCACCGCCATGCGTGCCCGTGGTGCTGACGCCACCGACATCGTGGTGCTCGTCGTCGCCGCCGACGACGGCGTGATGCCCCAGACCGTTGAGGCGATCAACCATGCTCGTGCCGCCGAGGTTCCCATCGTGGTGGCGCTCAACAAGATCGACCGCGAGAACGCCGATCCGAACCGGGTGCGCCAGCAACTCGCCGACAACGACCTCGTGCCCGAGGACTGGGGTGGCGAGACGATCGTGGTGGAGTGCTCGGCGCTGCAGAACCTCGGTCTCGACGACCTGCTCGAGAACCTGCTCGTGGTTGCTGAACTCGAGGACCTCAGGTCCACCGACGACGGTCGTGCCTCGGGGGTGGTGCTCGAGAGCCATCTCGACATCGGTCGCGGTCCCGTTGCCACGGTGCTGGTGCAAAAGGGAACGCTGCGGGTTGGCGAACCGGTGGTCGCCGGTGCCGCATGGGGCCGGGTTCGCGCACTCATCACCGACGTCGGTGAGCAGGTGCGTGAGGCAGGGCCGTCCGTTCCGGTGCAGGTGCTCGGTCTGTCCGAACCGGCTGTCGCCGGTGACCGGTTCGTGGTCGCTCCCGATGAGAAGGTGGCGGCCAAGGTGGCCTCCACCCGTGAGCACTGGAAGCGGGTTGCCAACCTGGGTCGTGAAGCGCACGCCATGGCCGGTGGCGCCAAGCTCGAGGACATCTTCACCCAGATCCAGGCGGGTGAGACGGCCACGCTGAACCTGATCGTCAAGGCTGACGTGACCGGTTCACTCGAGGCGGTCACCGAGAGCCTGCGCAAGCTTGAGCGTGACGACGTGAAGCTGTCGTTCGTCCATCGTGGTGTGGGTGGTATCACCGAGAACGACATCCAGTTGGCGGCGGCGTCCAACGCCACCATTCTTGGGTTCAACGTTCGTCCCGATCGCAAGGCTCGTGAACTCGCTGAGACCGAGCACGTGGAGATCCGTACCTACGAGATCATCTACAAGCTGCTCGAGGACATCGAGAACGCCATGCTCGGCTTGCTTGCCCCCGAATTCGAGGAAGTCGTCACCGGTGAAGCCGAGGTCCGCGAGGTGTTCCGGGTGCCGCGGGTCGGTGCGGTGGCGGGCTGCATGGTCACCAGTGGGGTCATCACGCGTAACTCCAAGGTCCGGTTCCTGCGGGACGGCACCATCATCTGGAAGGGCGCAGTTGCCTCCCTCCGGCGATTCAAGGACGACGTCCGTGAAGTTGCCGCTGGGTTCGAGTGCGGCGTCGGGCTGTCCGATTTCCAGGACCTCAAGTCGGGGGACATCATCGAAACCTTCGAAGAACGCGAGATCCCCCGGACCTGAGTGGCTCGCCCTCAGGCGCTGTTGGCGTCGAGGGGCTCGGAGTCGGCCGCCAGTGTCGTCGGCGATGCGGTGTCGTTGAGGTAGCGGCGCACGGCCTCGGCACCCACCAACCGCGCCACGACGTTTCCGTCGGCGTCGGCGAGCAGCGTGGTGGGCGCCCGGCGCACCTCCCACCGGCTGGCCAGTTCGGGGTCCACGGTGGCGTCGATCCGGACGACCCGTTCGCCGGGACGGTCGGTGGCGAGAATCTGTTCCACCGAACGGCACGCCACACAGGTCGGCGTGGTGAAGATCACCCACGCAGGCCCGCCCCCGCGCAGCGCAGCGGGCACCTGGGGGAGTCCGTCGCTTTGACGGTTCTCGTCAGCGCGTTGTCGGCGTTGCCACAGCGATCGCAGCCACAGGACGCCGCCACCGAGGAGGAAAAGGATGAGGATGCGACTGGTCACCGTCGACCCCGTAGCCGGCTGATCAGCACGTACATCTCACAGCCGACGCACAAGCCGGTGACCGCAGCGAGTGCGGCGAGTGCGGCCACGATCAGGGTGAGGACCCAGCCGAGCACGCTGGCACCGGCGAGGAACGCCACGGTGGCTGCGGCGAGGAAGCCCACGCCGATGGCTGCTGCGAACCGTGGGGGACGAGGGTCTTCGAGTTCAGTTGGTGGACCCAGGCGGGGCGCCAGCAGGTGTCGGTAGGCGACGAGGACCGGACCCCACTGGGGCCCGAGGGCCACGCCGAGGCCCAGCACGACAGCGAACACGGGCGCCACCGGCCACCAGCCGAAGGCGAACCCGACGGCGAGGCCGACGGCGAGCACCGCCTGGTTGGTGCGGGGCCCGCGGGGGTCGATGCCCGCAGGGGCGGGCTGCAGTGGCGTCGCAGTGGTCGGCTCGGCAGTCATGGGGGGCAGTGTACGGCGCCGCCGATCAAAAGTCGACCCGGAAGGTCAGGTTTATGGCCAGGGTGGGGTGGCCCCCCGTCGGCAGGCCCAGGGTCGGTAGCGTCGCATCAATGACCGTCCACGCCGCGGTCCTCGTGGCCGACCTCCGCATCCGTTCCAGCCAGTCGCTCAAGGACAAACGGGCGGCGCTCCGCCCACTCATCGACGGCCTTCGCCACCGGTTTTCGCTCTCGGTGGCCGAGACCGACCACCAGGACCTCCTCCAGCGGGCCGGGATCGCCGTTGCCGCCGCCGGCCCATCGGCAGATCGGCTCGAGGACGCCCTCGACGCCGTCGAGCGGTTCATCTGGTCGTTCACCGATCTCGAGGTCCTCGACGTGACCCGACACTGGATTGAGGTGGACGATGACGGTTGACCCCCCGCTACGGTTGACCCATGGCACCGAACCGACGTCGCAGTGGAACCCGTCCATACCGCAGAAGCGTCAGGGTCGCCGAGTTGGTCCGCGAGATCATCGCCGACGAGTTGCGGCTGATTGATGACGAGCGACTCGAACTCGTGTCGATCACCGGTGTGCAGGTCGACTCTGAGTTCCGCACCGGCGTCGTCTACTTCGACACGGCGTTCGGTGACGGCGCCGACGACGCCGTCATCATCGAGGCACTCGACGAACACCGGGTTCGACTCCAGCGGGCCATCGCCGCCCAGGCCCGACTGCGTCGGACACCGGAACTCTCCTTCCGCCCCGACGAGGGTGTGCGTGCCGGGCTTCGCGTGGAGTCGATCCTGCGGGACCTCGACGAGGCCGAGGCGCCCAGCGGAGGTGACGAGGACGACCGTCCCGACGACGCCGACGAGGGCTCATGAGCCGTCGAGGTGACCCCGATGCCGGTCCCCAAGGATTGGCGGTCATCGACAAACCTGCCGGTTGGACCTCCCACGATGTCGTCGCCCGGTCCCGCAAACTGCTCGGAACCCGACGGGTCGGCCATGGCGGGACGCTGGATCCCGACGCCACCGGCGTGCTGCTTTTGGGTGTGGGTCGCGTCACCCGACTGCTGCGATTCGTGACCGCGCTGCCCAAGACCTACGTCACCGAGTTCGTGTTCGGCGAGGAAACCTCGACGCTTGACGCCTCAGGGGAAGTCACCGCCTCCCACGACATGAGCGCTCTCACCACCGACGAGGTCGTCGTGGGGGCGCACCAACTCACCGGGGACCTGCTGCAGGTGCCGCCCATGGTGTCGGCCGTGCAGGTGGGAGGTCGTCGCCTCCACGAGCTGGCCCGAGAGGGCATAGAGATCGAACGGGAGGCGCGCCCGGTGCACGTCGAACAGTTCGACCTTGAACCCGTCGCCGCTGGGGGGGTGCTGGGCCCCGGTGGCGCTGCCCGCCGCTGGCGTGCGGTAGTGACCTGTTCCTCGGGTACCTACGTCCGTTCGCTCATCGCGGACCTTGGTTCGTCCCTTGGCGGAGGCGCCCACCTCGTCACCCTGTGCCGCACCGCTGTGGGGCCGTTCCCGCTCAGTGACGCCATTGCGCTCGACGACTTGTCAGCTGACGTGCTGCTCCCCCCGGTTGACGCGCTGGCGTGGCTGCCGATGGTGACCGTGGACGACGCAGTGGCGAGCGACGTCCGTCACGGCAAGGTGCTCCCCGTTGAGGTGGTGGCCCCCGGCGACGGTACCGACCCCGGGCCGTGGCGTGTCGTGGGTCCTGACGGCTCACTGTTGGCGGTGTACGACCGGCACGGAACAGGCCAGGCCAAACCCGAGGTGGTCCTCGTCGGGTCCTGAACCGTCGACGTTCCCGGATCTTTGGGTGGGGCGATAGCCTCCGGTGGTGCTCGTGGTGACCGACGACGACCCCTGCCCTGCGTTGCCGTCTGGTTCAGTGGTCACCATCGGCGCCTACGACGGCGTGCACCGAGGGCACCGGGCGGTCATCTCCCAGGTGCGGTCCCTCGCCGCCGCCGGTGAGCGGACCTCGGTGGTCGTGACCTTCGACCGGCATCCGGCAAGTGTCGTGCGGCCTGATGCCGCACCGCAGTTGCTCACCGACCTCGACCAGAAACTCGAACTTCTCGAGGGCACCGGGGTCGACATCGTCTACGTCGTGCGATTCACCGCTGAGCGTGCCACCGAGGAGGCTGAGGCGTTCGTGCGACGCGTGCTCGTTGATTGTCTGGGGGCGCGCACGGTCGTGGTGGGAGACGACTTCCACTTCGGTGCAGGCCGACAGGGCAACGTCACGATGCTCGCCGCCGTCGGTCCGCACCTCGGCTTCGACGTGTCGCCGGTGCGCCTCGTGGGCCCCGATGGTGACGTGGCCCCGTCGGGAACGCCGAAGGTGTCCTCCACGGCCGTGCGTCAGGCGCTCGGGGAGGGAAACGTCGACGAAGCCAGTGCGCTGTTGGGCCGTTGGCACGAGGTGCGTGGGGTCGTGGGACACGGGGATGCCCGGGCGCGGGTGCTTGGATTCCCCACGGCGAACGTGGAAGTGCCCGACGAGGTGTGTCTGCCCGCCGATGGGATCTACGCCGCCTGGTACGTGACGACCTCGGGGGAGGTGCACCCCGCGGCGGTGTCGTTGGGTCGTCGACCGACCTTCTACGACGACCAGCCCTACTCGCTGCTCGAAGCACACCTCCTCGACGTCGGGCCCGACGGGATCGACCTCTACGGCCAGGTCGCCCGGGTGCGTTTCGTGGAGCGTCTGCGCTCCGAGGAACGCTTTGACAGCGTCGATGATCTCGTGGCCCAGATGGGCCGTGACTGTGAGCGGGCGGCAGCCACACTGGGTTCACGGCGGGTGGATGGACCAGAGGTGTCGTAACCGACGTCGTTCGGCCACACTGGGGTCATGCTCGGAGTGATCTTTTTGGTCCTCAGCGTGTACGGGGCGTCGTACACACTGAACGCCTACCTGCCGGTCCGGCGAGGACGGGTTGGGTTCGTCTGGGGTTTCATCTCGTCGTGGATCACCATTGAGGCGGCGTTCTTCCACATCGTGTGGCAACTGGCGCTCGCCGGGGTGTTCATCTGGCTGGGGGCGCTCGACACCTGGCCGGGGGTCGCCGGTCTCGTGGTGTGTCTGGTCTCGTGGACGGGCCTGTTGGTGCTCTACCTCCAGGGACGTCGGGCGGCTGGCGTGGTCAACGAGACGCTCGGTCCGCTCGGCGCGGGCGTATCGATGCGCCGGGCGCGGCGACGGGACTACCAGGTGACCAAAGGCGTGGTGTTCGGCCGTGCCGGGGGGCGCCGTCTCCGTCTCGATGTCTTTGCCCCAACGAGTGAACTGCGTCCCGGTGAGCAGCGCCCAGCCATCGTCCAGATCCACGGTGGGGGGTGGGTGCTCGGGTTCAAGGAACGTCAGGCGGTCCCGCTCATGCGTCACCTCGCCGCCAACGGTTGGGTGGTGTTCAACATCGACTACCGATTGAGTCCGGCGGCGACCTGGCCGGACCATCTCATCGACTGCAAGCGTGCAGTGGCGTGGGTGCGCGAACACGCCGCCGAGTTCGGGGTTGACCCGAGCTTCGTCGCCGCCACCGGGGGGTCCGCCGGAGGTCACCTGACCGCCATGCTCGCCCTCACGGCAGAGGACCCTCGGTACCAGCCCGGTTTCGAGGACGCTGACACGTCGGTGCAGGCGGCGGTGCCGTTCTACGGCGTGTACGACTGGACCAACCGCGACGGGCAGTTCGGGCCGGAGTTTCTCGGTGACATCCTCGAACCCATGGTGGCCAAGGCATTTCTTGACGAGGATCCCGAGCTGTTCGCCGAGGCCTCACCGTTGTTGATCGCCGAGGCCGCCGAGCGCGCCGGGAAGGACGCTGACGCCCCACCGATGCTCATCATCCACGGGGATCGCGACACCCTCGCCCCCATCGCCGACGCCCGTAGTTTCGCGGCGGTGCTCGAGCGGACGAGCAGCGAACCGGTGATCTACCTCGAGTTGCCCGGTACCCAGCACGCCTTCGACTCGTTCCGCAGCCCCCGCACCGACAGTGTGGTCGTGGCGGTGCACCGGTTCCTGGGTGCGTTGTGGTCGGCCCACCGGGACACGACGGCGACGATTCGGAGCGTGGACTAGCCTTCGACTCCGGTGACCGCACAGGTCTGGACCCGGGGGGATGGCAAAGTGCACCAGGTACCACACGACGTGGAGATCGAACGTCTTGGCTCGATGGGACGTCGGAGCCGCCGGGCAGCGTGGGTGGTCGCACCCCTGTTGGCCGTCGCCCTCCTCGCCGGCTGCACCCAGGCGTCGGACAACACGTCGTCAGGGAGTGGCGCGATCAACACCGACGCTGACGGAAACGTCCGCCTCGACTACGTGAACGCCCCTCCGGGCGACCCGGTGTCGGGTGGGACCCTGTCGTTCGGCATCTCTGCGGAGACTGATGGCTGGCGGGTCACCGATGGTCGTTGGGCCGCCTCGGCGTACATCGTGGGGAACACGATCTTTGACCCGCTCGCCGCCTACGACAAGGACTTCCGGGCACAGCCGTACCTCGCCGAGTCGTTCACCCCGAACGCCGACTTCACCTCGTGGACGATCGGGCTTCGACCGAATGTGACATTCCATGACGGCACGCCCGTCGACGGCGACGCGGTGGCCCGCAACCTGCAGGCCCACCAGACGGCCCTGCTCACCTCGACTGCGGTGAGTTTCATCGAGACCGTCACCGCCACCGGGCCTCTCACGGTGCAGGTCGACATGATCAAGCCGTGGTCGACCTTCCCCGATGCCATGACCGCCCAGGTGGGGTACGTGATGGCACCGTCGATGATCGACAACCCCGACGGCGCACGCAACCCGGTGGGTAGTGGCCCGTTCACCTTCGTGCAGTGGACCCCGGGCCGGAACCTCGAGGTCGCCCGCAACGCCAACTACTGGCGGGACGGTCTTCCCTACCTCGACGGGGTGAAGTTCGAGGTCCTCACCGATATCCAGACCCGTGGTCGTTCCCTCGAGGCGAACCAGATCCAGGCCATGGAGACCCGTGACGCCGCCCAGATCATCCGTTTCGCCGACCTCGCCTCCCAGGGCAAGGTGCAGATGTACACCGACGACAACAACGAGGTGTCCGAAACGTTCATCGGGTTGAACACGTCAGCGGAACCGTTCAACGACCCCATTGCCCGTCAGGCATTGGCGTACTCCCTCGACCGCCAGGCCATCACCGACCAGGCGTACGAAGGGCTGTTCCCGCCGGCGGTGGGTCCTTACAAGCCGAACTCGGAGGTGTACGTCGACGCCGGCGTGCCCGGTTTCGACCAGGCCAAGGCCCGCGAACTCGTCGCCGAGTACCAGGCCAAGTACGGCAAGCCGTTGGCGTTCACCGCCAACATCCTGCCGGTACCGGAGATTCGGCGCATCGCCGAGACCCTCCAGCAGCAGGCCGCTGACGTCGGCATCGAGGTCACGCTCGAGGCGATGGACCAGCCCACCTTGTTAGTGCGGGCGTTGACCGGCGCCTACCAGGCCACCGGGTTCATCCTGTTTGGTGCACCCAAGCTGGACCGCGAGTACGTGTTCATTGCGGACTTCCCCGAGGGGAACCCGCTGAACTTCACCCGCAACAAGAACCCCGCCATCGTTGAGGCGCTCGATCGTGCCCGGGCCACCGACGACGTGGCCGCACAGAACGCGGCATTCGCCGATGTGCAGCGTGAACTGGCAAAGGACGGGAACTTCTTGTTCATCGTCCACAACCTCGGGGCGGTCGTGTACTCCAACAACGTGTTCGGTATCGCGGACTGGACCCTGCCTTCGGGAGAACCCGCCGGTCGGACCGTGCAGCCCCCGTTGACCGAGGCGTGGATCAGCCAGTGACCGACACTGCCAGTCACACGTTTCTGGAGGGGAACTTCGCCCCTGTCGGAACCGAGGTGACGGCATGGGATCTGCCGGTTCGGGGGGCGTTGCCGCCCGAACTCGACGGCACCTATGTCCGCAACGGCCCGAACCCGGTGGCAGCTGACCCGTCGAACTACCACTGGTTCATCGGGGAAGGGATGCTCCACGGCGTCCGGCTGTCGGGTGGCAAGGCGCAGTGGTACCGCAACCGTTGGGTGCGGTCACCAAAGGTTGCTGCCATGCAAGGCCGCGAGCGGATTCCGCGTCAGGAAGGCGGGTTCTTCCCCGGTCAGGGCAACACCAACGTGGTCGCCCATGCAGGTACGTTGCTCGCCCTCACCGAGGGGAGTTTGCCCTACCGGCTCGACAGCGAGTTCGAGACGATGTGCGAAACGAACTTCGGTGGGGTGCTGCCCTACGGGGTGAACGCCCACCCCAAGTTCGATCCGGTCACGGGCAACATGCACGTCATGAGCTACCACTTCCTCGACGCGCTGCTCGGGTACCACGAGATCGATACCGACGGGCATCTGGTGCGTACCGAGCTACTCGCTACCGCCAAGCCGGTCATGGCCCACGACATGGCGATCACCTCGTCGAAGGTCGTGGCGTTCGACCTCCCGGTGGTGTTCGACCTCGACATGGCTGCCGCCGGTCGGGCCATGCCGTTCCGTTGGGACGACGAGTACGTCCCGCGGGTGGGTCTGATGCCGCGCAACGGGGGCGCCGAGGACACGGTCTGGTTGGAGGTGGAACCTTGCTACGTGTTCCATCCCCTCAACGCCTACGACGACGGTGACACCGTCGTCGTCGACGTCGCCCGCCACCCATCGATGTTCCGCACCGACCTCGACGAAGGGGAGGGCCCACCGGTGCTGGTGCGCTGGAGGCTCGACCCGGTGGCCGGCACGGTCACCAGCGAACTCCTCGACGACCGCCCGCAGGAGTTTCCCCGCATCAACGAGCGCTTCACGGGGATGGCGCACCGGTTCGGGTACACCGCCGGCGTCGGCGTCGCCCAGCTGGGGGGCGGCAACGACGTCACCACGTCGGTGATCAAGCACGATCTCCATACCGGCGTGACCCAGGAGCACGACATGGGTCGTGGTCGCACTGCCGGGGAGTTCGTGTTCGTGCCGTCGAGCGAGGCCCGCAACGAAGACGACGGGTGGTTGATGGGGTTCGTCCACGACGCCTCCACAGGCCAGTCCGAACTCGTGGTGATTGACGCCACCGACGTCACCGCCGAACCGGTGGCCGTGGTGGAACTCCCGGTGCGGGTGCCAGCTGGGTTCCACGGCAACTGGGTGGATCACTCGGCCCTTGAGGACTGAGGGTCCCCGCCGTGGGGTCACGCCAGCGCCAGGACCTCGTCGAATCCTTTTCGTAGGCACTCAGTGAAGAGTTCCGGGTCGTCGATGGCGGCCGGGTCGGTGTTGATACCCACGTTGAGCGTGTCGCAGTAGGACAGCACCACGAGATTCGCCGCAGCTCCCGTCATCGGTCCGAATGCGATCTGGCGTTCCATGGGTACACCGTCGATGTAGACGGGAATGGGCGGGCCTGGCACGTTTGACGTGACGAAATCGATCCCCTTGAGCATTGAACCGAACAGTGCCGTGGTGGCGCTGGCGGGGAGTCGGGCGAGCAGGTTGGCCAGCGGTTCGGTCAGTGACAGCACCGGTTCGTTCCGCCAGCGTGCCACCAGTTCCCGCACGGCGTTCATCCGGCCGATCGGGTCGTCGATCCACAACGGGACGGCGAACCTGGCGGGAGCGAACTGGTTGCCGGCCACCCGTGCCGTGCGGTCGGTGCGCACGTTGATGGGCATGGTCATGCGCAGTGACTCGACGTCGTGGCCGTGGGCGAGGTGGTAGTGCCGCAACCCGCCGAGGACGGCGGCGACGAACGCGTCGTTGAGGTGGCCGCCCACGATTCGCGACGCGGCCTTGAGGCCCATGAGGTCGACCTCGAGGGTGTCGAAGTGCACGCTGAGTGAGCGATCCCGCATCAGCGGGCTGAGCGGCTCGGTGGCCGGGCTGACCATACGGGCCATCGACCCGAGGGTTCGCAGGGCCCCCATCCCGACACCGACGGGGTCGGTGAGGGTGCGTGCCGCCGTCGTCGTGGCGTTCCCGGCGAGTTCGCGCACGGCATCGAACTGGCGGCGGGCCTCCCACACGGTGGCATCCACCCATCGTTGCGACTCGGCCAGGGGCCTCGGTTCGGGCGCGGGTGGCAACGGCCCGGGGTCGGGGGCGTCGGGGGACAGGTCGAGCAATTCCAACTGGAGTTTCATTCCGCCCACGCCGTCGGTGATGGCGTGGTGCACCTTGCCGATGAGCGCGGTCTTGTTGTCGGCGAGGCCTTCCACGACGGTGAACTCCCACAGTGGCCGGGCCCGGTCGAATCCCTGCATGGCGATCGGCGCGGCGATGTCGAATACCTCGCGCAGCGTTCCCGACCCGGGTGCCCGCATGAAGCGCAGGTGGTAGTCGAGACGGAAGTTGGGGTCGACCTCCCAACGGGGTGGAGCGATCGACATCGGGTGTCCGAGGACCCGTTGACGCAGGCGAGGCACCAGACGGCTGACGCGTTCCATGCGTCGGGTGAGGCGCTGACGGTCCAATTCGCCGTCGAACACCATGATCATCACGATGGTGCTGCGCAGCAGCGGATCCTTCTCGATGCGCCACATGAGCGCATCGGAGCCGGACATGCGGGCCTCGAACGTGATGTCGAGACCGAGTTGGCGAGCCAGATCATCGTTGCCTGGGCCGGCGGTTCCGGTGTCGTCGTTCAGCACCGCACTCCCTCCTCGGGCTGGTAAAGCGCCCTGAAGTAGTCGTTCTCCTTGCGGTTGTCCTCTAGCCAGGTGCGGGTGCGTTGGGTGATGACCCGGGTGCACACCCCGGCCGGTTCGGTGACCTGGCCGGTCTCCTCACCGACGACCCATGGGGTTGAGTACAAGGTGACGGTGATTGACTCGTCGGTCCAGGTTGGCCACACGAGGATCCCGTACGGGGTGTTGTTCGTGATCTTCAGGTCCACCGACGGGTAGTAGAGGGTTGCCTCCCGGCCATAGGGGTAACGGGAGATGTAGAGGCTGTGCATCGTGTAGTCGGGAATGTCGAGTCCGGCGAAGAACGCTGCGTTGAACAGCGTCGTGGCGAACTGGGAGATGCCACCGCCCACGCCGCTCACCACTTTGCCGTTGACGATGATGCCGCCCTCGACGAACCCCTGTGGGACGTCGCGTGGTCCGGTGGTGCCATTGACCGAGAAGGTGGTGCCCGGCTCAATGACCGTGCCCTGGAGAATCTCGGCGATGCGGATGATGTTCGTGTTGCGGCTCTGGCCGGCGGGGAACTGGGTGGTGAACGACCCGACGGGGGTGGTGATCCCAAGGGCAGCCGCCCACTCGGGGCCCCGCACCAGAGGTTCCTCGACGAGATCCACGAGCGCCACCCGCTCCGGCGTCGACAGGGCGAGCGCAATGCGCTGGAACGAAGCCGGGTCGCAACAACGGGTGGCGCCACGACCTCCCACCGTGGTGACCGCCCCGTTCTCAACCACGAGCCGGGCAGGCTCTTCGGGATTCCCGACCTCCCCCGCAATGGCCCCGATGCCCTCACCGGCACGGAACGGGTCGACGGCGAGCTCGAGACGGTCAGGCCCCGCGGCTGTGGTGAGCCATCCCGCCAGCGTGAGACCGTCCACCTGCACGGACACCGGTCCGACCTGCAGGGTGATCGGTTCACTCAGCTTGGCGTTGGTCTCGTTAGCGAGTTCCTGTGCGTCGGCGAGGGTGTACGTGGGTGGGATCACGCTCGGTTCGACGGTGACCCGCAGCGGCCCGGTGGGCTGGGACTCCGCCGCTGCCACCATCGCGACGGCGACCTGTTCGAGGGTCAGGTCGGTGCCGTCCTCGCCCTCGGTTGCGCTGAGGGCCGCACCGTCAGCGACGAGGCCGGGCTCAACCGGTGGTTCGGAGTTCTTCGCCGGCAGCTCGCCCACCGGCGAGGCGGCCAGAGTCTCGGCGTCGACGGTCATGGTCGGGGTTACCTCACGCTCAAACACGAGCGATCGGAGCCAGGCGAAGGGTCGAAGCACGGCGGGGATGTCGTCGTCGGCGTTGAGTGTGCTTGCGGCGGTGGCGGCGGCATTGAGGGACAGACCCGCAGTGGACGCGTCGGTGGTCACCGTCCCTGCGGGGGTGACCACGTCAACGGGAGTGGTCTCGTATCCGGCGGCGACCTGGTCGAGCCGGGCGTCGAGGTCGGCAGGTGACAGTCCCCCCACGTTCACCCCGGCGACTACGAGGTTGCGCGGTGCGTCGTCGCCGGCGAGGGCGGTGGCCACGCCGAAGGCGGCGAGCCATACCGCCACGAGGGCCACCACGACCCCGACCGCCCAGCGCCATCGGCGGCGGGGTGCGCGAACCGGTTCGGGCGGGGGTGCGGCCAGCGGCCCGCCGGGCGGCATCGTCACAGGGCCGGGGCTCGGGGACTCGGCGGGTTCAGGTGGTTCGGAGGCGGTCATGGGGTGAGAAAGGGCGGTGTGGCCCGTAGGGAATGGTACTGCCCGCCCTGTGCATCCCACGGTCGGTCCGCCGGTGCGTCCGTAACCGCCTAGTACGCCGGTTCGGTAGGCTCTCGTCGTTCGCAGCAGGCAGGAGGGGACTGTGGCCAGATTGTGCGAAGGACGGGTCTGCATCGTCACCGGTGCAGGTCGCGGGATCGGACGGGAACACGCGCTGCTGCTCGCCTCCCACGGGGCCAAGGTGGTGGTGAACGACCTCGGTGGCTCAATGGACGGCACCGGCACCTCGGGGGGCCCGGCCCAAGAGGTCGTTGACGAGATCGTTGCTGGAGGTGGCGCGGCGGTGGCCAACACCGACGACATCAGCAACTGGGACGGGGCGGGCCGCCTCATCTCCCAGACGGTGGACACCTTCGGACAACTTGACGTGCTCGTCAACAACGCCGGCATCCTGCGTGACCGGATGCTGGTCAACATGACTGAAGCCGAGTGGGACGCCGTGATCAAGGTCCACCTCAAGGGGACCGCAGGTCCCAGCCACCACGCTGCGGTGCACTGGCGGGAACGGTCCAAGGCGGGCGACGACCCCCGCGGTCGGATCATCAACACCTCGTCGCCGTCGGGTCTCTACGGCAATCCTGGGCAGACGAACTACGGGGCTGCCAAGGCGGGTATCGCTGCGTTTACCGTGATCACCGCGCTCGAACTCGAACGTTACGGCGTGACCGTCAACGCCATCGCGCCCGCCGCGCTCACCCGCATGACCGAAAACCTCGGTATGGGTCAGGCTCCCGACGAGATCAAGGAGCAGATGGCTCCCCGCTGGATCGCCCCTATCGTGTGCTGGCTGGCGTCAGAGGAGAGCGATGGTGTGACGGGCCGCGTCTTTGACGTCAGCGGACGTGCCCTGTCAGTCAGTGAGGGATGGACCCGGGGGCCGACCACCGAACCTCTCGCTGACCCTGAGGCACTCGGACCACGAGTGCTCGACATCGTTGCCCAGGCCCGGGCCAACGCCGACATGAGCGGGCGACCCCGCAAGGAGAACTGACACCATGCCGATCAACCCTGACGCCGTTGGCGCACGTGGCGAACCCGCCGAGAAGTCGTGGGACGCCAAGGACTGCATGCTCTACGCCCTCGGAGTGGGAGCTGGGACCAGCGAACTGGCGTTCACCACCGAGAACACTCGTGACGTCACGTTGCGGGCACTGCCCACCATGGCGGTGATCATCGCCTCGGGCGGATTTGGTGCCATGGCGAAACTCGGGGACTTCAATCCGGCCATGCTCGTTCACGGTGAGCAGCGCATCGAGGTTTTCGCCCCGATCCCCACCGAGGGAACGGTGAGCAACGTGGGCGAGATCACGGCGATCTGGGACAAGGGGAAAGGCGCGGTCGTCGAACTCGCCGTCACCTCGACCGACACGGCGACGGGGAACCCGTTGCTGGCGGCAACCATGTCGCTGTTCATCAGGGGTGAAGGCGGGTGGGGTGGGGACCGTGGTCCGTCCGGTCCGCGCAACGTCGCCCCTGAACGCGCCGCCGACCACGAGGTGTCCCAGTTCACCAGCGCGGACCAGGCGCTGCTCTACCGCCTGTCGGGGGACCGCAACCCGCTGCACTCGGACCCGTCGTTCGCCGCCATGGGCGGGTTCGACAAGCCCATCCTGCACGGTCTGTGCACCTACGGGTTCGCTGGTCGGGCCCTGCTCCATGAGTTGTGTGGAGGGGACCCTGACCGACTCCGTTCCATGGAGGGACGATTCTCCGCCAGTGTGTTCCCCGGTGAGGAACTCACCACCCGCATCTGGCGGACTGGTGACGGCGAGGCGGTGTTCACCACCACGGCGAACGGCTCGGCGCTCGGTGACCGTGTGGTGCTCGACGGCGGTCGGGTCACGTTCGACACCTGACCCACGCTGGCCTCGCCCTAGAACAGACGTAACTCGTCTGACGGTATGCCTCGTAGTTCGTCGTAGTCGACTTCCTGCCAGCTGATACCCCGCGCCTCGGCAAGGGTGCGGGCCTGCGGCTTGACGACCTGGGCGACGAACATGCCCTGAATACCGCGAAGCATCGGATCCCGATCGAGTCGCTCGAGGTAACGAGCGAGTTGTTCGACCCCATCGATGTCGCCCCGCCGTTTCACCTCCACCGCCACGGGGTTCCCCTCGGCGTCACGGCACAGCAGGTCGACCGGGCCGATGTCGGTGGGGTACTCGCGGCGTACCAGCACCATGCCGTCACCAAGATGGTCAGGGTTGGCGGCCAGGAGCTCTTGGAGGTGGGCCTCCACACCGTCCTTCACGAGGCCCGGGTCGGTGCCGAACTCGTGGTGGAGGTCGGCCATCACATCCTCGAAGGTGATGGTGAGGGTCTCGCCCTTTGGGTTCGAGACCACCCACACGCTGTCGTCCTCCACGATGGTGTTGGGCGCGTTCATCCAGTTGAGTGGCTTGTAGGCGCCGCCGTCGGCGTGGATAGCCACGCAACCATCGGCTTTGACCATGATGAGGCGCAGTGCCATCGGGAGATGGGCATCGAGGCGCCCTCGATAGTCGACGCTGCAGCGGGCGACGACCAGTCTCATCGCCGCGTCCCCGTGTCCTGGTGGTTGACGACCACAACCATCACAGCAGTTTGCGACCAGCCAGTCGGTCGCTGATCAGTTTCCGGCGCTTTTGGAGGTCGCGGTAGGTCAGTGAGGAGGTGCTGTTGGGGTCCACTCCGAACGAGGCCTTGATCCCGCTGAAATCGAAATCCACGTTGGTCGGCTCCATGCCGATCGACGCGGCGATCCTCTCGCCGTGCCGTTCAGCCATGTACTCACTGATGCGTGCAATCTCGGCAAACAAGTCGAGGTCAGGGGCGAGGGTGGCGATTGCCCCATCGAGGAACACCATGTTCTTGATGTAGAGCATGAGTTCCTTGGGGAGTCGTGCCCCGAGGCCCATCAGTCCCTTCACCACCTGTTGGATCTCACCCACCATCTCATCGGGCGTGAGCGTGGTGGGATCGACGGGCGGTCGATCGAGACCAAGTTCGGCAATGACGGCATCAGTGTCGGTGTCAGGGGGGAGGGCACCGAGGTCCCGAAGCGCCTCGATCTGGATCCGGAGATCGTTCATGGTGGCCCCCACCACCATGCGCAGGAACGCCTGTTGCTTGAGCGGACTGAACCGTGCGGTGATCCCAAAGTCGAGGAGCGCCACCCGGCCGTCAGGAAGCACCAGCAGGTTGCCGCCATGGAGGTCACCGTGGAAGACGCCGTAGAGCATGGCGCCTTCCATGAAGCCGATCATGCCGGTGCGCACCACTTCGGCAGTGTCGACCCCGGCGTCAACCATGCCTGCCACGTCGTCGAAGGCGAACCCGTGGATGCGTTCCATCACGAGCACCCGGGGGGTGACCAGTTGGGGGTGGGGGCGAGGGATGACGTAGTTGCGCTGGCCGAGTTCGGCGAAGATGCGTGCCACGTCGAGCATGTTCGCCGCTTCGAGGCGGAAATCGAGCTCCTCGGTGATCGTCTCCCCGAACAGTTCCACGAGGGCGGGCGGATTGGCCAACGCCGCGATCGGGATTCGTCCCACCAGGAACGGTGCCAGCCAGGCCATCACCCGGAGGTCTTCACGCACCAGACGTTCCACCGTCGGGCGCTGCACCTTCACCACCACCTCTTCACCGGTGATGAGCGTGGCGGCGTGCACCTGAGCGATGGATGCTGCAGCGAGTGGTTGGCGGTCAAACGATGAGAACACCGCCTCGAGTGGTTGGCCGAGATCTCCCTCCACGACCTCGCGCACTTTGTGGAACGGCTCTGCGGGAACCCGGTCCCTGCATTTTTTGAACTCATTGACGAGTTCCTCGGGGAACAGGCCTTCGCCCGAGGAGATGATCTGGGCGAGCTTGATGTAGGTCGGGCCGAGGTGCTCGGCGGCGACCCGCAGCCGCCGCGACAGGTCGGCGCGACTGATGGTCCCGCCGCGGCGTCGGGCCCCAAGCGCCCACGGTGCGACCGTGAAGGCGAGGCGCCCCACGACACGAGACAGTCGGCCCGGAGAGGGGAGCCGTCTGGGGCGCACCAGTTCAGGGAGCTCGCGGGCCACCGACCAGCGCACGACCGGTTCGGCGGCGCGCCACACCATCTGGTCTGGTTCAACGACCCACGGGGCGTCGCTCGTGAATGAGCCGATGGCGAGATCAGCCGGTTCGGGTTGATCACTGCCGCCGTGGACGGCGTCGGGGGAGCGCAGGGCCATGGGCCGAGTGTAGGAGTCCGTTCCGATTTCGGAGTAGTCCGCGGCCAGATGTGATGCTGCTACCGGATGGCGTGACCCCACACCATTGGTGCCACCGGGAGGACCGCGGGACTGGCGGTGCCGCCGTGGATCTCGGTGGAACTGAAGCCGGCACTGGTGATGAGGGCCGCCGTGTCGCGATGAAGTTCACATCCTTCAAAGGTCCACCGCCACGGTCGGCGCAGGACACGCTGGGTCCTGGCCAGCGAAGGGTGTGTGCGGGGGTCGGCGGCGACGTGTTCAATGAACACGAATCGACCGCCGGGTCGCAGGATCCGGTGCACCTCGCTGAGGGCGGCGGAGGGGTCGGGGACGGTGCACAGCACGAGTGTGCAGATGACGGCGTCGGTGCTGGCATCACCCAGTGGGATGTCCTCCGCTCCATGGGGCACCAGCGTCAGCTCGATCCCGTGGCCCTCGGCGCTGGCAAGCAGCGAGGCGTGCATCGCCGGGTTGGGTTCCACTGCGGTCAATCGTGTCCCGGGGGTGAGGTAGCGCATGTTGGTTCCCGGGCCGCTGCCGAGCTCGACCACCTCGTTGGGCAGGTCTGCGAACAATCGCCGCTTCTGGGTACCAAGGGTCCGGTCGAACACGCCGTCGAGGGCGCGAAGTCCGAATGCATTGAGGGGACCCCGGATGGGGTTGGATCGCATGGTCACCTCAGAACCTCGGTGGTCGTTTCTCGACTAGGGCACGAGCGCCCTCGGCGAAGTCTCGCTCTCCCATCATCTCGTTGAGCAGGCGCGTTGCCTCAGCAGTGGAGGCGCCAAGGTCCCGGAACAGATCAAGGGCAATGGCCCGTTTGGTCTCCACCAGCGAACGCGGCGCGATGTCATAGGCCATCAACCGGGCATGGGAGCGAGCGGCGCTCAGCACGTCACCCGCTGGGACCACCTGGTTCACCAGTCCCATGGTGTGCGCCTCCTCGGCCAGCACAACCCGACTGGTGAGCAGGAGGTCATTGGCCCGGCCGAGTCCGATGATGCGCGGAAGGATCCAGCTGAGGCCGTACTCGGCGGGAAGGTTGAGGCGTCCGTGCGCAGTGGTCAGTTTCACCCCTGCCGCAGCGAACCGCAGGTCGCAGTAACAGGCGAGTACGAGTCCCACACCTGCTGCGGGGCCGTTGATGGCGGCGATGACGGGTGTGCGCAACCCGAGGTGGAAGGTGAAGTCGCCATCGAGGCCTGGATGCACGCCGTAGCCCGGCGTGGCCAGATCTTCAGGGGTCCCGGGGTCGTAACCCCCACGCTCGGCGTGACCCTCGAGCGCTTTGGCGTCTGCGCCCGCACAGAACCCGCGGCCTGCACCGGTGACGATGACGACACGCACCGAGTCGTCATCCTGCGCCTCCTGCATGGCCCACCGGTACTCGGTGTGCATCCTCCCGGTCCATGCGTTGAGCCGCTCAGGTCGGTTGAGGGTGATGGTGGCGACCCGATCGTCGACCTCGTAGCGGATGGAGCGAAGGTCCATGGGCGTTCAGTCCGATCCGTCACGTTCAGCGTCGACGAGTGCCAGGACCTCGTCGGCGAGCCGAGGATGGCAGATGAGAAGATCCGGGGTGCTGGGTCGGGGCTTGTTGAACACCAGCGCTGAGCCATTGAGGTGGCTGACGTGCAGGCCTGCCGAGGCAGCAACGGCTGCTGGTGCGCAGGCGTCCCACTCGTTCATCCCGCCGTCGTGGAGATAGATCTCCGCCTCGCCGCACACCACCTCAGCGGCTTTCGCCCCTGCTGAACCCATGTGAACGATCTCTGCGTCGAGTGCTCGAGCGATGACGGATGCGACCGCAGGTGGTCGAGTGCGGCTCACCACGATCCGCACTGGACGATCGGTGGGCAGTGTGGCGGGGTGGGTGCTGTGCGATGTGGTCAGCACGGTGTCGGGATCGGGTAGGTGGACAGCGGCTGCTGTGGGGGCGCCATCGACGACGAGGGCAACGTGCACGGCCCAGTCGTGGCGATTGGGTTCGGAGAATTCTCTGGTTCCGTCAAGGGGATCGATGATCCACACGCGTCGTGCCGTGAGTCGAGCCGGGTCGTCGACCCCCTCTTCGCTCAGGACCACGTCACCCGGATTGAGTTCGGTCGCGAGTTGTTCAAGGGTGGCCTGGGCGTGACGGTCTCCGGCAGCGCCGAGCTCGGCCCCGCTGATGCCTTCGGTGAGGAGACTCCGCCGAAGGTCGGGAAGCCCGCGACCAATGGTCGTGGCGATCCGAGTTGCCATTGAATGGTCTTCCACGGACTGTCCATCGTCTGCAGGGGGCATCAGTACCGCTCCGGGTCGGACGTGAGGTTCATCGCGTGAGTGGCTTGTAGGCGATGCGGTGAGGCTGATCGGCATCTGCTCCGAGTTCGGCCCGCCGAACCGCTTCGTACTCACTGAAGTTGCCCTCGAACCACCGGACTTTTGAGTTGCCCTCGAAGGCGAGGATGTGGGTGGCGATGCGATCGAGGAACCATCGGTCGTGGCTGATAACCACTGCGCAGCCGGCAAACGACTCAAGCCCCTCTTCGAGGGCCCGAAGGGTGTCGACATCGAGATCGTTGGTCGGTTCGTCGAGCAACAAGAGGTTCCCACCCTGACGGAGCACCTTGGCCAGGTGCACCCGATTGCGCTCACCGCCCGATAGGACACCAACCTGTTTTTGCTGGTCGGACCCCTTGAAGTTGAACGCCGCCACGTAGGCGCGGGCGTTCATTTCACGGCTTCCGAGTTTCACCACCTCGTCACCGCCGGAGATCTCCTCGTAGACCGTTCGCGCGGGATCGAGGGCGTCACGGTGTTGGTCAACTGCGGCCATTCGCACGGTAGGACCAATGGTGATCGTGCCGGTGTCGGGCTCCTCTTGTCCGCTGAGCAGCTTGAAGAGGGTGGTTTTGCCCGCCCCGTTGGGGCCGATGACCCCGACAATGCCTGCACGTGGAAGGGTGAAGGACAAGTCGTCAATGAGTAGTCGCTCGCCGAACCCCTTCGACAGGTGTTCAACCTCAACGACCTGATCACCGAGCCGGTCCCCGGGGGGGATGTAGATCTCAAGTTGATCCGGGCCGGCCCCGTTGTTGGCGTCGTCGGCGAGGAGTTTTTCGTAGGCGGCGAGACGGGCTTTGCCCTTGGCCTGCCGGGCCTTGGGAGCCATCCGGACCCACTCCAGTTCCCGCTCCAAGGTGCGCTGGCGACGTACGTCAGACTTGGCAGCCTGAGCGAGTCGGGCCTGTTTTTGATCGAGCCAGCCTGAGTAGTTCCCCTCAAACGGGATGCCCTTGCCGTGGTCGAGTTCAAGGATCCAGCGTGCGACATTGTCGAGGAAGTAGCGATCGTGGGTGACGGCAACGACGGTGCCCTCGTAGTCGCGTAGGAATCGTTCGAGCCACGCCACGCTTTCGGCGTCGAGGTGGTTGGTGGGTTCGTCGAGTAGCAGGAGGTCGGGCCGGCTGAGCAGCAGTCGGCACAGCGCCACCCGTCGTCGCTCCCCGCCGCTGAGCGAGGTCACGTCGCTGTCCTCTGGTGGAAGCCTGAGAGCGTCCATTGCGATCTCGATGGTTCGCTTGAGGTCCCACGCACCGGCGGCCTCGATCCGCCGTTCCAGATCGGCCTGTCGTTCGCCGAGTTTCTCGTAATCGGCGTCGGGGTCAGACCACCCGGCGAGTACGGCGTCGTAGTCGGTGAGAAGGTCGGCGATCTCTCCGACGCCGTCCATCACGTTCCCAAGGACGGTCTTGTCGGCGTCGAGGACAGGCTCCTGCTCGAGCAGTCCGACGGTGAACCCGTGGGTCAGACGAGCCTCCCCGGTGAAGCCGTCGTCGACGCCAGCCATGATGCGAAGAAGCGAGGACTTGCCAGACCCGTTGGCGCCGAGCACACCAATCTTTGCCCCTGGGTAGAACGACAGGGTGATGTCATCGAGGACCTGGCGGTCCGGCGGATGAAACCGGCCGACCTTGTACATGGTGAAGATGAACTGCGCACTCATGCCGAGACCCTACCGAGTGTTAGGAGGGAGTGGTGGCAGTCGTCCGTTGAGCGAGTGTCCGCTCAGGCCGGACGCGAAGGAGCCCACCGCATAGCGGTGGGCTCCGACGATTGCCGACGATTGCCGGCTGGTTCTCGATGCCTCAGCGGCGCCGGGCAGCCGTCTTGCGTGCCGGTGCCTTCTTGGTCGCCTTCTTGGCAGCCGTCTTGCGTGCGGGTGCCTTCTTGGTTGCCTTCTTGGCGGCCTTACGTGCCGGCGCCTTCTTCACGGCCTTCTTGGTCGCCTTCTTGGCGGCCTTGCGAGCCGGCGCCTTCTTGGTCGCCTTCTTCGTTGCCTTCTTTACTGCCACCTGCTCCTCCTCAACGTTGAGTAGCTCTGCTGCATCTCTTGCAGCAGTACCGCTGGTGTCGGCGACGGACAACTTGCCATCACCACCAAACAAGTTAGGCGCGGAACTGTCCTCTGACGAGGGATACGCAGTTTTTTTAGCCGGCGTCCTTCGTGATCGACGCGTTGATGATTGTGGACGTGACGTTGATGCGTCGGAAACTGCGCTGCTTGCACGCGTGGTCTCCTGACCAGGAACCAGTGCCACATCGATGCCGCGACGGGTGCCGTCAACCTGTGTGACCGTGAACCGGCGCGTCTCCCCGATGGTCACGACGTCACGCGCCCGCTGCGGCGCGGGGTCGCCCAGCGCATGCAGGGGTGCGTAACAGCGCACGTCGTCGACCGTGACATAGGCGCCGTGGGAGCTGTATTCCGCAACGGTGGCTTCAATCTCCGAGCCCACCGGGTGGGCGCCGAGAAACTCGAGGAATGGCATTGCTTCATTGATCATCGGCTGGGGGCTGTTGCTGCTGGTGCCGCTGCGCCGCTTGCGGCGAGACCCGCTCCGACCCTCGGAGGGTTCAGACGGTTTGTCCTTCGGAGCGTTGGCACTCGCCTTGGCCCGGGACCGCCCCGCCCTGGCGCTGCGGCCCTCACTGGCCTCGGTCGCTGGGGTGGTGTCATCGCGCTTGCGTTTGGCGTCCCGGGTGGACCGTCGACTGGCAGGGCCGCGGACAGGGGTCCGGCGCAGGAATACCCAACCGACCCCGGGAACGGGCTTGCCTCCCATGAGACGGCCCTCGTCAAAGAGCCAGGGGTACTCGCCATGGAATTCCTGGAAGGAGTCGTTGGACAAAATGACGGCGTTGACCCGGTTGGCGACCTGCAGGACGAACGCGTCACCGCGGCCAATGGCTCCCGCAGGAGGCGTCACCAACTCAGCGCTGGCGATGGCCTGATCGAACTCGGCCCGTTCGGACTCGTCGATACGGTGGCCGAACGTGGCGTCGACGATCACGGTGAGGTTCCCGACGTCGTTCTCGGCGATGAACGCCTTCACTGCTTCGTCGAGTTGGGCGAGGCTCGGAAGTGACCGCGCCTCGGTGGCGATGTTGGAGCCGTCAACGACGACGTGGGATATGTGCATGGGGTTCCGGGGGTTCAGGGGGGTCGACCGGTGACACCAGGTCCAGGCTCCGCACCCGCACCGGAGAAACTCCGGGAGGTCGAACCCTGACCGGCGACGCTTGTGGCCGCACCCGTTGGTCGGGATGTGCCCAGCCTAGGCCCGATCGTGGCCGACCCGGTACCTCGGGGTGCTGCGGGTAGCCTGCGCCGGTGCGCCGGGCCGTCTTGTTCGACTTCGGAGGTGTCATTCTCACCTCACCGTTCGAGGCATTCGCCGCCTATGAACGGCGTCACAGCCTCCCAGATGGCTTCCTGCGCCGGGTCAACCAGACGAATTCCGACACCAACGCCTGGGCCCGTCTCGAGCGCAGCGAAATCACGGTCTCGGACTTCGACGTGGCTTTCGCGAATGAATCGGGAGCCCTTGGCTACGAGGTCCGGGGCGTTGAGGTGCTCGGTCTGCTCGCTGGCGAGGTGCGCCCCGAGATGGTCGCTGCATTGGGCTGGCTCCGCAACGACCCGCGGTTCACCACGGGACTGCTGACCAACAACTTCCTCAGTGGCCCCACCCAACACCTGCCCCCGGCGTGGGAGAGCGTGCTGGCCATGTTCGACGTCGTCGTCGAGTCCAGTCGTGTCGGAGTCCGCAAGCCAGACGTGGCGTTCTACGAGATCGCCTGTGCCGAGCTTGGGATCGAGCCGTCTGAGGCAGTGTTCCTCGATGACCTCGGGATCAACCTGAAGCCGGCGGCGGCGATGGGTATGGCAACGGTCAAGGTCACCGACCCACTCGTCGCCCTCGAAGAGCTCGCCATCCACATCGACGTGGCACTGTCAGACCTGCTGTCGGCAACGCCCAACTGAATCTGACCGGGTCCTCCGGGGTGCCTGCCGTGGGTCAGTAGGGATCGGCGAACGCCCGGGCGAGAAGTTCTTCTTGTTCCTGACGGTGGATGGCGCCGCTACCGGTGGCGGGACTTCCTGCCTCGGTGCGGCTCACCCGGCGGATGGTGTGGCTGTCCTCATGGGCCTCGTACAACCTGCCCTTGATGCCGTTCCACGGGCCCATGTTCTCAGGCTCTTCCTGCAGCCAGACCAGCTGGCGGGCATTGGGGTAGCGGTCAAGCGTGGCGGCGACCTGCTCGTAGGGCCACGGGTAGAGCTGCTCCACTCGGACGATCGCTGCGGGGGCGCCGATGCGATCCCGTTCGGCGAGGGCCTCAACTGCGACCTTGCCCGAGGCGAGCACAACCCGTCGCACCGATGTGGGGTCGCTGACCCCGGGGTCGTCGAGCACCTCACGGAACGAACCCTGGGTCAACTCAGCGACGGGCGACCTGAACGCCGGCGAACGCAGACCCGACTTGGGGGTGAAGACCACCAACGGTTTACGGACGCTGCGGTGCATCTGACGCCGTAGGAGGTGGAAGTACTGCGCTGCATTCGTGGCGTTGCAGATCTGGATGTTGTCCTCGGCGGCAAGCGTGAGGAAGCGCTCAATGCGGGCACTCGAGTGTTCGGGCCCCTGACCCTCGTACCCGTGGGGGAGGAGCAGGACCAGGCCTGAGTGCTGCTTCCACTTGTCCTCGGCAGCAACCACGAACTGGTCGAGGATGATCTGGGCGCCGTTGAAGAAGTCACCGAACTGCGCTTCCCACAACACGAGGACGTCGGGGCTCGCCACCGAGTACCCGTATTCGAAACCCAGCGCTGCGTATTCACTCAGTAGCGAGTCGTACAGCCACAACTTCGCGCCGTCTGTGGCGGCGGCGGCCAGTGGCTGGTGTTCGGACTCGTTCTCGAAATCAACGAGGACGCCGTGGCGGTGGGAGAACGTCCCGCGGCGGCTGTCCTGGCCGGCGAGGCGCACCGACGTACCTTCGTGGAGGAGCGTTCCAAGGGCGAACGCTTCACCCAGTGCCCAGTCGACGGTGTTGTCGTCGCGGTACATGGTGTCGCGCGCCTCGAACTGACGTGCCAGCTTGGGGTGGATGGTGAACCCCTCGGGCAGGACGGACAGCGCGTCGTACACGGTGTCGAGGACGGCACGATCCACCCCGGTCTCGACGGCGGGGAGGACCCCCACCGGGGGCGGCGCCGGCTTGGCCCGCGTGTCAGCAGGAGGTGCCTCGTCACGGGTCTCTTCAAGGGCGGCCTGCAAGCGACCCGAGAAGTTCGACAGGGCGACCTCGGCCTCATCCATCGTGATGTCGCCGCGCTTCACGAGGGTCTCGGTGTAGAGCTTGCGGACGCTGCGCCGCTGCTCAATCTTCTTGTACATCAGGGGCTGGGTGTACGACGGGTCGTCCCCCTCGTTGTGGCCGTGGCGTCGGTAGCACCACATGTCGATGACCACGTCCTTGTGGAACCGCTGGCGATAGGCGGAGGCGAGCCGGGCCACCCGCACGCAGGCCTCGGGGTCGTCACCGTTGACGTGAAGGATCGGCGCCTGGACCATCATGGCCACATCGGTCGGGTACTCCGATGACCGGGCCGACTGCGGCGGAGTGGTGAACCCGAGTTGGTTGTTGATGATCAGGTGGATGGTGCCACCCACCCGATACCCCTTGATCATCGAGAGGTTGAGGGTCTCAGCGACGACACCCTGACCAGCGAAGGCGGCGTCGCCGTGAATGAGGATCGGCAGGACCGGGAACTCTCCCGGTGGCTCGATGCGGTCCATGCGGGCCCGCGCCATGCCTTCGACGACCGGGTCGGCGGCCTCGAGGTGACTGGGGTTGGCGGCGAGTTCCACCTCAATGGCGTTACCTGCACGCGACACGAACTTGCCGATCTGACCGAGGTGGTACTTCACGTCGCCTGAACCCTGTGTGGACTCTGGGTCGATGTTGCCCTCGAACTCCTTGAACATCTGCTTGTAGGACTTCCCGACGACGTTGACCAGAACATTGAGGCGCCCGCGGTGGGCCATACCCATCACCACGGAGTCCATGCCGGTGTCCGCCGCCTGACCCACGATGGCGTCAAGGAGGGGGATGGCGCTTTCCGCGCCGTCGATGCCGAACCGTTTCTGGCCGACGTACTTGGTGCCAAGGAACTTCTCGAGCGCTTCGGCAGCGTTGAGCCGGTCGAGGATGTGGAGTTGCTCGGTGGTGTCGAGGGTGGTGGGAACACCCTCCACCTGTTCTTGGATCCACGCCTTCTCAGCGGGGTCCGAGATGTGCATGTACTCGATGCCCACCGTTCGGCAGTACGCGTCCCGGAGGATGTGGAGGATGTCGCCGAGTGGCAGACGGTCGTGGCCGCCGATGCCACTGGCGAGGAACTCCCGGTCGAGGTCCCAGATGGTCAACCCGTAGTGCGCAGGATCCAACTCGGCGTGCATGTGGGGTTCTTCTGAGGCCAGCGGATCGAGATCGGCGATCAGGTGCCCTCGAACCCGGTGCATGTTGATGAGGTGTTCAACCTTCACCTGCTTGGCGACCTGCGCATCGGTGTTGTCCGACGGGTTGGCGTCACGGTGCCACGCCACCGCCTCGTAGGGAACGCCGAGCGAGCGAAACACCTGGTCGTAGAAGCCGTCTGAACCCATCAGCAGTTCCTGAACCCGCTTGAGGAACAGGCCGGACTCCGCCCCCTGGATGATCCGATGGTCGTAGGTGGAGGACACCGTGACGACCTTGGACACCCCCATGCGGGCGAGGGCAGCCGGGTCGGCACCCTGGTATTGCGCCGGGTAGTCAATGGTGCCAACACCGGCGATCAACCCCTGGCCGGGCATGAGGCGCGGCACGGACGCCACCGTTCCGATGGTGCCGGGGTTCGTCAGCGTGACGGTGACCCCCGAGAAGTCGTCGGGGGTGAGTTTGTTGGTCCGTACCTTTCGGATCTGGTCCTCATAGGCGGCCCAGAACCCGGCGAAGTCAAGGGTGTCAGCGTCACGGATGCACGGGACGAGCAGCGTGCGTGATCCGTCGGCTTTGGCGACATCGACAGCGAGTCCGAGACCGATGTGGGGGTGGCGGATGACCATCGGGTCGCCACCGTTGTCGACGAACGCGGCGTTCATCGCCGGAACGGTGTCGGCGATGGCACGCACGACGGCGTAACCGATGAGGTGGGTGAAACTGACCTTGCCGCCACGTTGGCGTGCGAGGTAGTTGTTGGCAACGTTGCGGTTCACCTCGAGCAGCTTGGCGGGAATCTCGCGGTACGAGGTCGCCGTTGGCACCCCGAGACTCGCCTGCATGTTCGACACGATGCGGGCGCCGGCTCCCCTGATCGGTTCAGCCCCGTCAGGCACGGCGCGCTGGGCGGCCTGACGAGCCGCTCCCGAGCCGTCGGTGCCGCTGGGGCGGTAGTCGGCGAAGAACTCCTGCCAACTGGGGCTCACCGACGTGGGGTCGGCGAGAAAACGTTCGTGCATCTCGTCAACCAGCCAGGCGTTGGGTCCGACTGCTGACGATGTTGAACCGGGGTCATCTGCCACGACGGTCAGCCTACCGGCGCCCCCATGCTCTGGCGTGACCCGGTTGAACCCCGGGGCGGGTGTTCAGACCCCGGCGGGAGACGGCTCGTCGTCGGGGGAGCGGTCGCCTGCCTTGAGCAGCCAGCCGCGCGCGTCCATCCACACCAGCACCGGTGGCTGGACCACCAGGGCGGCGAGCAGCGCCACCGCAACGTTGAGAGCCACAATGGCCCCGAAGTCCCGCAGCAGTGGCAACGACGAGAACATCAGGACGGCGAAGCCCCCGACGGTGGTCAACGCCGAGGTGACGAAAGCCTTGCCGGTGCGGGCGCTGGCCGTGTCCGAGGCCTCCTTCGGCGACAGGCCCCGACGCCGCTCCTCGAGGTAGCGGGCGAGGATCAACGAGGCGAACTCGGTACAGGTGGCGATGACCAACGGGCCTGAGATGGTGGTGAGCGGGCTGAGTTTGAACCCGGCGAGCGCCACCACCAGCGACGACGTACCCACCGCCATGATCACCGGGACCAGAGCGACGAGCATGCGGGCCACGCTCCGGTAGCGGACGAGTAGCCACAGGGCGACCACACCGAGCGCCACGTAGGTGAGCAGCGCCCGGTTGGCCTCGACATTTTCGAGCAGACCCACACCGACCACGGCGAGACCAGATGGGGTGGCGCTGGCTCCCGGCGGGGGTGTGAGATCGGTGACGAGAGCGCCTTCGAGGCCGTCGACAAGGGTCTTGAGGTCGGCGAGCGACCCGGGCCCAACCCGGAAGATCAGGTTCGCCGCACCACCGTCGTCGGCGATCACACTCTTGGCGAT